>CALUWU010000013.1 GCA_944324555.1 uncultured Desulfovibrio sp.
GTTCCTTCATGCGGATCAGCTTTTCGTCGATGACGCCGAGCGCGCCGTCGGCGGTCTGGATCAGGGAAATGGCGTCGTTGGCGTTGCGGACGCCCTGACGGAGCGAGGCGATATCGGCTCGCATGAGTTCGCGCACGGCCAGACCGGCGGCATCGTCCGCCGCGCGATCAACCCGCAGGCCGGTGGAAAGCCTGCGTACGGAATCGGACAGGCTGGCGTAATGCGCGGCAAGATGGCGGCCGGCGGTATTCGCCGCAGGATTGTGATGCAGGGAAAGAGGCATGATTCGCTCCGAAACTGGCGCGCGATTATCGAGAATGTTTCGCGGATATCATGTCTATCGGAGCGACGACGGTTGTCTTAAGAGCCGGGATGAAGCATTTTGTCAATGAATACGATATGAAGATATTTTTTGTTTCTGGGTCCGCCGCAACAGGCGACGGCGCCCGCCGGAACGGCTCCTCCCGGAGGGAGGCCGTTCCGGCGGGCGGAAAGACAGGCCGGAGGCGATTCGCCGGTTCAGCGTCTGCCCTGTTGCAGGCGGTCGCGCAGGAGGATGGCGGCAAGGTTGATGCCGAGAACCAGCGCGATAAGAACAAGGCCCGTGCCGTACTGGAGCGGACGGGTCTTTTCGATTTCCGTACCGGCGGTCGCCAGCACGTACATATGGTAGGGCAGGGACATGACCGGACTCAGCAGGGAATCGGGCAACTTGGGCGTAAAGAAGACGGCCGCCGTGAACATGATGGCCGCGGTTTCACCGGCGGCGCGGGCCACGGCGAGAATGGCGCCCGTGAGCATGCCGGGCAGGGCGCAGGGCAGCACCACGCGGGCGATGGTCTGCGACTTGGACGCGCCCAGACCGAGCGAGGCCTCGCGGTAGGAATCCGGCACGGAGCGGAGCGCCTCCTCCGCGGTGCTAATGATGACGGGCAGGGTCAGCACCGCCAGCGTGAGCATGCCGGAGAGCAGCGAGACGCCGAGGCCGCAGAAGGTGACGAAGAAGGACAGGCCGAACAGGCCGAAGATGACCGAAGGCACGCCCGCGAGGTTGTTGACGCCGAGGCGCACCCAGGCGGCGAAGCGGCTGCGGCCGGCGTATTCGTGCAGATAGACCGCGGAACCGACGCCCAGCGGAAAGGAGATGCACAGGGAACCGAGCGCAAGCAGGGCCGTACCGATGATGCAGGGAAAGATGCCGCCCTCGGTCATCATGTTGCGGGGCGGTTCCGTCAGGAACGTCCAGGAGAGCGCGGGCAGGCCCTGAGAAACAAGAAAGAGGCAGATGCCGACCAGGGCAAGAACATTGACGGCGGCCGTGCCCCGCAGCAGGGCGAACATGAGTCGTTGCGCGAGAAGACGCCGCGCGGGCGAGGTTTCCATGGAAGCGGAGGTGTGCATAGGGTAGCCTTTGAATATCCGTTACAGCCCCGAAGATCCGGCCATGCGGTGCTTTTCCGCGATACGGGAGGCCACGACGTTGAAAGCCAGCGTCAGCAGGAAGAGCACGATGCCGATGGCGAAAAGCGCGTGATAATGTTCGCTGCGAAAGGGCGTTTCGGCCATTTCCGCGGCGATGGAGGCGGGCATGGGGCGCACGGGATCGAGAATGGACTCCGGCAGCATGGCCGCGCCGCCCGCGACCATGAGCACGACCATGGTTTCGCCTATGGCGCGCGACATGCCGAGCATGACGGCCGTGCCGATGCCCGAAAGGGCCGCGGGCACGACCACGCGGCGAATGGTCTGCCAGCGCGTGGCCCCGAGCGCCAGCGAGGCTTCGCGCAGGGAGCGGGGCACGGCGTGCAGGGCGTCTTCCGAGACGGAGCAGATGGTGGGCACGCTCATGATGGCCAGCACCAGCGAGGCGTTGAGCAGATTGAGCCCCGAGGCGGCGCCGAGAACGTCCTGCAGGAAGGGGGCGACCACGACCATGCCGAGAAAGCCCAGCACGACGGAGGGCAGCGCGGCCAGCAGCTCGACAAAGGGCTTGATGACGCGGCGCGCCGGCGGCGGGGCAAGCTCGTTGAGGTAGACGGCCGTCATGACGCCAAGGGGGACGGCCAGCAGGGAAGAGAGCAGGGTTACGGCCAGAGAGGCGACAAGAAGGGGAAAGATGCCGAAGAGGCCGGGGTCTTCGGTCGGATACCACAGCATGCCGCCCAGAAAGTCGAACGGAGAATGCGCGGCGAACAGGGGCAGGCCTTCAAGAAACAGAAAGACGACGATTCCCGCCAGCGCCAGCAGGGAACTGCCTGCCACGGCCGCCAGGATGTAGCGGATACAATCTTCTTTGCCCAATCGCATGCGGCTGTCCTTAACATGGAAGAAAGGTGAGAAGGGAGAGCTGGGTCGCGGCCGCTTCGGAAGAAGGCGGGCGGGAGGACAGGCCGCGCCTTCCTCCCGCCCGCGACGAAATTATCTGGCAAGCGGCACGAAGCCGACTTCGCGGACGTCCTTCTGCCCCTTGTCGTCGGCAAGGAGGTAGTCCACAAAGAGCTTGGCGTCGCCGGCGGGCGCGCCGTTGGTGAAGATGTAGAGCTCGCGGGCGATGGGCCACTGGCGGGAAAGGGCGGTCTCGGCGGAAGCGGTCACGCCGTTGACGCTCAGGCCCTTGACGGCGCTGTTGAGATAGCCCAGCCCAAGATAGCCGATGGCGTTGCGATTCTTGGCAACGGCCTGGGAGACGGCGCCGTTGGAAGCCTGCATGAGGGCGGCGGGCGTTACGCGGGTCTTCTTCATGATCAGTTCGTGCCAGCTTTCAAAGGTGCCGGAGGAGGTGTCGCGGGAGATGACGACTATTCTGGCGTCCGCGCCGCCAACTTCCTTCCAGTTCCTGATCTTGCCGGCGTAGATGTCGGCAAGCTGCTGCACGCTGAGGTTGGCGACCTTGTTGTCGGGGTGAACCACGGGCACGATGGCGTCCACGGCGATGGCGACGCGCTGCGGCTTCACGCCGTTCTTTTCGGCGGCGGCCTTTTCCTTGGCCTGGATGTCGCGGCTGCTCATGGCGATGTCGCACTGCTTTTCGATCAGCGCCTTGATGCCGTTGCCGGAACCGCCGCCGGAGATGCTCAGGCGAACGGCGGGATGCGAGGCCATGAAGGCCTCGCCGGCCTTTTGCACCACGGGCAGCACGGTGGTGGACCCGTTGACGACGAGATCGCCCGCGGCGGCGGGGGCGGCCAGACTGACGGCGGTGACGGCGGCGGCGAAGAGCATGCCGAATTTCATGACGAACTCCTCATGATGAAATGGTGATGTTGTTGCCGGAAGGGAAATTCCTTTCGCGAATTTCTTCTTCGCGGCGGCGTGTGACGGTTGTGTGACGGCAGAAAGAAAAGACGACGACATTGGCGCCGGGCGTTCGCCGGCGCCCTTTCGCGCGAAGGGCGGGGAAAAACGGCCGCCGGAAGGCTTGTCACGGTATTGTCACATGTTCGCCCCGCGCATGTCGCGCGGGCGGGGTGAAGTGTGCCTGTCCTGAAAAGGAAAGAGGTCATGGACAAGAAAAAGATTCTCATTGTGGAAGACGAGGCCGATATTCGCGAACTGCTTCGCTATCATCTTGAGCGCGAGGGGTTCGATGTGCTGGAGGCCGGAGACGGGCCCGGCGGTCTGGCGCTGGCGCGTTCGGAGCGGCCCGCGCTCATGCTGCTGGACGTGATGCTGCCCGGCATGGACGGTTTCGACGTGCTGCGCGGACTGGCCGCGGAGGGCGGGCCGGTCGTGCCCGTGCTGCTGCTGACGGCGCGCGGCGAAGAGGTCGATCGCGTCGTGGGGCTTACGCTGGGAGCCGACGACTACGTCGTCAAGCCGTTCAGCGTGCGGGAGCTCATGCTGCGGGTAAAGGCCGTTCTGCGGCGTCAGGATCGTTCCCTGAGCGGTTCCGTGCTGCGGCGCGGCGGCGTTTCCCTTGATGCGGAGCGGCACCGCGCCGAGGTGAACGGCGAGCCCGTGGCCCTGACGGCCACGGAATTTCGGCTGCTGGAAGACCTGCTGCGTCACAGCGGAGCGGTTCGCACGCGCGAACAGCTGCTCAATACTGTCTGGGGCTATTCCTTTGAAGGGTATGCCCGCACGGTGGACACTCATGTGCGACGCCTGCGCGCCAAGCTGGGCGCGGCGGCGGACGTTATCGAAACCGTGCGCGGCGTCGGCTATCGCCTGAAGGAAGACTGATTTTTCGGCCGGACGCGCAGCGCCCGGCGGAGAAATATCCGGGAGCGCCGGAGGGCGTTCCCGCGGACGCCGCCGGCGGCGGAGGATGTCATGGCATACGGAAGAGGCCTGTCGTTCCGGGCCCGCGTGTTCTGGGCAATATTTCTTGTGGGGCTCCTGTCGGTGAGCCTGAGTCTCTTTTACGCAAGGGCGCTGCTGAAGGAAAAGCAGCTGGATTCGGCGCGCGCGGCCCTGCTGCGCGAGTGCCGCATGGCGGCCTCCTTGTACGCGGCGCACGGCGCCGACGGCAAGGACGCGCACGCCCTGCTGCGGCTGCTGGGGCACGAGACGGCCCGCGTGTCGCTGGTGGACGCTTCCGGCGTCGTGCGCGAAGAGTCAAGCGCCAGCCTGAGCGAGCGGGAGCTGGACAATCACAACGACCGGCCGGAAATCATTCAGGCCCGCGCGCGGGGCGAAGGCTACGCCGTTCGTGAAAGCGGCAGTCTGAGCGAGCCCTTCGCTTATGCGGCGCGGCTGCTGCCCGACGGAAGCGTCCTGCGTCTGGCCGTGCCTCTGGCCGACATGCTTGCCGATATCGACGGCCGTCTGAGCGTCCTGTCGCGCCTTTCCGCGGCGGCGCTGCTGCTGTCCGCGCTTCTGGCCGTTCTGATTTCCGGCGCGCTGCGGCGTTCGGTGGAGCATATGGTCAACGCCGTGACGGCCATTGCCCGCGGCAATTTTCACCGCCGTCTGCGTCACGTGCCGGGCAGGGAGTTCGCGCCGCTCGCCGAGGCCGTCAACGATATGGCCCGGAATATCGAGGAGCAGATCGGCTATGCGGCCGATCAGGCCGCCCAGCTGGAAAGCGTGCTGACCATCATGGGCGACGGCGTGCTGGTGCTTGATCGCCAGGGGAATGTGCGCCGGGTCAATCGCGCGCTGGAGCGGGTCTTTCCCGGCGTCGGGCGGGCGCTTGGTCAGCCGCTCATCAAGTGCATTCCCGCGCCCTGCCTCCAGAACGCCGTGGAGAGGTTGCTGGCCGCCGGCGCGTCGGGGTCGCAGGCCGTCGTGCATGTGCCGCTGGAGCTTGCGTCGGGGCAGAATTTTTCCGTGCGGCTGGCGCGCGCCGACGATGTGGACGCGCGCGTGGGCGTGGTGGCGGTCTTTCACGACATCACGGAACTCATGCGGCTGGAGCGCGTGCGCCGCGACTTTGTCGCCAATGTGTCCCACGAGCTGCGAACGCCCCTGACGGCCATACAGGGGTATGCGGAAACCCTGATGGAAGTGGAGGACGTCGCCCGCTGCCGTCATTTTGCCGAAATCATCCACAAGCACGGCGCCTATCTTTCCGCGATGACGACGGATCTGCTGGCGCTGGCGCGGCTGGAAGGCGAGGACGGAAATCTGCGGCTTGCGCCGATCGGGACGGAAGAAATCATCGCGCAGGCGCAGGGTATCTGCGCCGAACTCTGCTCCCGGCGCAACGTGACGCTTGAGATGGATATTCCTCCTCATCTGGAAGTCATGGCGCACGCCGAAAGTCTCGGCATGGTATTCCGCAATATCTTTGAAAACGCCTGCCGCTTCTCGCCCGAAAACGGCAAGGTGCGCGTCGGCGCGCGGCGGGAAGGCGAGATCGTGATCTTTCGCGTGGTCGACGACGGTCCGGGCATCGCGCCCGAGCATCTGGAGCGCATCTTTGAGCGCTTCTACCGGGTGGAAGCCCATCGCGGCCAGCAGGGCACGGGGCTTGGTCTGGCCATATGCAAGCACGTGGTGGAGCGGCACGGCGGCCGCATCTGGGCGGAAAGTCCCGCTCAGGACGGCAGCACGGCCATTGTCTTTACCCTTGCGGCGGCGCGCGGGGACGCAACGTCTTCCGCGGAGGCGCCGGCCGCGAACCCTTCCGGTCGCGCAGGCGACGCCGATGGAGTCGAGGAATGAGCATTACGATGAAGGCGCGGGATGTGAGCGTGTTCTACGGCGATCACAAGGCCCTGCACAATGTGAATCTTTCTTTTGAAAGCGGCAAGGTGACGGCCCTGATCGGCCCGTCCGGCTGCGGCAAGTCGACCTTCCTGCGCTGCCTGAACCGCATGAACGACCTTGTGCCCGGCGCGCGGGTGGAGGGCGTGATCGAGCTGGACGGCGAGAACATCAACGCGCCGGCGACCAACGTGGCGTCGCTGCGGCGGCGGGTGGGCATGGTGTTCCAGAAGCCCAATCCCTTTCCCAAGAGCATCTTTGAAAACGTGGCCTACGGGCTGCGCGTCAACGGCATGAAGGACGAAAACGCCATTGCCGAGCGGGTGGAAACAGCCCTGACGCGCGCCGCCCTCTTCAACGAGGTCAAGGATCGTCTGCATTCATCGGCCATGGGGCTTTCCGGCGGGCAGCAGCAGCGTCTCTGCATTGCCCGCGCGCTGGCCGTCGAGCCGGAAGTGCTGCTGATGGACGAGCCCGCCAGCGCGCTTGACCCCATTGCCACCCGCCACGTCGAGGAAAGCGTCATGGAACTGAAAAGCGGCCTGACCATCGTCATCGTGACGCACAGCATGCAGCAGGCCGCCCGCATTTCTGATGAAACGGCCTTCTTTTACATGGGCAAGCTCATCGAGCACGGCGAGACGGACGTCATCTTCACCCGTCCCGCCCAGAAGCAAACCGAAGATTACATTACAGGCAGGTTCGGCTAATGGAAAGCATACTCTGTGAGGATTCTCCGCGTCAGATGCTGGCGACCTTGCGTACGCGCCTGCTCGTCATGTTCGCCCATGCGGGCATCGCGCTGGACGAGAGCGGCAAGGCCCTTTCGCAGGACGACGCCGCCCGCGCGCTGGCCGTGCAGGAGGGCGACGCCGTCATTGACGAGCTGGAGAACGAAATCGACGAACTCTGTTTGCGCGTCATGGCGCGCCTGCAACCGGTGGCCGGCGATCTGCGCTTCGTGGTGGCGGCCCTCCGCATGGTCGTGGATCTTGAGCGCATCGGCGACGAGGCCGCGTCCATTGCCGAGCGCGTTCTCCTGCTGCATGAGCTGCCCATCAAGGAAGAAGACATGCGCCGTCTGCGGGAGATGTTCGCGCAGGCCCGGGCCGCCTTCGCGCAGGCGGCCGACGCCTTCCGCGAGGAAGACGCCGAAGCCGCGCGCAGTCTTCGCGCCGCCGAGGACGACGCCATGCAGGCCGAGGTGGCGCTCCTGCAGGCCCTGATGCCCATGCCCGGCGAAGACGGCAGAGTTTCCGGCGATCCGCGCGCCGCCATCCACGCCATGCTCATCGTGCGTTCCCTGACCCGGGTCTGGCGACGCTCCGCCAATATCGCGGAGCAGGTCTATTTCATGCGCCACGGCGCCAGCCTCAAGCACGAGCTGGTGCGTTAGAGCGTTTCTTCTTTGAAAAAGGTGAAACGCGAAGCGGCGGCTCCGCCCGGCCCGAAGCGAGCGGAAAAAACGCGCTTTTTCCGCGAAACGACAGGCCGTATGGTTTGAAACGCAACGCGTTTCAAACTGAAAATGCTCTATATGTTATGAAAACGCCTGTCTTTACCTGCCTGTATAGTATGCGCGGGTTTTGGGGAAGATGGGGGAGTTTGAGGGGGAAGAAACACCTTTTTGCCGCAAGCAAAAGGGGTTTCTTCCCCCTCAAGCAAGATAGACGCAATGCGTCCAGAACCTAGTCGCGCTGCGGCAGCGTCTGGACGACAACGTGGCGGGCGCTGGCCCGGCCCGCGTCGTCGACCGCGCGCAGCAGAAAGGTTCCGGGCCCAGTTTCCCAGGCGAGAGTTTCGCCGGGGGCGCTTTTGCCGATCAGGCGGTCGTCGGCGAACCAGTGGACGACGCGCGCGCCCGCGTCGGCATGGGCAAGCAGCGGAATGGTCCGCCGGGGCGCTTCCGGGCGCAGGTGGTACGTCAACCCGGCCTTGGGCAGCAGAATGAGCGGCGGCGCGCCGGGCGCGACGCCTTCGGGGCGGCAGCGCGGGTCAAGGGGCGGCGGTTCCGGCTTGGCAATGCCCGCGGCCGCGAACATGGCCGCCAGTTCGCTTGGCCAGAATTCCTGAACGCGCCGCTCCACGTGCGGATCGTCGGGAGAACAGGCGCGCAGGCCGGTGCGCGCGTCCACCAGTATGGTCCGGTATATGCCGGTGGGGCGAATGGGCGAGACGCCCGGAATGAACCAGGTTTCCGCGGCGTCGCGGCAGAGGGAAACGTCGAGATCGCCGGTATCCGCGCAGACCGGCAGACGGACGACGTTCAGTTCCGGCTGCGGCAGCCGCAGAGAATCGACCAGCGTTTCGTTTGCGGCGATATCCGCGGCGATACGTTGCAGCAGGGGCGCCGCGACGCGCCCTCCCACAAGCAGGGGATTCGCGCCGTTGTCGAAATTGCCCGCCCAGACGGCCAGAACGTAAGGGCCGAACACGCCGACGGCCCAGGCGTCGCGAAAGCCGTTGGACGTTCCGGTCTTGATACGCAGGGGCAGGCGGCGTCCCTGCCGGGAAGCGACGAAGACGGTCGGATCTTCCAGCATGGCGAGGGTCACAAGCGCCGCTTCGGGGGAGAGCATGGGGCGCGGCGCCTCGGAGACGGGCGCGCCCCGCAGCAGCCGCAGGGGACGCAGGACGCCCTTGTTGGCCAGCATCGCGTACAGGCGGACAAGCTCGCGCATGCTTGTTTCCGCGCCGCCGAGCACCAGGCTCAGGCCGTAATGTTCTTCGCTTTCGGCAAACCGCACGCCCGCCGCGCGCAGAAAACCGTACAGGCCGGGAGGCGCGAGACGCGCTGCCAGCGCCAGCGCGGGCACGTTGCGGCTGGCGCGCAGGGCGTCGGCGGCCGCGATGGGACCGCGAAAGCCGCCGTCGAAATTCTCGGGATCGTAGCCGGAAAAGCTGCGGGGCATGTCCAGCAGGAGCGTCTGCGGATGAATAAGCCCCTGATCCAGCGCCAGCGCATAGATGAAGGGCTTGAGCGTCGAGCCGGGAGAGCGCCGGGCCCTTGTGCCGTCGATTTGTCCGTCTATGGCCGCGTTGTCGAAATCCGCCGATCCCGCCAGCGCCCGGATTTCCATGCTGGGCCAGTGCAGCAGCAGGGCGGCGGCGTTGGTCAGGCCGTAGGCGGCGTTCTGCTCGGCAAAGCGTCGCAACGCCCGTTCCACGCGCCGCTGGGCCGCCGGATCAAGGGTTGTCGTCAGCCGATCCGGGCCGGGCCGGGACAGCAGTTCGGCGCAGACGTGCGGCGCTTCAAAGGGAAGCTCCGCCGTCGTCCGCACCCGCAGGGGCGCGACTTCGCCGTCCTGAAACCAGCGTTGCCGCAGACGGCGCATGGCGTCGAAAAAGGCCGGATTGTCTTCGGCCGGTCTGCGCCGCGCGGGATGCTGCGGCACCGGCGTCAGGGCGATCACTTCCTCCGGTGTCAGCTGCCCGGCCGTCTTGTGAAAGTAGACGCGCGCGGCCGCTTCCAGTCCTTCCACATTGCCGCCGTAAGGCGCGAGGTTGAAATAGACCTCCAGAATCTGATCCTTGGTCCAGTGGTATTCCAGCAGCAGGGCCAGCAGTATCTGGCGCAGCTTGTCTCCCGGAGAACCGGTTTCCAGACGCCAGATCAGCCGCGCCGTCTGCATGGTAATGGTGGAGCCGCCCATGCGCCGCCCCCCCGCAAGCATGGTCAGAGCCGCCCGGCAGAGCGACAGGGGGTTTACGCCGGGATGCCGGCGGAAGTGGCGATCCTCGTAGCGCAGCACCGTGGCCACGGCTTCGGGCGGAATGTCGTCAAGGCGCAGACGCAGGCGGTAGGTCTGATCCGCCGCGAGGGAAATCCGCAGGGGGGCGCCATGCCGGTCCAGCACAAGCCGGGAAAAGGAAACGCCTTCCAGCGGCGCCGGGCAGGGCGTCAGGCTCAGCCAGAGCCAGAGACACAGGAGACCGTAGAGCATGCAGGCGGCGCACGCCGCCGACACGGGCACAAGAAAGGATCGTCGCATCGTGCGGATCTGTCGTCGTCTAGAGCGTTTTGCCTTTAAAAAAGGCGACGCGCGAGGCCCGGGCCGCCGGAAGCGCGGCCCTTCCATGCTTTCAGTCTATCCGACTCGCGCCGGAGGGGCAAGGCGGCCGGCCTCCTCTGGCGCGCCTGACGCGGGCCGTGTCAGGCGCGGCGACCGGTTGCGGAAACGGGCCGTCGTTCGTTTTTGCGCGGTTTTGATGGGATATATCTATGTGACATGGCGGATTTTTTCTTTGTCGCCGCGACGTCGCCGCAGGGCGCGCTCGTAGAAATAGGCAAGAAAATGAGATGAATGTGGCTGGTTCAGGGAGCGCCGGGCGCCTATCATGCCGCCATGAAGTCCGGATTGTCAGGCGACGGCGGCGCGGAAGATCCGCGATGCGCACGCCATTTTTATCCTGACGCGCGCAACCGCCGTTCCCGCCGGACGGAGAGCGGGCGCGGAAAGAGGCGGTTCGTCCGGGAAACCGGCCGGGCAAGGCGCCCCGCCGGGGCATGGAAAGGAAGATGAAATGCAACGGAAAAGAGCGGCAACGGGGATCGTCCGCGGCCCGAAGGGGCGTGGAGCGGAATCTCCCGGCGAGGAAGGTATGAATTCAACTCCCGTATGGACGCGCAGAGGTTTTATCAAGGCCGCCGGACTTGTCGGCGGCGCCGCCCTCACGGCCGGAGCGGCGTTCGATTCTCCGGCCTCCGAGGCGCGCGCGGACAACGCCGGCGCGCGGGACGAGACGCTGCAAGGCGTCAGCGATATTCATGTTCATGCCGCGCCGGATGTCAGGGAGAGGTCCGTCGACGAGCTGTCTTTCGCCCGCGCGGCGCAACAGGCGGGGTATCGTTCGGTAATGTTCAAGTCGAACGAATGGAGCTGCCACGACAGGGTGTATCTCGTGCGGCGCGCCCTTCCCGATTTCGCCTGTTTTGGCAGCCTGTGCATGAACAGGACGCACGGCGACCGCGTCAATGCGTACGCCGCGGAAATGGCCCTCAGAACGACGGGAAACTATTGCAAGTGCATCTGGATGCCCACGCAGGCGGCGGCATACCAGCACGCCCGCGAGAACCTGCCCGGAAAGGGCATTCCCGTTCTGAGCGATACCGGAAAAGTTCTGCCGGAAGTGGTCAGGGTCATGGAGCTTTGCGCCGAGGCCGACATCATTTTCGCGACCGGGCACTGCTCCCCGGAGGAAAGCCTGATCCTTGCCCGAAAGGCCAGGGAGGTGGGCGTCGGCAAGTTTGTGGCGACGCACGTCAACGCCCATATCTGGAAGATGAGCCGCGCCCAGATCATGCGCGTGGCGGAACTCGGCGGTTTTGTGGAATACAGCTACATCACGAATCTCTGGGGGCCGGGAACGGGCGTTCCCATGAATGAACGCATGAGCCGGGAGGATTTCGTCGCCTGCGCCGGTATTGTTCCCGAGCGCTCCTTCATCACTACCGACCTCGGGCAGGTCGGCATGCCGCATCCTCTGGATGGAATGCGTATGTGCATCGAGACGCTGCTTGAGGGCGGCGTCTCCCGGAAGGATATCGACATGATGGTCCGAACGAATCCGGCCAGGCTCATGGGGCTGGACGTCGCGGAATGAACAGGAACTGACAAGGAATGGAAGATATGAACAGCGTAAAGGAAAGAATGGTTCCGGACATGCGCCGCCGCAGCGTCCTGCGGGCTGCCGCGGCGCTGATGGCCGCCCCCGCTCTGGCGGGGGGCGTCGCGGGCGCGGGAACGGTTGCGGAAAGGCGCGGCGCGTCTGCCGGCGGCTCTGAAGGAAAAGGTTCCCTGGATCTGCCGCTGCTGACACGGCGGCGTACTCTCGGGAGCGGCAGGTTCAGCATGGAAGTTTCCGCCCTTGGCTTCGGCGCGATGGGCGCGAATTACAATCGCGGCGTTTCGCCCGACAGAAACGCGATGATCAGGCTGCTGCGTCAGGCCGCCGAGCATGGCGTCACCCTGTTTGACACCGCCCAGGCGTACGGGCCGCTGACCAATGAGGAGCTTGTCGGCGAGGCGCTGGCGCCATACAGGGGCAAGGTCGCCATATCTACCAAGTTTGGTCACCGCATCGTCAACGGCGTCTATCAGGCGGGCAAGCTCGACAGTCGTCCGGAAAATATTCGCCGGGTTGCGGAAGCCTCGCTGAAGCGGCTGAAAGTTGACGCCATTGAGCTTTTCTACCAGCACCGTTTCGACCCCGAAGTGCCCGTTGAAGACGTGGCGGGAACCGTCGGGGATCTCATTCGCGAAGGCAAGGTCAGGCGCTTCGGCCTGTGCGAGGTCGGGCCGGAAACCATCCGGCGCGCGCACGCAGAACAACCCGTTACCGCCGTTCAGAGTGAATATCATCTGATGTGGCGCGAGCCGGAAAAGGACATTTTCCCCGTGCTTGAGGAACTCGGCATCGGTTTCGTGCCCTACAGCCCGCTCAACCGGGGGCTGCTTGGCGGAGACATGACGCCGTATACCCGGTTCGATTCCGGCAACGACAATCGCGACACGCTGCCAAGGTTCGCGCCTGAAGCTCTGGCGAAGAACCTGATGATTGTGGAAATTCTTAACCGTTTCGGCCGCCCCAGAGGCATCACCGGCGCGCAGGTCGCCCTGGGGTGGTTGTTGCGAAGGGACTGGATTGTGCCCATTCCCGGAACCACCAGTCTGTCGCATCTGGAGGAAAACATCAGGGCGGTCAGTCTGGCGGTGCGTTCGGAAGAATGGAAGGAACTGGAGGACGCGCTTGCCGGCGTGACAATCGTGGGCGAGCGTTATCCGCTCGAACAGCAAAGGCAGATTTGGAAAAATTAGAGCGTGTCGCCTTTGAAAAAGGCGACACGCCCGGCGGCGGAGCGCCGTTCCCCCCGGCATTCCGCGGACAAGGCGCAGGCTTCGGGGAAGTGCGCGCGGCGCGCCCCGAATCCGGCCGGGCTGTTGCGGGCGGGCGAGGCGGACGTCCGCCGGAGGTCTCCTGGGAAAGCCTTTTCCGGCGTTCCGCCCGCAACAGGAGACGCCCTTTGTTAGTCAGGGAAGAAAAGGAAGGCGATATGGCGCGAGAAATGATGAAGGCCGGCGTGCTGACCGGGCCGCGACAGATTGAAATCAGGCGCGCGCCCGTACCGGAAATGGCGCCGGGAATGCTGAAGATACGGGTTTTGGCCTGCGGCGTGTGCGGCAGCGACATTCACATGTGGATGGCGGGAAAGGGCTGGAGCCCGGAGCCTGTCGAAGATTTTCATATGGGGCATGAATTCTGCGGCGAGGTGGTCGATCCCGGCGACAGCGATTTTCGGATCGGCGACCGCGTGACCTTCTGGGCCAATCTGTACTGCGGCGAATGCGACATGTGCCGGGAAGGCAGGGAGCAGCTTTGCCGGGAGGTGCGGGGCGAGAAGTATATCGGCTTTGTCTGCAACGGCGGTTACGCGGAATATTTCGTCGGCAAGGCGAAGAACGCCTTCAGGCTGCCGGATACGGTGTCGGACGTGGCCGCCGGCCTGATCGATCCGCTGATGGTCGCCTATCATGCGGTCAGACGATCCCGCCTGAAATGGCGCGACAAGGTGCTGGTGGTCGGCAGCGGCATTATCGCGCAGCTTGTGGGCGGGCTGGTCAGAAAGGCGGGCGCCTCCTGTCTGGCCATGTCCAAAATTGATGATCGGCAGACGGGCAAGGCCCGGGAAATCGGCGATTTTGACGTCTATCTTGACGGAAACGATCCCGATCGGGCCGCGAAGATGCGGGAAGTTTCCGAAGGCGGCTTCGACGTTGTCTTTGAAGCCGTCGGCGCGGGAGACGCGCTTGCGGCCTGCATGGACGGCGTGAAGCCCGGCGGAGAAATCGTGCTGATCGGAAATTCGACGACGCCCGCCGTTCCTTTTGAACTCAATCGCGCCGTGCTGCGCGAGATCAGCCTGACCGGCAGCGTTTCCTGCACGCGAAAGGAATTTGAGGAAACCATCGGGCTCATTGCGGGAGGCGTCGTCGACGTTGAACGATACGTGACCGATATCCTGCCTCTGGATCAGCTTCAATATGCCTTTGAAAAGCAGGTTTCCCCGGACGCGTCGGTCCTGAAGACCATTATCAGGCCGTAACGCCGGAAAACAGGGCGGCTGCGGACCGGAATCGCCCGCCGCCCTGTGAAAACAGCGGATTGCATCAATGAAAACGATACGGAATCAGACTTATGACGAGGAACGCGCCCTGTACGGCGTCAGCGGCGTTCATCTTCTGGACTGCGTCTTTGCCGGTCCGAACGACGGGGAAAGCGCCGTCAAGGAAGCGTCGGACGTCGTTGCCGAACGTTGTTCCTTTCAGCTGCGTTATCCTTTCTGGCATACGCGCCGGCTGGATATTCGCGAGTGCCGCATGACCGAAGACTGTCGCGCCGCCCTCTGGTATGCGGAGCGCGTTTCCGTGACGGACAGCGAACTGCACGGAATCAAGGCCTTTCGGGAATGCCGGGACGCGACCGTCCGCCGCTGCGATATCAGATCGAACGAATTCGGCTGGTTCTCGCGCGGCTTCGTGATGGAAGACTGCGCGGTGGAAAGCGACTATTTCATGCTCTGTTCCGGGAATCTTGCCTTTGACAATGTGCGCTTCAAGGGAAAGTACGCGCTGCAATATCTGCATGAGTGCGTTTTTGAGCGGTGCGATATCATCAGCAGGGACGCCTTCTGGCACGCGCGCGACGTTACGGTCAGAAACAGCGTGCTTCGGGGCGAGTTTCTTGGCTGGTATTCTGAAAATCTCACTCTTGAAAATTGCAGGATACTCAGTTCGCAGCCGCTCTGCTATTGCAGGTCCCTGAAGCTTGTCGACTGCGAAGTCGTCGATTCCGATCTCTGCTTTGAAAAGTCGGATCTGGACGCCGTTGTCACAACGCATGTCGACAGCATAAAGAATCCCGCGTCCGGGCGCGTCGTCGTTCCTTCTGTCGATGAAATCATCCGCGACGACCCCTCTTCCGTCGCTGAAATCATTGTAACCGGTCAGACGGGGCGTTCCTGTCCGGCCGCGCGCGGCGAAAAGATTGCCGTATAGGGCGCGTTAGGGCCTGTTAACACTAAATCGTTTTTCTGGGGGGAAGGAAACCCCCTTGGCTAGCGTACAAGGGGCGTTTCCTTCCCCCCAGGCCCCCCATCCTTCCCCCAACGCGCTTTTTCAAAGGGAACCAGGCCATGCGGCAATCGCCTTTCAAATGGTATGTGGAGCCTGATTTTCTATTTGTTTTAAATAGAAAAATTTGTGTTAACAGGCCCTGGAGCGTTTTGCCTTTTTCAAAGGCGGAACGCTTTATGAGCGGGTTTTGGGGAAGATGGGGGAGTTTGAGGGGGAAGAAACACCTTTTTGCCGCAAGCAGCGACCCGACGGGCGGCCGCAGGCCGTGCCCGTTAGGCGCCCTGGCGCCTTACGGGCATCGACAGCAGAGCAAAGGGGTTTCTTCCCCCTCAAAACGTATTCGCTAATCCGGCGCGCCCGTTTGTTATTTCACGACGAAGCGGCCGCCGTCGGCCGCCGCGCGGGCGGCGGCGTCGTACATGGCTTCCGCGCTGACCGGCGGCAGGGCGTAGTCGCCGCGGGTGGCGGCGCGAACCCGGTAGCGGTAGGTTTCGGCGACCGGGGCGGCGTTGACGAAGAAGAGGAACCGGTCTTCCCGGCGCTGCCGGTAGAGAAGTCCCTCGCCCTGCGGCAGGGCGTCGTCCCTTTCAAGGACGGGTTCCAGCCCGCCGGGCAGAAGATCGACGACGACAATGTTTTGCCGGGGCGCGCTGTCGCTGCGAAGGCTGATTTCCACGGTGAGCAGCGCGCCGGCGGGCGCGGAGAGAACGGGCTCGCCGCGTTCGTCAAGGAAGCGGCGCCGTACTTCCAGCCCCTGCGATTTCTGGGGCTGCGCCTGCCGGGGATAGCCGTCGTTCAGCAGTTGCAGGCGCCAGCCCTCGCCGCCGGGAGCGTTGGTTTCAAACCGCAGGCAGCCGGGAGCGTCGAGGGTCAGCATGGAGCCGAGCGCAAGGGGACGGGCGTCCGTCGGGGAAAAGCCCGGAGCATATTCCGTGCAGGTCAGGCTTATGTTGTCCGGCAGGGGTGGCGGCGTCGCGCCAAGCGCCAGCAGGCCGCGGGCAAGGAAGGCCAGCTCCAGGGAACTGGCGTTGGAGGCGGCGTAGCGGACAAGGGCGTCCACGGGAATGTCGACGCGCCGTTCGGGGAAGCTGCGCGACAGCGCCAGCGCGTGCAGGCCGTGCAGGACGGCCGGAGAAAAGACGGGGTCCGTCGCGGGCACGCTGATTCGCGTGGGCAGAACGTCCCGCGCCTGCCGTTCAAGGCGCAGCATGGCCAGACAGTCGGCGAGGAGCGTCGCGACGGCGTCCCGATCCCAGGCAGGGAGATTTTCACGGAACCAGCGTTCCAGCTCTCGCGTTTCCTGCGTCATGATGCGCCCGTCCCGCAGCAGTATCCATACGGCGTAAAGCCTGACGCGGGCGTCGTGGGCCGAGGCGGGCGGGCGCGTCGCGATTTGCTGCAGGGTATCGAGCAGGTTGCGGGTAAGGGGTTCGGGCGCGATGCCGCCGTTTTCCCGCAGGGTAAGCAGAAAGTCGGCGGCGTAGGCCGTAAGGAAGTCGTCGGCCTTGCCGCCGGGCCAGAACGAAACGCCCTCGTTGCCGGTAAAGCAGCGCTGGATGCTCTGGACGGCGGCGTCGACGGAGCGGACGCTTTCCTTGCCGCGATCCTCGGGCGAGAGGTCGGGGCGCGCCATGACGACGTCGCGCAGTTCCGGGGCGGCGCTCAGGGCCGCAAGGGGGAAGGCCTGACTGACGCGCTGTTCCACGCCGGCATAGGGCGCGGCGTCCAGCCGGGCGAAAACGGCCCGCAGGGCCGACAGGGGGCCGGTCGAAAGGCTTGCCCGGGTAACGGCTTCCCAGGGATAGAGCGCCGACGGCGCCCTGACGTCGCGCCGCTTGTCCACGACGACTTCCGAAAGCGTGAGGGTGCGCGGCGTTGCCGGGCGAATCGAAAGCTCGACGCTGCGGCGCGCGGGCGCGTCCTTTTCCGGCGTGGCGACGATGTCGATGCTCGCGGGGCCGGGAACGTCAAGAGCGCGCAGGGGCAGGGGAATCACCGTTTCGCCGTTTTCCGGCACGACGACGGTTCTGACGTCGGGAACGTCGCGAAGCTCCAGACCGGGGCCGCAGCGCAGCTCAAGGCGTATTGCGGCTTCCGGGCCGCTGCCGGGCACGGTATTGGCGACGACAAGCGCCCCTTCAAAAACGTCGCCGGGCGCGACGGTCAGCGGCAGGAGCGGCTTGAGAATGACGGAACCGCGCACCTCGGCAAAGGCTTCGGCGCTGCCCGCCGTCGCCGAGGGCGTCCCGGACGCGGCGGCGCCGACAGCCATGAGGCGCACCTTGCCCGCAAAGGATTCGGGAACCGGGATCGTGATCTCGCGCGCCTGCGGACCCACCTCCACCGGTTCCATCCAGAAGGCGAAGGGGGCTTCGCCGCGCCGCTGGAAGGGATTGAGAAAACGTCCGCCGAAGCCGACGCCGCCGCCGAAACCGGAAATGCGGCCGCGCAGGCGGGCGTGATCGGGCATGAGCAGATCGAACATCTGGCTGGTGCGTACGTCGAGGGCCCGGCCAAGGAGGATTTCCCGCAGCGGATCGGGCGTCTGGAAGCCGGTCAGCTGAAGAATGCCTTCATCTACGGCAAAGACGACGGCGCGTCCCGGTATGCGGGAGCTGAGCCGCAGACGCAGGGCGTCGCCGGGGCGTACGGCGGCGGGAGCTTCCAGCCGCAGGCCCATGTCCCGCTGTTCCACGCCCGCGCTGAAGGGGGCGGCGGCGTAGGCATGGGGCTGCATGTAGACGGCGGGGGATTCCGGGCTGCGGACAAAGGACACGTTGACAAAGCCGGAACCTTCAAAGTCCCGGGGCAGGGCGATTTCCTGCACGCTTTCCCCGGCTTTGGCCGTGAACCACGCATGGGCCAGCACGCGATCCCGTTCGATGGTGATCAGGCCGGAACCGTCAAAGGGCGCGGAAAGGCGCAGCCTGACGGTATCGCCCGGCGCGTAGCTCTTCTTGTCCAGCACAAGACGCAGGTTGCCGCGCGCGAGAGCGCCGGGTTCCAGTTCTTCCGGGGCGGCGAGGCGTTCGCCGGCGACGCTGAAGGGAATCTTGGCCAGCAGCGCGCCCGAGGCGTCGCGTATGGTCACAAGATAGTCGCCGGGCGTTTCGGTGGGCACGGGCCAGAGAAGGCCGTCGGGCGGAATGGTCGCCTCCTGGCTCGCCGTTTCGGTATCCACGGAAACGGCGTCGTAGCGGTAGCGCCCCTGGGCGTCGGAAACCAGACTTGTGACGTAGCGCCGTTCGGAAAGCGCGATCCGGGCCTTTTCGACGGCGACGGGGCGCAGGTCGTTGTCCACGACCAGAAGACGCAGGCCGCCGGTCGCGCGCTGCGGTATGTAGTCAAGGTTGTTGACGCCGCCTTCGGGCTTCCAGCCCAGCGCCAGCGCCTGCGGCGAAAAGAGGGCGCTCAGGCTGCGGGTCGCGGCGCGTCCGCCGGAAGGCTCGAAACCTTCTATTTGCACCACGCCGCGGAAGGTGCCGGGCAGCAGGCGGCCCAGGGGCAGGGGCAGGAGGGCGGAACCGGAGGCGTCCGTCGTGACGTCCCCGGCGGGCAGGACGCGGCTTTCCCCGTTGAAGGGCGCGGCGTCGTAGAACGTGTAGTCGCTGAACTCGGCAAAGCGGAGCGTTCCGCCTTCCGTCTGGAAGGAGGCGCTGACGCGATGCCCGGCGGCGGGTTCGCCGTAGAGATTGTCCAGCCGGACGCGGGCCGAAGGCGCGTCGTCGGCGCCGGTGCGGAACCAGCCGCGCGGGGCCGCGGGCGAAAAGTCCGCCTTGACGCTCAGCGTATCGGGCTGAAATTCTTCCACGCGGACGACGGCGTCGCCCAGAAGGACTCTTCTGTCTCCGGCAAGACGCACGGAAAGCCGGTAGGGGCCGGTCGCCGTATCGGCGGGGCTTTGCCATTCCAGGGTGAAGAGACCGTCCGCGCCGGAGGTTACGGCGCGGCGCAGCGCCGTTCTTGCGGCTGGGTCGGTCAGTTCCATTTCCAGCGGCAGCCCCTCGGGCAGGGGCGCGCCGTCGGCCCGGCGCAGGATGCAGCCGAAATGCAGCGTTTCGCCGGGACGGTAAAGGCCGCGCTGGCTGAAAACGAAGGCGAGCATTCCGTCGACGCTCGTATGCCGTCCGGCAACGGGAAAGTCGCTGTAATCGACCGTGCGCGCGGCGTCCTGCAACGAGAGCCAGGCAAGGTCCTGCCCGTCGGCGCTTTGCGCCACAACGGCGGCCGGCGCCTTTTCCCGCGTCAGGCCTCTTGTGGACGGCAGGCTCGCGCGCCCCTGCTCGTCGGTCTTGGCGGTCATGACGGCTTCGCCGTTGGCGCCCAGAAGACGCACGACGGCCCCCGCGACGGGCGCTCCCGTTCCCAGATGCTGAATGAAGACCATCCGGCTTTCGTCGGCGGCGGTCTTGACGGTCATGCCGAGATCCGTGGCCAGCAGCAGACGCTCCAGATAGGTCCGCTGCTTGCCGTCGGCGTCAAAGCCCCTGAGCTGGAGAGCGAAGAGGCCGGAGACGGGGCCGTCCTTGTCGCGCAGCAGATTCGCGAGATCCAGCGAGTGAAAGACGGCCCGGCCCGGCGTTTCCGGCGCGGGCAGGGTCGCTTCGCCTTCGACCAGCGTTCCCAGCTGGGCGTAATCCGTTCCCCAGACGGCGAGGCCGGGTCCCTGAATGCGCTGCGCCAGCAGGGCAAGAAAGGGTTCGCGCACCCGGTAGGCGCTCCATTCCAGACGCCGCACGCCCACGGTATGCAGGTCCAGCTTTCTCTCGCCGCTCAGGGAGAGCATATTGCCCGGTTGCAGAAAGTTCACCGAGGGCTCGAAACTGGGCGCGCGCAGCAGGAAGCGCCGATCCTCCGTCAGCGTCAGCCCGTTGCCGGCCGTCAGACCCTTTTGCAGATCGACCGCCAGAAAGCGCCCTTCTTCCGCCGCAAGGCGGAAAAGCAGCCGGTCGCTTTCGTGATCGCCCTGTTCCAGCGGTTCGGGCGTCAGGGGCGTTCCCCGTTCCCTGTCTTCGCGGCTGACGGCGGGCATGTTCGCCCAGTCCGTATCGCTGCCGCCGCCCGGCACGGCCCGGGCGGGAAGCTGCACGACGGAAAGGCGGCGCAGGACGTCCGAAGGTTTGACGCGCAGCGTGGTGCGTATTTCCAGCTGCATGACGCGGTTCAGATCCTTGTCGTAAACGCCGGTGATTTCCGCGGAGCGCACGTCAAGCAGCTGCCTGCTGCCGGGGACGGCAAAGCGGCTTTCCGCGGGCTTCTGCGCGCGGACATGGCGTTCGCCGTCGTCGACGGCAAAGGAATACATGCCGTGGAGGGTGATGCGCCCCTGGGCGTTGTTTTCGGGCAGCGCCGCGACGGCGGCCGTAACCAGCGCCTCGTCGCGGCTTTCGTTCCAGACGACGCGGGGGCGGTCAAAGCGCAGGCCGGAGCCCGGCGAGGCGGCCCCCAGACGGAGCGAGGCCTCCACCTGTCCCGTATCGGCGGGCCAGATGAAATACAGCGGAACGGAAACGGCGTGCCGTCCGTCCGCCGCCGGATTCGCCCAGAAGGTTTCCTTGCCGATACGCACGGCCTGCGGGCTTGTCGTATAGCGCAGGCGCGTCGTCCGCAGCTTCATGCCGGCGGGGAGCGGCAGATCCGCCAGAGAAACGTCGTACTGCGCGGCGGGCTTCAGGGACGTTTCCGGGTAGAAGCGCAGGACATGCGGCTCCTGCCAGCGCCAGACGCCCGGCGTCGCCGGCTGCATCCTGACGCCCTCGGCCGCGCGTCCGACAACGCCGGGCATGGGCGCCGCGCAGCGTTCGAGCCAGTTCTTGCCGTAGGCCGCGCGGCACTGTTCTTCGTCAAGGGTAAAGGAGATGCTGAAACCTTCGTTCCAGAGGTCCTTGTCCGGGGAACTCGGCGTCGCGATGCGAAAGGCGGCGTCCGCCGCGGCGGCGCTGCCCGCGCTCAGCAGCAGCGCAAGCGCCAGCACGAACCGTAACAGCATGTCCTGCTCCTTGATTTGCCTGTTGGTGATGAAGGGGCCGCGCTACCGGGGGCCGGAAGCGTCAGAACTCTTCGGGAAGTTGCAGCATTTCCTCGTAGGTGAAGACCGGGCCGTCAAGGCACATGTAGTGCGAGCCCACCTTGCAGTGGCCGCACTTGCCCACGCCGCAGCGCATATGGGTTTCCAGCGACGTGTAGATGTCCGCGGGGCGCATGCCCAGACCCAGCAGGTCCTTGGAAACCAGCTTGATGCGACGCGGCGAGGCGCAGAGAATGGCGCGGGACGAGCCCCAATCGAAACCCAGCTCCGGCAGCAGATCGTTGATATAGCCCACATGCGCGTTCACCGCGTCGGTGGGGCGGGCCAGCGCGTAGCGCACCTCGACGCCGGGTTCGCCGGCCCAGCGGCGCAGATCGTCCTTGTAGACGATGCCTTCGTAGCTTGTGGCGCTGGCGATGATGGCGATACGTCCGTAACGCTCCCGCTCCTGCAGCAGGCGCACGATGATGGTCCGCACGGGGGCCAGCCCCACGCCGGAACCCACGATGAGCACGTCGCGGCCCGTGAAGGAGCGATAGGGGAAGCCCTTGCCGTAGGGGCCGCGCAGGCCGATGACGTCGCCCGGCCTGAGGGCGGCCAGCGCCGACGTGACCTTGCCGACCTTCTTGACGCAGAATTCAAATTCCCCGCCGTGCTGATCCCCGAAGGGGATGGAGAGCGCCACCTCGCCCACGCCGAAGACCGTCACCATGAAGAACTGGCCGGAAAGGCGGAAGGTTTCGGCAAGATGCTCGTCGGTATAGCGGACGACGTAACGGCGGATATCCGGCGTTTCGTCGCTGATGGACACGATGCGCGCCGGCTGGGGCGTATAGAGCTGCGGATCGGCGCGACGCGGCGTGCGTTCGGAAATGAAGACCGGCGGCGCGGCTTCGTCGGCGGGAGCGTCGGCCGCGATGCGGGAAACGATTTCGCGGATGTCGATATCCGCCGGGCAGACGTCGATGCAGCGGCCGCAGCCGACGCATCCCTTTTTCCCGAAGCGATCTTCAATGTAGACCAGCTTGTCCATGATGCGGTGGCGTACCGCGCCGGCCTTGCTGCGGGGATTGTGCCCGCCCGCGTTGCGCGTGAACCCCGGCGCCTGACAGGAGTCCTTGACGCGCACGCGCCGGCCCGATTCGGCCGAGAAACGCTCTTCATGGAACTGGAAACAGGTGCAGGTCGGGCATACGGCCGTGCAGCCGGTACAGGCGATGCAGGCGGGCGTCAGTTCGTCCCAGATCGGATGGTGAAAGCCGCGCAGCAGGACGTTGCGCGCGTCGGACATGTCGGGCAGGGGCGGGAAGGCAGCCCGGCACCGCTCTTCCAGCATGAGCAGTCGCGCCTTCAGATCGGCGGCCGGCACGGGACGGAAGAAGGTCGCGCCCCGTTCCACGAGCGCCTCGCCCTTGCCTGTGGCGCATTCCACCCAGCAGACGTCGCCGTCCGGCGTGAGCAGCAGATCAAAGTCGCCGCGGGCAAAGGGGCCGGTATGGGTGGCGGCGCAGAAGCAGCGTTCGCCCGGCGTCGTGCAGTTGACGGCAACGACGCTCAGGGCCTCGCGCCGCCGGGAATAGTTGAGATCCGCGTATTCGCCCAGATAGAATTCATCCAGATAGGAAAGGGCGGCCACGTCGCAGGGACGGATGCCGAACAGGATTGTCGGGCGGCCGTCTTCCGCGCCGGGACGGGTTTCGTAAGTCCGTTCGTTGCCTTTCCAGTGAAAGAGAACGTCCTGATAGCCGTTCAGGATGTCCACGGGCGGCATGGCAAGATTGCCGTAGTCGAGATCGACCGGCATGAGAGGTTCGTAGGCCGCGAGGCGCGGCGTGTTTTCGTTGGTCTTGCGGGGATGATAGACGACGGCGTTCCTGCGCCACACGGTCAGCAACGCGGGAAGATCCGCCGGATTCAGGGCATAGCATGCGCTCATGTCTTACACCTTTTCCACTCTGACGGCGCAGATCTTGAATTCGGGAGTCTTGCTGACGGGATCGCGCTCGGCGCTGGTCAGCAGGTTGACGGGGGCTTCGGCAAAGTGCAGCGGCGCGAAGACCGTGCCCGCGGGCACGGCGTCCGTGATATGAACGCGCGCCGCGACGGCCCCCCGGCGGCTGCTCAGGCGCGCGCGGGCGCCGTTCCTCAGGCCGAGAGCCCGGGCGTCGTCGGGGTGCATGTCGACCTCAAGGTGCGGCATTTCCCGCTCAAGCATGGGGCAGCGGCGCGTCATGGTGCCCGTCAGATACTGGGAATGACCCATGCCGGTATTCAGCAGCAGGGGATATTCCGCGTCGGGCAGTTCCGCCGGAGGAACGTGCGCCAGACCGGCGAACAGGCCCTTGCCGCGCGTGAAGCGATCCGCGTGCAGCATGGGGGCGCCGGGGTGATTCTTGTCCGGGCAGGGCCAGCACAGGCTTTCCCTGTCGAGGCGTTCGTGGCTCATGCCCCGCAGCAACGGCGTGAGCGCGCAGATCTCGTCAAAGACGGCGGCGGGGGAATCCGGCGGCATGGGGTAGCCCATGCGGGTGGAAAGCTCCTGTATGACGCGGCTGTTGCTGCGTCCGGCAAGGGGCGGCAGCGCCTGCCGCACGCGCTGCACGCGGCGCTCGGAGTTGGTGAACGTGCCTTCGCTTTCGGCGAAGGAGGCGCCGGGAAGCGTCAGATGCGCCAGTTCCGTGGTCGGCGTGGGGAAGATATCGATGCAGAGCAGGAATTCGGCCTTGCTCAGCGCCTGCCTGACGTGGTTTGCGTCCGGGTCGCTGACCACGGGATTTTCCCCGAGGATGATCATGGCCTTGAGCGTCCCCTTGTGCAGGGCCTCCATCATTTCCAGAGACGTCAGGCCGGGGGTCGATGGCTGCGGACAGCCCCACGCCCGCGCGAAGGCCTCGCGCACGGCCGGGTCGTCCGCCTTCTGATAGCCCGGATAATAGTCGGGCAGGCCGCCCATGTCGCAGGAACCCTGCACGTTGTTCTGGCCGCGCAACGGGTTGACGCCCGTGCCCGGGCGGCCGATCTGGCCGCAGAGCATGGCAAGGTCGGCCAGTACGCGCACGTTGTTCACGCCGCAGCGGTGCTGCGTGACGCCGAGACAATAGACGATGGACGAGGCCGCCGACACGGCGTAGGCCTCGGCGGCGCGGAAGAGCAGATCGCGGGGAACGCCCGTGGCGGCTTCCGTCGCTTCCGGCGTCCAGGGGGCGATGGCGTCGAGCAGCGCGGGAAAGTTTTCCGTGCGCGTTTCGATAAATTCCCGGTTGTGCCAGCCGTTGTCGTGGATGATGCGCATCAGGCCGTTGAACAGGGGCACGTCGGTCCCCGGGCGCAGGCGCAGGTGTATGTCGGCCTGTTCCGCCAGCGTCGTGCGGCGCGGGTCCGCCACGATGAGGAAGCCGCCCGCGCGCTTGCGCCGCAGCAGCCGCATGCCGACCATGGGATGGGCGACAGTGGCGTTGGAACCGACGACGAGCAGGCAGTCGCTGCGTTCAAGATCGTCAAAGGGGTTTGTCATGGCCCCGCTGCCAAAGGAGGTGGCAAGACCTGCCACCGTGGGGCCGTGTCAGAGCCGGGCGCAGTGATCGATATTGTGCGTGCCGACGGCGCAGCGCGCGAATTTTTGCAGCAGGTAGTTTTCCTCGTTGGTGCAGCGCGCCGACGTCAGTATGCCGATACTGTCCGGCCCGTAGGCGTCGCGAATGCGGTGCAGCTCGCGGGCGGCGAGATCAAGGGCGCTTTCCCAGTCCAGCGGGCGGGTTTCCCTGTCCTCGCGCAGCAGGGGGCGCGTCAGGCGGTCGGGGTGCTGCACGAAATCGTGAACGTTCCAGCCCTTGACGCAGAGGCGGCCGCGATTGACCGGCGCGTCCGCCGTGGGGATGGCGCGCAGGACGCGCCCTTCGGCCGTTTCCAGCGTCAGGCCGCAGCCGCAGCCGCAATAAGGGCAGACTGTGGGGGTATGTCGAATATCCATGTATCTTCTCCGGGCGCGGGACAGGTCGCGCCGATCTTCATGTTCCTTCCCCCATAAGGGAAAGGGGGCGAGCCTGTAAAGACGAAAAAGGGGAAAGGTTTCAGGCGCCGGACGTCCATGAGAGAACCGCGGCCGCCACGACAAGGTACCGCCCCAGCTTGGCGGCCAGCGTGATGAGGACGAACGAGAGAAACGGCTCGCGCATGACGCCCGCGGCCAGCGTCAGCGGATCGCCGACGACGGGCGCCCAGCTGAGCAGCAGCGACCAGCGTCCGTAACGCCGGTACCAGCCTTCCGCGCGCGCCAGGGTCGCGGGGGAAAACGGAAACCAGCGCCTGCCGCTGTAGCGGGCGATGCCCCGGCCGAGCAGCCAGTTGACGCAGGACCCCGCCGTATTGCCCAGCGCGGCCGCCGTCAGCAGCGCCCAGACCGGCGCGGCTTCCCGCGTCAGCAGGCCGGCAAGCGTCAGTTCCGATTGCGCGGGCAGCAGGGTCGCCGCCAGAAAGGCCGAGAGGAAAAGCCCGCCGCAGGCCAGCGCCGCCGTCATGCGTCGCCCTCGCCGGTCAGGAAGCGCGGCAGGGCGTCAAAGAAGTCGGGCGGCAGCTCAAGACGCGCGCAGGCGGCGTAGGGCTGGGGAATGTCGAACAGGCGTCCCAGCGGCAGGGCCAGCGCGTAGGACAGGATGACGCGATTTACGCCGCCGTGCGCCGCCAGAAGGACGTTTCCTTGCGGCGCCGGCGTCAGGGCGTCGCGCAGGGCCGGAAGGACGCGCCGCGCCAGCATGCGGAAGGATTCGCCGCCGGGGGGGCGGTAGTCGGCCGGGCGGCGGCCGCGTTCGGCGTAGGCCCCGGGAAAGCGCTCTTCCACTTCGGCGGGCGTCAGCCCTTCCCATTGCCCGAGGCTTATTTCCCGAAAGGCGTCCATGGGAACGACGGGCGCGTCGGGGTGCAGGCGTCCGACGATGCCGGCGCTGTCCCGGCAGCGTTGCAGGGAAGAGCAGAGAATGCGCTGGAGAGGCGTCGCGGCCAAGGCTTCGGCCTGCGCGGCGATCTGGCGCCGGCCAAGGGGCGTCAGCGGCAGGTCGCGCTGTCCTACGAAGCGGCGTTGCGGGTTGGGCGGCAGCGCCCCGTGTCGCAGCAGATAGAGCGCCATGTCAGCCGTCCGTCCGTTCCCGCTCGTCCCAGGAAGGAACGACAGACAGGGCCAGCGCGGCCGGGTCGGCATGCGCTTCGGCGGCAAAGCGCGCTGCCAGACGGGCGGCCCTGTCCCTGCGTCCCCGGATGGCCGCGCAGGCTTCCGGGTCTTCCCGGAACTGATCAAGTTTCTGCTGAAAGCGCCGCTCCAGCGGCAGGGCCCATGCGCCGCAGACGACCTTGTCCGCCAGAAAGACCAGTTCGCGGGCGCTCAGGGGCGCGTCGTCGGGAAGGGAAAGATCGCGGTGCGATTCCACCAGCCAGGCAAGCCGCTCCAGACCGTAGCGGCGCAGCAGCCGCCCTGCGGCGGCCTCGTGATCGGGCTGCCCCTTGCAAATGTCGTGCAGCAGGCCGCCGACGAGCGCTTCTTCCTCGCGTATCAGCGGCGCGCCGCGCGCGGCGCGGGCCGCGTTGAGGGCCCGGGCGAGCGTCGCGGCAACGGTTCCCACGGCCCGGCAGTGACGCCGGCCGCGCGGCGGCAGGCCTTCGATTTCCAGCAGCGTTTCCGCTTCGGCGGGCGTGAGCAGAGACCGGCGCGCCGCGGCTTCCCGCATGGCGGCGTAGTCTTCCGGCGTATCCATGTCCGGCAGGCAGAGGGAATCCGCCACCGGGACAAGCCTGCGCGGCAGTTCTTCCAGCGCGTCCCGCAGGCCTCCCTGTCCCCGCCATTCCCGCACATGGCGCGCGGCGCTCCGCGTCAGCAGCGGCGGGTGTCCTTCCTTGCCGGCGAAGGCCGGCAGCAGGACCGCGCCGTCGTCCGCGCCGGCGGCGGCGTCGAGCAGGCGTCGCGGCGTCATGGGGCGCGTAAGGGGAATGTCCGCGGGATGCACAAAAACGGCGTCCGTATCGTCCGGCAGGGCCGCCAGCCCTGTCAGCACGGAAGAGAACATGCCGTTTTCAGGATGCGGATTGCGTACGCAGCGCGCGCCGCGGGCGCGGGCCGCCGCGTCGACCTCGTCGCCCCGGAAGCCGGAAACCGCCAGCACGGGAACGCCCAGCCCCGCGTAAAGATCGCAGAGCAGCTCCAGCGCGCAGCGTTCGCCGCCGTCCGCGCGCAGCGGCAGCAGCGGCTTGAACGCGCCCATGCGGCTGGAAAAGCCGGCGGCGAGAATAACGGCTATCGCCCGCATGGAACGCCCCGTTTGTGCGCGATGCATTGGGCGATGATGCTGACGGCGATTTCTTCCGGCGTTTCCGCGCCTATGGCGAGGCCGATGGGAGAATGGACGCGATCCAGTTCCGCCTGTGTAAAGCCTTCGTCCCGCATACGCTGAAATACCTGTTCCTTCTTGCGGCTGCTGCCGATCATGCCGATATAGCCCGCCCCTGTCCGCAGCGCCTGGGCCAGTACGGCGCCGTCGTGCAGGTGCCCGCGCGTCACAATGACGATAAAGTCGCCGGGGCCGGGAGAGAACGCGTCGAAACAGCCGGCAAAGCCGGGCGAAACCCGCGTCGAGGCCGCTTCGGGAAAGCGTTCCGGCCGCGCGTATTCCTCCCTGTCGTCCAGCACATGAACCTCGAAGCCGGCCAGCGCGCCCGCCGCGGCCGTGGGGCGCGACACATGCCCGCCGCCCGCGATGATCAGGCGCCGCGCCGGGCGGAAAGGCTCGGCAAACAGCGTTCGGCCGTCCAGCCGCGTCACTCCCGCTTCCGTCAGTTGCCGCAGGGCGGCCAGTTCCTCCGGGGTCGCGTCCAGCGGCGCGCCCAACAGGCTCCCGTCCGCCGCCAGCAGGCTCCAGTCGTTTTTCCCGGCGGGGGGAAACGGGCGCAGGGCCACGCAGCCGCCTTTCGCCTCATCCTGCGCCGCCCGCCGCAAAAGCGCAAGGGGGGCGTCGTCGGGCAGGAACGGTTCTATCAGCAGGCGGACCCGTCCGCCGCAGATCATTTCCGCGCTGGCGGCAAGCCGACCGTCCATGACAAAGTCCAGTTCCGCCGCGCGCCCGTCGCGCAGGGCCTTCGCGCAGGCCTCGATGGCGCGGGCTTCGGCCAGGCCGCCGCCCGTCGTGCCGCAGATCAGTCCGCCGGCGTCGATCAGCAGCTTGGAACCGGCCCCGCGCGGCGCGGAACCGTCCTGATACACAATGGTTGCCGTGGCGACGGCCTTCCCGGCGGACAGGCGCCGCACAAGCTCCGATAACAGGCTGTTCATGGCAAGTTCTCTTCTGGTAACAGATTGCTCTAGTGTTAACACGCCCTGGCGGGCGGCCTTCCGTCGCGGTCAGAAGCGGATTTCGCCGCGCGGCCGCGCGTCGCCCTTGGGCACGGCGCGCAGGACGACGGCGTTTCCCTCGCGGACGTAGCGTCCCGGGACGGGGCCGAGGCGATGCAGCGGGCTGCCGCAGGCGCAGGGGCCGGGCAGGAGCGAACCCGCGTCGCCGGTGCGGTAACGAATGAGGGGCATGGCCTCGCGCTGGAGGGTCGTCAGGACGATTTCTCCTGTCTGTCCCTCGGGGAGAGGCTCGCCGCTGTCCGGATCGACAATTTCCACAAGGCAGTCCAGTTCGCGCAGGTGGCGTCCTTCCCGGGCCGGACACTGGACGCCGCCGCCGAAGCCCGATTCCGTCAGACCGTAATGATCGAGCGTCAGGCAGGAAAAGGCCGCGCCGATGCCTTCCTGCACGTCCGGGCGAAAGACGCCGCCGCTGGAAAGCGCGCCCCGCAGGCGACGGGCCGCCGCATGCAGGGCCGCGTCGTCCCCGGCGGCCCGAAGAAGGGCTTCGAGCTGCTCCGGCCCGCCTATGACGGTATCCGGCCGGACGCGGAAGAAGTCCGCGCGCAGGCTTTCCGGCGTGGCGGCGGGGTCGCCGCCCTCGACGCGCACGCCCGAGGGCGCAAGCGCCTGCCGCAGCAGATCCGTGACGCCGTCGGGACGATCCGCGCCGGGCAGCAGTACCAGCAGGGTCTGGCCCGGCCCGATCAGCTGCGCCATGCCCGCGGCAAAGAAGGACGCCGTTCGCTTCAGGTCGCGTTCGGAAAAGGCGACGCGCTTGGGGCTGCCCGTGCTGCCGGAAGTCTGCAGGGTGACGAGACGGCGCACCTCGCCTTGCGAAACGCAGAGAAAGTCCTGCCAGCGGCGCAGATCGTCCGCGGTGGTGAAGGGCAGGCGCGCCAGATCGGCAAGGGCGGAGAGACGCAGGTCGCGGCCGGCGAGCGTCCGCCGGTAAAAGCGGCTGCGCGCCGCCGCATGGGCCAGCGTTTCCCGCAGCAGGCGCAGCTGCGCGGCGCGGACCCGATCGGGCAGCGGCGCCGTCGCCGGTTCGCCGCATTCGCGGGAAATCCAGTCGTCAAGAACGCAGGGCGTCATTCGCGCCCCCTGTAAAGCGCCTGTCCGCCGCGGGACGTCAGGTTATAGGCGCAGAAGGGGATCAGGCGGCCCGGCCCGGCGACCACATGGATGCAGCAGCCGCGCACCCGTTCCACGTCGAAGCTCAGGGCGTCCTGAAAGGCCATTGCCGAGACGGTAAAGCGCCGGTCCGCGCCGGACGCGCTGAGAAAGCGGGAAAAGTCGTCGGCGCCGGGCGCGGCCGCGTCCGGCGAACCCCAGTGCCCGGCAACGAAGGCGCGGGACCGGCGCGCGCCCTCGGCGTTGTCCCGTCGCGCGTCGCCGCCGCAGCAGACCGCCCCCGCCGGTTCGGCGGAAAGGCCGTCGCCTTCCCGCGCATAGACGGCGCTGAAGGAGCAGAGAGAATGCTCGCAGGAGGGAGCGTGAAAATGGCGCGCCCTGACCATGCCGTCGCTTTGCCGCTCCAGAGCCAGCATGAGATCGGGCAGGGTCAGGCGCGGGCTTTCGGCCAGCGTCCACGGGACGCGCCCGAAGGAGGCCGCGGGCTGGAAGTGAAGGCCGCGCACCGTCGGCCCCTGTCGCACGGCCCAGCGCAGCAGCTCGCCGGTCATGCCGTCGTTGACGCCGCCGACGAGCGTGCAGACCAGCACCACGCCCAGCCCAGCCTCGGCGCAGCGGCGCAGCGCCCCTTTCTTGAAGTCCAGACAGTCGCGTCCGCGCAGCGCGCGGAAAACCGCGTCGTCCAAACCGTCCCACTGAAGATAGACCGAATCCAGTCCGGCCTCTTTCAGACGTCGGGCGTAGCCCTCTTCCTCGGCCAGGCGCAGACCGTTGCTGTTGATCTGCACGAGGCCGAACCCCAGTTCGCGCGCGGCGGCGACGCACTGCGGGAGGTCTTCGTACAGCGTCGGCTCGCCGCCGGAGAACTGCACGTTGCACGCGCCGGACACGGAACGCAGACCGCGCAGGCGCGCCAGCGTTTCGTCGAGCGGCAGATCGCCGCCCCTGTCGTTGCGGGCGGCGGCATAGCAGACCGGGCACGCCATGTTGCAGCGTTGCGTCACTTCCAGCAGGCCGGTGCAGGTGTGCTGGGCATGATCGGGGCAAAGGCCGCAGTCGTAGGGGCAGCCCTTGTCCGCGGCATGGCCGGGCTGCCGCGGATGCGCGGGAATGCGCTCCGTTATCCAGTCCGAAAAATCCGGCAGGCCCTCCCCCTGCCGCCAGACGGTCGCGTGAAAATCGCCGTGCTGCGGGCAATGCTTGCTCAGGCTGATCCGGCCGTCCGCTTCGAGGCGGTAAACGGCGTCGACGCGTCGCAGACATTCCGGGCAGACGCTTTGCGTCTGGCGCAGGGCGCTGGTATGCTCGTTCATTGCTCAACCCGCCATATCGATTTCATAACTTTCCAGAATTTCGAGAATTTTTTCCCAGCAGCGCGCCAGAAACTCGCCGCAGACCCGCATGTCGGGCCTGCCGCCGGCGCCGGCCGCCCCGGCCTGCCGCATGAGACCGGCGCTCAGGTTCTCGCAGCCGTAGCCGCCGAACGGTTCGCACTTCTGGTAGAACCAGTTTGCATAGTCGTTGCACATGGCTTCCAGCATGGGATGGGGCTCCTCGCCGTCCCGCCCCGACAGATAGGCCAGAAGCATGGCGCCGCCGCCCAGGAGGCCGCACGGGCCGCCCGACTGCCCCACGCCGTGGCAAAGCCCGCGCGCGGCCCGCAGCCAGCCCTCGTTTTCTTCGCCGCGAACCTGCAGGGCCAGCGCCGCCAGCAGCTGACTACAGCACATGCCCGCGCGGATCTGCGGCAGGATTTCCAGCAAGACAGGATTCATGAACGCTTCCCTCCAGCGGTTTGCATTAGGGCGTGTTGACCTAAATCGTTCTTCTGGGGGGGAAGGAAACCCCCTTGGCTAGCGCGCAAGGGGTGTTTCCTTCCCCCCAGGCCCCCTATCCTTCCCCCAACGCGCTTTTTCAAAGGAGGCACAGGCCATGCGGCAATCGTCTTTCAAATGTTATGTGAAACAGGAATTTATAATTATTGAAATAAATAGAAAAATTCTCTTAAATGCTCTAGACTCAGGACGTTTTTTTGAGGGGGAAGGACTCCCTTTGTTCTCCTGTCGATGCCCGTAGATTCCTTCGTCGCAACGGGCGCGGGGCGCCCGGGGCCGGGGCGTCAGTCTCTTTCCAGAATCCAGAGGCCGTAGCCGTAACGGCGGGGCGCGCAGGAACAGTTCCCCCCGGTCAGCGCCGTCAGGGCCGCGCGAGTGCCGCCGTTCCATACCAGCTCGGCCGCCAGGGTCCGCAGGCGCGCGGAATGATCCTCGTCGCGCAGCAGGCGCAGCCCGGCCAGGCGGAATTCTTGCCGCATTTCCGCCGGCGTGCGCGCGCCGCGCAGGCAGGACGGCCCCCCGGCGGGCGGGGACGCCGGCGGCGCGGCGTCGTCCGGCAGATAGAGATCGCTCAGCAGCAACCGTCCCCCCGGGCGAAGGACGCGGGCCATTTCCCGCAGCGCGGCCCCGGCGTCGGGCAGCAGCGACAGCACGCACTCGCATGTCAGCCCGTCAAGGCCGCCGCTTTGCAGGGGCAGGGCGGCAGCCGAAGCGCGCAGCAGCGGCAGGGAGCCGGCAGCCTCGTCGATATGAAGATCAATGCCGGCGGCGCGGTAGCCGAGCGCCAGAAGAAGACGCAGCGTCGCGCCGGCGCCGCAGCCGAGGTCAAGAAGGCGCGCCCCCGGAGGAAAGGCGCAGAGCGCGAGCCCGCGCCGGGTGACGGACAGGCCGCCGGGCCGCCAGACGTCGCCGGCGACCCGGCGGAAATCCGCTCGTGCATACAGGGGCGCGTCCATCTACTTGTCTTCAAGCAGGGCTTCCACTTCCGCCATCTTGCCTTCGGCCAGCGATTTCGGCACCAGCGTCAGCCCGCAGGAGGGGCAGCGGGGCAGGAGCACGTCAAAGGCGCTGTTCATGTAGAAGGCCTGCACCTTGCGCTGTTCCAGCCTTTCGCCGCAGCGGGCGCAGTACCAGTCCCCGGCGTCGGGGCCGTAGTTGGGTTCCATGCTCATGGTCAGATCTCCTTGCCGGGTTGCATGGCCCCGGGAAGCCGCATCCGGTGACACCAGGCGTCGTAAACGACGCAACCCTCGTCGGAAAGGGCGTACTCCACCCAGAAGGTAACATGCCGTGGCCGCCAGGAGCCGACAAAATGCCCGCTTTCCTTTTCCAGAAACTTCTGTCCGGTTCGCTCGATGCCCTCGACGGCTTCCTGCACGTCTTGACGCAGAATGAAGCGATCTTCCATACGGGCAAGCACCTCGTCGGCAATGAGCAGATGGAGCGCGGCCGCTTCCGGCGGGGGCGGGGTTTCGCCGTATTCCGCCAGCACGTCCCGACGCAGGGCCACGCGCCCGGCCCGGCGGGCTGAAAGTCCGGCCACGGGCGCGCGCGAGGCGGCCCCGGCGGCGGATGTTTCGGCCGTCATGGGGAGCAGGTCCAGAAGATGCAGACTTTCCTTGCCCTGACGCGCCAGCCGATCTCGGCACATGATGCAGGAACAGAGCGCCGTGTGCGGCAAATCGGACGCCCGGCGCGCGGCCATGACGTCGGCCATATCCGGCTGGGCATTCCAAACAAGCCCGCCATAGCCGCAGCAGGCTGTTTCCGTGCCGCTGCGGCGCGGATCTTCGCCGCGCAGGCCGCACTTGCGGACCAGAGAACGCACGGCGGCGCGCCAGCCTTCCTGATGCCGCGCGCCGCAGGGGTCTTGAATGCTGACGACGGGCGCGTCGGCGACGGGCGCGGCTTCGGGCAGCAGGTCGTCCAGATATTCCCAGAGAGAGCGCAGTCTGGCGTCCGGCAGGGCGCGGGCCAGCGCGTCCAGACAGGAGGCGCAGGCCACGATCAGCTCCGGTTTGCCGAGAGATTCCCAGTCGGCACGCAGCCGCGCGGCATGTTCGTCAAAAAGGGGCGTATTGCCCGCCCAGAAGGCGGGAACGCCGCAGCAGGAAAGCATGATGCCCACGCCGCCGTCGAGACGTTCGCGCAGGAAGCGCCAGACGCGCAGAACCTGCGGACCGCGCGCCGCCGCAAGCTGACAGCCGGGGAAAAAGAGACGCGCGCAGCGTCCGGTTACGGGATCGGGACGGCTGACGGCGCTTTCCGGCCCGGAAGCCTGCGCCATGTCTTCAAGGGCGAATTCGTGGGCTGATTGCGGCATATAGCCGCGCTCGACCATATCCTGCCGGGCATGCAGGCAGAGATCGGCCATGGAAAAGCCTTCGGGACAGATTTCCGTGCACTGACCGCAGAGGGTGCAGCCCAGCGCAAGGGCGTTGGCCGTGTGCGTCCCTTTGACGATGGCGGCATTATTGTAAATTTTTTTTTTATAGTTGCGCGGAAATTCTCTGTGCCGCTCCAGAAAGGCGCATTCGCGCA
>CALUWU010000014.1 GCA_944324555.1 uncultured Desulfovibrio sp.
CCGCGCTCAGCGACACCATGATGAACCTGATCCCCATCAATCCCGTGGAAGCCATGGCCAAGGGGAACATGCTGCAAATCATCATCTTTGCCATCATCTTCGGCTTCGGCATCAGCGCCCTGGGCGAAAGCGGCCGCCATCTGCACCGCTTCTTCGACGCCTGCGGCGAAGCCATGGTCAAGGTGACGGGCTTCGTCATGATGTACGCGCCCATCGGCGTCTTCGGCCTCATGGCCTACACGGTGACCAAGCACGGCCTTTCCGTGCTGCTGCCCCTGGGCAAGGTCATCGTCATCATGTATCTGGGCTGCGCCATCCTGTTCTGCTGCATGTTCCTGCCTCTGGTGAAGTTCATCGTGCGCATTCCCATCAAGCGCTTCGTCAAGGGCATGCTTGAACCCTTCATGATCGGCTTTACCACCTGCTCCAGCGCCGCCGCCCTGCCCTCCAACATGCGGAGCGCCGAAAACCTCGGCGCGTCCCGCACCGTGGCCAGCTTCGGCATCCCGCTGGGCAATACCATCAACATGAACGGCACCGCCCTCTACATGGGCATCAATACCATCTTCGTGGCTGAAGTCTTCGGCATTCCCATGCCCTTCGACACCCAGCTCACCGTCATCCTCATGTCCATTCTCGCCGCCGTCGGCACCATGGGCGTTCCGGGGGCCGGCCTCATCATGATGAGCATCATCTTTGTCCAAGTGGGCATGCCGCTGGAAGGCGTGGCCCTCATCGCCGGCATCGACCGCATTCTGGACATGGCCCGCACGCCCATGAACGTCCTTGGCGACAGCCTCGGCGCGCTGGTCGTCTCCAGACTGGAGGGCGATTTCATCGACAAGCCGGACGAGGACAAGGCCTGAGCGGGCGCGCCCTGCCGGCGTAACCGCTGAACATTTCAGTAGAGAGCGGCCCGCGCCGCGTCTTCGGGAGGGGGGCTCGCACAGCCCCCCTTTTTCGTGCCGTTCCGCAGAGAGCGTTTCACCCTTGAAAAAGGTGGAACGCGAGGCGGCGGCGCGGCGCCGCCCGGCCAAAAGCCAGCGGAAAAACTGCGTTTTTTCCGCGAAACGACAGGCCGTATGGTTTGAAACGCGCAGCGTTTCAAACTGAAATCGCTCCAGGGTCAGGACTTATTATCAAGAGCTGTTCCCCTAAGGAAGCTACGGGCATCGACAGCGGAGCAAAGGGGTTTCTTCCCCCTCAAGAAAACCGTAATGAGTCCTGAGCCTAGTTGAAGAACAGAATAAAAAACGTTACATTTTTTGACATCGCATCCCCTCAAAGAAGCCTCATGAACGAGCTCCTTCCCTCTCCCCGCCTCCGCGAAGAACAGCAGTGCGCGCGATACCGCATGCTGCTTTTCGTCCGTTTCCTGCGCAGTCAGCAACGGTTCCTCCAGTCGCACGGGATGACCATGCTGGAAGCCGACGCCCCGGCCTTCGATCCGCTCTGCCGCCTCATGCAGATGGAGCCGTCAGGGCCTCTCCCCTGCCTGCTGGAATGCAACCGCAGCCGCCTGACCGCCCGCGTCTCTCTCGGCATTCTCAGCCTGCTGACCTGCTACGTCTTCTGGCTGGACTTCTTCGCCGACGGCTCGACGCCCCTGCCCGGCGGCATCACGCTCGCGTCCTTCACCCTGTTCCTGCTGACCGTCATCGTGGTGCTGCTCGTCTTCACCCTCTGCGGCCTGATGCGCCGCGACGTCATCCTCTTTGAAGCCGACAGCATCGCCGTCTGCCGCCGCCGTCTCTTCTTCTGGCGCGCGCGCCGCGTTCCCCGCGCCTCGGTGCGCGACGTGGTTTCCGCGCATCGCCGCCGCCGTCTGCGCGCCCGCAGACTGAAGCTTGTCTTCCACGACGAAAGCAGCTTCACGGCCCTCCTTGTCGACGACGACGCCACCGTGGAGTGGCTCCGCTGGGCGATCCTGCGCTGGCTCGGCCACAGCTACGCCGAAGAGGAGGAAGAAGAGGAAACGACGCGGGAAGAAGCGGCTCAGGAAGAAACGGCGCGGACGGAAGAAACCGTCCCCAACGCCGTCGAAGCGCCGGAGGAACAATGAATCCCCTTTCCCGCCGCGACGACGCGGCCCCATGCCCGGCGGCTCCCGCCGGACGCCCCGCTTTCGGACGATAACAGGCATGGAATGGACGGAACAGGCGCTGGTCGTGCGACTGGGCGCGTTTCGCGAGGCGGATCTCTGGGTCCGCCTGCTTTGTCGCCGCCGGGGGCTGCTGACGGTCTTCGCCTTTGGCGGCAGCCGCAGCCGCCGCCGCTTCTGCGGCTGTCTCGACGTCTTCAACGAACTGCGCTGCCGCGTGAAAAGCTCGCGGGACGGGCGCTTTCTCAATCTGGAGGAAGCCGCGCTTCTTCACGGCCCGCAGCGTCTGCGCCGGGACTGGCAGCGCATGGGCGTCGCCGCCAACTGCCTGCGCTTTGTGGAAGCCATGGGCGTTTCGGAGGAAAATGCCGAGGAAGCCTACGCCCTGCTGACGGATTTCGGCCGCGCGGCGGACGAGGCCCCGGAGCTGCCCGCCCTGGCGCCGCTGCTCTTCCGCTGGCGCTTTGCCGGGGCGCTGGGGCTTGCGCCGGACATGACGCATTGCGGCGTCTGCGGCGGCCCCGTCGCCGACGAAAGCCTCTTTGTGGTCGACGAAGGGCGCCTTCGCTGCCGCGCCTGCCGCTCGGCGCGCACGGCTGCGGGCGTCGTTCCCGAGCGCTACGGCGTGGAACTGACGGCGACAGCTCTTGACGTTTTGCGCCGCGTACAGCAAGAATTCCCTTCGGAATGGCGCAGGTCGCCGCTTCTCCCTGCGGACAGGCGGGCCTGCGGGCGGGCCATAGACGGTTTCGTGCAATATCATCTGGGCCTGGCCTGGGAAAACGGTTATTTTCGCCGCGTCTGAGCGGCGCTTACGAAAGTCAACAGTCCAAAAGGAATGCCGATGTATTTTCAGGACGTCATCCTCACCCTGCAGGACTACTGGGCCAAGCAGGGTTGCGTCATCGAGGAACCCTCGGGCGTGGAATGCGGCGCGGGCACATTCAACCCCCACACCTTCCTGCGCGTGCTCGGTCCCGAACCCTGGTCCGTGGCCTATGTGGAGCCTTCCCGCCGTCCCACCGACGGCCGTTACGGCGAAAATCCCAACCGCCTGCAGCGCTATTTCCAGTTTCAGGTCATACTCAAGCCCTCGCCGGAAAACGCGCAGGATCTCTACCTGGAAAGCCTGAACGCGCTGGGCATCAACCCCGCGCAGCAGGATATCCGCTTCGTGGAAGACGACTGGGAATCCCCCACGCTCGGCGCCTGGGGTCTCGGCTGGGAAGTCTGGCTCAACGGCATGGAAGTCAGCCAGTTCACCTACTTCCAGCAGGTGGGCGGCATCGACCTCTTCCCCGTAAGCGTGGAGCTGACCTACGGACTGGAACGCCTCGCCATGTACCTGCAGGGCGTGGAATCGGTCTATGATCTGCGCTGGAACAAGAACGTGACCTACGGCGACATCTACCATCAGAACGAAGTGGAGCAGTCGCGCCACAACTTCGAAGTCAGCAACGCGGAAATGCTTCTGCGGCAGTTCAACGACTTTGAAGGCGAATGCAAGCGCATGCTGGAGCTGAACCTGCCCTGGCCCGCCTATGACTATTGCCTGAAATGCTCCCATACCTTCAACCTGCTGGACGCGCGCGGCGCCATCTCCATCACGGAACGCGCGGGCTATATCGGCCGCGTGCGCGCTCTGGCCTCCGGCGTGGCGCACCTCTATGTGGCCCAGCGCGAAGAAATGGGCCATCCCCTTCTTAACCGTACTGCGAGGTAAGGCATGGCGACCTTTGTGCTTGAAATCGGCAGCGAGGAAGTGCCTTCCCGCTTTCTGCCCACGGAAGAACAGGAGCTTGAGGCCCGTTTCAACGCGGCTCTCGAAGAAAACGCCCTCGAACACGGCAAGGTATACGCCCTGAGCACGCCGCGCCGCGCCATCCTCGTGGTGGAAGACCTCAACCCCGTGCAGACCGAGCGCGAAGAAGTCGTGGCCGGGCCGCCCGCGCGCGTGGCCTACGACGCCGACGGCGCGCCCACAAAGGCGCTGGAAGGCTTTGTCCGCACCAACGGCTGTTCGCTGGACGACGTTTTCAAACAGGAAACGCCCAAGGGCGAATACGTTGCCGTCCGCAAACGCATCGGCGGCGGCGCGGCCCGGGAACTGCTCTCCGCCATCTGCCCCGCCGTCATCACGTCCCTGCCCTTTGCCAAGCGCATGCGCTGGGGCGCCAATCAGGTTGCCTACGCCCGCCCCCTGCGCTGGATCACGGCCCTGCTCGACGGCGACGTGGTACCCTTCGAGGTCGGCCCCGTGGCTTCCGGCCGCGAAACCTGGGGCCATCGCATCCACGGCCGCGGCCCCTTCAGCGTGAGCCACGCGTCCGAGCTGCTGTCGCTGCTGGCCGACAAGGGCGGCATCACCCCCCTGCCCGCCGACAGGCGCGCCCTTATCGTCAAGGGCGGCGACGAACAGGCGGCCGCCGCGGGCGGCAAGGTGCTGTGGAAAGACAGCCTCCTGCGCGAGGTGGAGGGCCTGACGGAACATCCCGTGCCCCTGCTGGGCGACTTTGACGCCTCCTACCTTGAAGTGCCGCGCGAGGTCCTGCTGACCAGCATGGAAAGCCATCAGAAGAGTTTCGGCGTGGAAGGTCCCGACGGCGCGCTCCTGCCCCACTTCCTCACCGTGCTCAACCTGACGCCCGAAGACATGGGCCTTGTGAAACGCGGCTGGGAACGCGTGCTGCGCGCCCGCCTCGAAGACGCCCGTTTCTTCTGGCATGCCGACCTGCGCGAAACCTTCGACAACTGGCTGGAAAAGCTGGATCACGTCATCTTCATCGGCCGTCTGGGCAGCATGGGCGAAAAGACCCGCCGTCTGGAGAGCCTCTGCCGCCGTCTGGCCGAAACCGTCGCCGCCGGCAAGATTTCTCCCGACGACGCCGCCCGCGCCGGCCGCCTCTCCAAGGCCGATCTCGTGAGCGGCATGGTGGGCGAATTCGACACCCTTCAGGGCGTCATGGGCGGCATCTATGCCGAACGCAAGGGAGAAAGCCCGGTCGTCGCCCAGGCCCTCCGGGAACAGTACCTGCCCGCCGGGCCTGAAACGCCGCTGCCCGCCAGCCTCGGCGGCGCGCTGCTTTCCCTGGCCGACAAGGCCGACACTCTCGCCGGCTGCTTCGGCCTCGGCATGATTCCCACCGGCGCGGCGGACCCCAACGGTCTGCGCCGCTGCGCCATCGGCATCATCCGCATCGTGCTGGACTACAACCTTTCGCTTGATCTGCGCGACCTCTTCACCCGCGCGCTGGAACTCTACGGCGACAGGCCGTGGAAGTTCTCCGCGGCCGAAGCCGTGGACAAGCTGCTGGAATTCATGGCCGGGCGCCTCCGCAACTACTGGCAGGGCCGGGGCGAAGACACCCTTCTTGTGGAAGCGGCCCTGGGCGCGGGCGCGGAAGACGTCCGCGACGCCGGTCTGCGGCTGGCCGCCCTCGCCGCCTTCAGCCGGGAAAGCGGTTACGCCGAAGCCGTGCAGACCTTCAAGCGCGTGGCGAACATCATCCGCAAGCAGGCCGCCGACGAGAATCTCCCGACCGCATGGGACGACGCCCTGCTGCGGGAAGCGCCGGAAAAGGCGCTCGCCGCGACGCTGCGCGATCTGCTGCCCCGTCTGGACGCGCTTCACGAGCGGGACGACCATGCCGCGGCCCTGAAAACGCTGCTGGAAGTGCGCCCCGCCGTGGACGCCTTCTTTGACGGCGTCATGGTCATGTGCGACGACGCCGCCCTGCGCCGCAACCGTCTGGGCATGCTCAACGCCCTCGGCTCGCGTTTCGCGCGTCTGGCCGATTTCGCCGCGTTGCAGATGTAACCGGACGTTCTTCAACAACCCGGACGCGACTCGCGGGGCGGCGCGAAAACAACGCCGCCCCGCCGCTTCGGGAACGGGGAAAATGCTTGACCGAACGCGCCGCCTGTGCTAGGAAGCGGAGTTCGTAAAAGCGTATTCCGCCCGCGCTCCGCGGGCCACCATAGAGCATTTTGTCTCGCAATGGATTGAAATGCTCTGGCATGAGCCGATGCCTCGACAAACGCGCCCGCGCGCGTCGCCGGGCATTTCAACCGCAAGTTTTTTTCTGGAGGAAAATCGTGGCCAACCATAAGTCCGCCATCAAGCGTCACAAGCAGAGCCTGAAGCGCGCCGCCATCAACCGCGCCGCCCGCACCCGCGTCAAGAACGCCATCAAGGCCGTCCGCGCCGCCGTTACCGCCGGCGACAAGGCCCAGGCCAACACCGCCCTGAGCGCCGCCGCCTCCGTGCTGGCCAAGGCCGCCGGCAAGGGTTCCATCCACTGGAAGAAGGCCGCCCGCAAGGTGTCTCGTCTGGCTCGCGCCGTCAACGCCGTCGAAGCCTAGTTTCCGAAAAAATATTTAAAAATTCTTCTTGACAGGTGAAAGCATCTCGACTAGAAGAACCTTCATGCGCTCGTAGCTCAGCTGGATAGAGCAACAGGCTACGAACCTGTAGGCCAGGAGTTCGAATCTCTTCGGGCGCACCACTTTTCAAAAACCTCCGTTTCTACGGAGGTTTTTTTGTTTTCAGAGCATTTCCTTTGAAAAAGCAGAATCCGAGGCGCGGCACAGCGCCGCCCGGCCCAAAGTGAGCGGAAAAACCGCGCTTTTTCCGCGGAACGACAGGCCGTATGGTTTGAAATGCGAAGCATTTCAAACTGAAATTGCTCTAGAGAAACAACAGAGAATACCGCCCGAAAACAGTAAAACACAAAGACCCCCCCTCAACATCAAGGAACGGCCTTTTACACGCCTTGAGACGGGAGCCACTTCACCCGTGCGCCAGAGGTGGAACGCGTTACGGCAGCTCCCCACGAACGAGAGGAAAACAGCTCTTCTGTCCGCCAGTTTTCCGCCTCCACTGCGCCCGGCAAGGTCCCCCCTTCCGTCCCTTGCCGCTGATGCAGCGTGCTGCGGGCGCGGAGGCGATCCCGGACGCCCGAAGGGCGGACGGAGCGCCGCAGCAGGCGCGGGCATCACCCCGGCCACAGGCCGGGGAAGGTTCGCGCCGATGCCCCATGCGGCACGCGGCGGACGGGGTACAGCCCAACTCAAGAGACAAATTTCGCGTTCCCGCGCAAAGGGGAGTACGGGGGTGCAGGGGGTGTAGAGGGGATTTCCCCTCTCACCCCATGCACCGCGCCGGGCAGGCGACCTGCCGCCCGCACCGAGCAGCAGCCGCGATGCACAGAGCGACATCCTCACTACGACCACGGCCCCAAGTGAGCGGGAAACCGCGTTTTTTCCGCGAAACGACAGGCCGTATTGAGGGGAAGGGAAAGTCCTCTCGCGCCAGCAGAGGTTTTTCCCTTCCCTCGAAAAAACTTCCCGTTTCAGGCTTTACGGGCAAAATGGTCTATGGCTCTGGCAAAGGCGGCAATGGTGGCGTCGGCGTCGCCGTGTTCGATGCCGTCGCGCACGCAGTGCTGCAAATGGCCTTCCAGCACAATCTGCC
>CALUWU010000015.1 GCA_944324555.1 uncultured Desulfovibrio sp.
GCTTGCCAAGGGCGGGTCTTTTGTTTAGAAGTCTTCTCACGCCGAAGTGGTGGAATTGGTAGACACGCTAGGTTCAGGGTCTAGTTCTCGCAAGGGAGTGGGAGTTCGAGTCTCCCCTTCGGCACCACAAACGCTTGAAAGCGCCGACTGTCGTCGGCGCTTTTTTTTGTCCTTATAGCGGGTCTTCTTCCTTGAATGGGCTAAAAAAAAAGCGTAATCTGCCGAAGAAAGAGCTGAGTGATTCGCCTAATCCTTGTTCCGCAGATATAAGGATGCTGAATTCCTTAACAGTCGCTTACTAAAAGGGGTCCTCAATGCGTTGGGTCGACATTTCCGTCAAGAACAAGTTTTACGTGATTTTCTGCGCCGGCATTACCACCTTTTTGGCAACGATGGGCCTGCTGCTATATTGTTTGGGCGGGGTCAAGAAAGATGCGGAACTCCTGAGCCTGCCGCCGAAGACGGGCGCGCTGCTGGCTGCGGAGGTAAGTCACCTGCATTGGGCGGTAAGCGTGCAGAACTATTTGCTTTACAGGGGCGATAAGCCCCTGACGGTCCCCACGGAAGCGACGGAATGCGCTTTCGGCAAATGGTTCTACGGCGCGCAGCGGCGGGAACTTGAAAAGGAAATCCCCGCGTTGACCTCCCTTTTCGGCAAGATTGAAACCGTGCATACGCGCCTTCATGAAAGCGCCGCGGATATCGTGAAGCAGATGGAGGCCGGCAGTCTGGACAAGGCGCGGGAAGTTCTGTTCTCCACGACGCTCCCGGCCGTGTTCAGCGCGCAGAAGCTGTTCAGCGAAGCCCGCGACCTCTGCGACTCCTCGCGTGAAGACATTGTACAGGACCTTGCGAAAATCGTCCGCTCCATCTGGAGCGTTTCCATGGTTGTGGCCGCGGCGGCCATTGTTCTCGGCCTGCTGCTGACCGTTCTGCTTGTCCGTAACATCTGCCGTCCGCTGAGCCTCCTTTCCCATGCCGCCGATCGCGTGAGCAGCGGCATTTACGAAACCGTGGATATCGACCGCAAGGACGAAATCGGCTGCCTTGCCCAGTCCTTCAATACCGCCACCGCCATCATCAAGGAAAAGTTCGGCGTCTCGGAAGGGATCATGAAGGGCATGACCATGGCCTTTGCCGCCTGCGACACGCAGGGGCGTCTTACCTTCGTCAATCAGATGATGCTCGACCTGTGGGGGCGCGAAGGCAAGCCGGAAGACTTTCTGGGCATGACCGTCAACGAATTTTTCTATAACGACGTCAACCATCCGACCCTGTTCGGCCGCGTGCTGGAAGAACTTCAGCCCATTCTCGGTTACGCCGCCGCGCGAACCAACGCCCGCGGCGAAGTGAAGTACATGGTGATGGACTTCTCGCCCCTGCGCAACCTGGACGGAGAGCTTATCGGCGCGTTCTCGCTGCACAGCGACCTGACGGAAATGCACGAGCAGCGCGACCGCATCGCGCAGCTGAACGACCGCATCTACTTCTCGGCCAACAAGGCGCAGGACATTTCCACCACCCAGTCGCAGGCCTTTGAAAAGCTGTTCCAGCAGCTGGAATGCACGGGCAGAACCGCCCGCAATCAGGAGCAGGAAGCCGCGCAGGCCGCCCAGAGCATGCACGCCATGGCCTCTTCCATGCAGCTTGCCGCCGAGCGCACCAACCTCAGCCGCGAAAAGTCGCAGCAGGCCCAGAAGGAGGCGGAAGAAGGCTACGATGTCGTGCGGCGCACCATCGCCTGCATCGACAAGGTGGACGAACAGACCGCCAAGGTCGCCGAGAGCATGGCCTCCCTTGACCGGCAGGCCAACGATATCGGCAACGTTCTCGGCCTGATCAAGGACGTCGCGGACCAGACCAACCTGCTTGCCCTGAACGCGGCCATCGAGGCCGCCCGCGCGGGCGAAGCCGGCAAGGGCTTCGCCGTCGTCGCCGACGAAGTCCGCAAGCTGGCGGAAAAGACCATGCACGCCACGGACGAGGTGGCCGGGTCCATCGCCGGCATTCAGACCGGCGTGCGCGACAGCGCCAAGGCGACCAACGAGGCCGTGTCGCTTGCCCGTCAGGCCACGGAACTGGCCGACAGCTCCGGCGCCCGCCTGAGCAATATTCAGACCGTTATCGGCGAGGCCGTGACCGATATCGAATCGGTCTCTCAGGTGACGACGGAACAGGCGGATGCCTGCGTGCAGGTGCTGAAGCAGATGGAAAGCTTCGCCCAGCAGGCGCAGGACGCGACGCGCACCATGCAGGAATCCACGGACTACGCCTCCAAGCTGCGTCGCCTGTCCGACGATCTGCGCCAGATGATCGACGCCATGCGGAGCGAGCGTCGCGGCGATTCCCGCCACGCCGTTACCGAGCCGCACGTCTTCAAGGTGACGGATATCAACGGCAACGTCTGCGAGTGCACCGTGCTGGATGTGAGCGTTTCGGGCATGCGCATGCACAGCGATACCGGCTTCAAGCTCCAGGAAGGCGAGGCCGTTGTCCTGAGCGCCGCGACCCTGCCGTTCTCCAAGCTCTTCCCCCGCACCGACGCGCAGGTCGTCTGGGTGGACGGCAAGCTCATGGGCGTGACCTACATGACCCGCATCAGCTCCGCCGCCGTGGAGCAGATTGTACGCGAGGCCAACATCAAGGCCTAGCGACGATAACCCGGAAACGAAAAGGACCGCCCTCTGGGCAGTTCTTTTTTTGTTGCATGGCGTTTCCTTAAATTGTTCTTTCGGGGGGGAAGGAAACACCCTTATCTCTGCTGTCGATGCCCGTAGCTTCCTTCGTCGCAACGGGCACGGCCTGCGGCCGCCATTCGGTCGCGGCTAGCGCGCAAGGGGGGGCCTTCCCCCCAGGCCCCCCATCCTTCCCCCAACGCGCCTTTTCAAAGGGGACGCAGGCCATGCGGCAGGCGCCTTTCAAAGGTTATGTGTGTCCTGAATTTTCTATTTGCTTGAAATAGATGGAAAATTAGCGTTCGCAGACCCGGGCGCCTGATGCGGGAGGCGGGTTCCTTGCGCTGAAGCGTATTACCTTTGCAAAAGGCGAAACGCGAGGCGGCGCCGCCCGGCCCGAAGCGAGCGGAAAAACCGCGTTTTTTCCGCGAAACGACAGACCGTATGGTTTGGAACGCGCAGTGTTTCAAACTGGAAATTGCTCTATGAAGGCGAAAAAAAGAAACATATCTGACTACGCGGCGTAGCCGGATATGTTTCCTTTTTTCGCCGACGCGCCCCTGATGCGCCTTGTCTTTTACGACGTTTTCAGGCTGATGATGAGACTGCTGAGCTTGTGCGCCTGCCGTTCCAGTTCGGCCACCGTTTCAGCGGCGTCCCGCATGGCTGTAACCGTATTGCCCGCAATGTCGTTGACCTGCGAAACGGCGCCGCTGATTTCCTTTGACGAGGCGGACTGCTGCTCGGACGCCGTCGCAATCCCCCGCACCTGTTCCGCGGTGCTGTCAACCATGCTCACGATTTCCCGCAGGGCGTCGCCCGAGCGGGCGGCAAGGGACGTGGCTCTGGCGATTTCCTCGACGGTGTGATCCACCTGCCGCATGCTCTTGCCGGCGCTGTTCTGGATCTGCCTGATGGCCGTCGCCACGTCGGAAGCGGAGACCATGGTCTTTTCGGCCAGCTTGCGGACTTCGTCGGCGACCACGGCGAAGCCTCGCCCGGCGTCTCCGGCGCGCGCGGCCTCGATGGCGGCGTTAAGGGCAAGCAGGTTGGTCTGATCCGCAATATCGGTAATCACCGTCATGATGCGGCTGATGGCCTGCGCGTTTTCGCTCAGATTGGCCATGTCGTCCTTGAGCGCGAGGGAAGAGTCCCGGACGCCGTGAATGCCTGTTACAACGTCATGAACCGCCGCGGCGCCCTGTTCGGCCTTTTCGCGCGTGGCGGTTGAGGCCTGCGCGGCGTTTCGCGCGTTCTGCGCCACATCCGCGACGGCCAGATTCATTTCTTCCACGGCGGCGACGGTCGCGGCCACGCGCGACGCCTGTTCCGCCGCGCCCTGTCCCGACTGCCTGATGCGGGAGGAGAGTTCTTCCGAAGCCGAGGACACGATCTGCACGATCGATTCCAGCTGTCCGGCGGCCGCGCTCATCCCTTCCTTCTTTGCGTTTTCCGCGGCGCGCTGCATGTCCACGGCCTTTCGCGTCGCCTCGTGGGCCTTGGCGGCTTCGTCGCGGGATCTCTGGGCTTCTCTGGCCAGCTTTTCATTGGATTCGGCAAGGCTGGAACTCAGCGCGTTCATGGCCTTTCTGAGTATTTCCAGTTCTCCGGGATAGCTCCCTTCCATGCGGGAAAGGAAGTCGCCCTTCTTCAGCCGTTCGGTGAAGGCGACAAGTTCGTAGAGCGGCCGGCAAAGCAGTCTTCTTTGCAGGATGAACACGAGAATGGCTACCGCAAAAAAGGCGGCCAGAGCCATGCCCACGTCGCTCATGATGTCCGCGTTCGTCGCATTGGCGCGGGCGTAGAGGGTGCTTTCGGGAACGGCCACGCCGATGCCGATGCCTGTTTCCGCAACATGGTAGAAAACCGCGCAGCGTTCCTTGTTGACGTCCGCGAAGAAGACGCAGGATTTTGCCCAGCCTTCGGGATTGTTGATTCCCAGGGCCTCGGCCTTTTTCAGCACCAGGGCGTTGTCTCTGGCGTAGGCCATGATGCGGGAACTCCGGCTGTCCAGCGCAAAGGGATACGCGGTAGGCAGTTCCCGCCCTATGGCGTTGACGGCGTCCATGAGGCGTTTCAGGGCGATGTCCACCGTGGCGACCCCGATGATCCTGCCGTCCGAGGCGGTCATGATGCCGCTCAGGGTCATCATCATGATATTCTCGCCGGCGCTGTCCTTGTAGGGTTCGGAATAGTAGACGTCGCCGCTTCGCGGGCGCGTTCTGTCCCAGTCCTGCGGGAGGGCGGCGGTGTACCAGTCCTGAGCGATGTAGTTATAGGAAGGATCGTTGTATTCCGTCGTGGTTTGCAGCTTTCCTTCATGCCAGAAAGCGTAAAGGCCGGCGAATTCCTGATCCGCGTTGATCGTGCGCGGCTCGTAATAGAAGCCGCTCCCGCCGCCGAGCGTCTTGCCGGACGGGAAGCGGGAGACCGTCCGGGTCAGAAAGGCCTTCATGCGTTCGTCGTTGAGCGCGGGGTCCGCGCTTCTGGCCTCGTAAAGCATGCTGCCCGCCGCGGCCACGACCTTGACGTTTTCCTGCATGGACGAAAGCTCGCCGTTCACCTTTTCCGCTTCGGCGGACACCATGTTCTGCATGGATGTGAAGAGGGCTTTCCGGTATTCCTGTTCAAACATCTTGAAATCATTAAATACTAAGAAGTATCCGCAAATGAAGACAGCCAGCATTATCGCGGACGACAGCACAAGATGGAAAAGAACCGTTTTCTTCATGTTTCTTTTGTCAGTTGTCATTATCGTTCAGGGCCCGGTACCGGGCGACAAATGCAGTTCCCCCGGCGGCGTCGCCGGGAGCGGCCCTACTTTTCGGCGGAGAGCCGTTCGTCAACGCGGGCGCAGCGCTCCCGGAGCTCGGCAATCAGGCTCGACAGCGCCGCCGAACCCGTCGCCCCGGACGGCGCCCCTTCGTTGTCGTTTTCGCCGGCATGTTGCATTATGGCCGTAACCTCGCGCGCAATCTGGCCGAAGCTCTCCCGGTTGCTCTGCATCGTCCGCATGAAACTCTGGAGGGAGTCGCCGGCGGTGGCCGCGCTGTCCGCGCTGTTCACCACAAGCGTGGCAAGCTGCTGCATCTTGTCGATATTATCGACGGCCTCGCGCTTGATCTGCTGCACGGTCTTTTCCACGTCGCGCGTCGCGGTCATGGTGCGTTCCGCCAGCTTGCGGACCTCGTCGGCCACGACGGCAAAGCCGCGGCCGTTCTCTCCGGCGCGGGCGGCCTCGATGGCCGCGTTCAGGGCGAGAAGGTTGGTTTGATCGGCCACGTCGGTAATGACGCCCATGACCTCGCCAATGGCGTCGATGCTGTTGCCGAAGTGCGTTACCGCCTCCTGAAGTTCAAGGCAGACGGCCTTGATGCGTTCCATGGAGGCGATGACGGCCCCGACGTCCTGCACGCTGCTTTCCCCGTACTGCCGCGCGGTCTTGAGATTGCCCGTCAGCTTGTCCATCTGTTCCTGGGCGTGGCGGCAGCCTTCGGCAATCTGCGCCAGACGGGAGGCGAAATCGCGGCAGGCATCGTCGTGCGCCCGCACGCTTGCGTCGGCATGCGAGGCCGCGCGCTCCAGCTCGGCAAGGGTCGCGTGCAGGGCCGCGCAGTCTTCGCGCAGGGTGCGGTTTTTTTGCTCATGGGCGGCGCAGCGGGCTTCCTGCCGTTGCAGGGCGTCCCGCTTTTCCTCCAGATCGGCGGAAAGCTGTTCCTGGCGCCGGGTCATGGCCGTCTGCTCCTCAAGAAGGCGGCGCCGGGTTTCCTCGTGCCGCGCGGCAAGGCGGCGCAGGCCTTCTTCCGGCTCCACGTCGGGCTGGCCCTGTTCGTGAATAAGGGCTTTCAGACGGGCGCAGGCGTGCGAATCCCGCCGGGAAAGAAGGAAGGCCGCGAGCGTCGAGCCCAGCGCGAGGCAGAGAACCGCCTGCGCGGGAAGGCCCGACGGCAGGAAGAAAAGGGCGATGAGAGCCGCGAGCGTTGCCGCATGAAAGAGGGACGGAAGCATGGGTTTCTCCTGCAAGTCTGTTTTCTGAAGGAGCGCCGGCCGGGGCGCGTCTCTCTCCTGGGACGGGGGTGGCGGAGCCGTTCCGCCGGAATATCGCCGTCGCCGCGCCGAACCGCCGGGGGGCGCCGGCGGCGGGAGCGTCGCGGAAGAATCTATGGCCGGAAGACGTTTCCCATGCGGCAGGGGGCCGGGGATGTCAGTAGGCGCCGTCCCGGGAGAGGACGGCGGGCGGCGTTTTGGCCAGAATCCAGAGATCAAGCCATACGGACCAGTTGCAGACGTAATACCGATCCAGTTCGACGCGCTCGGCGTAGGTCGTGTTGCTGCGTCCGGAAATCTGCCACAGGCCGGTGATGCCGGGCGCCACGCGGCAGTAGTCGGGGTAGGCGTCGCCGTATCTGGAAATTTCCTCGTCAACGATGGGGCGGGGGCCGACAAGGCTCATGCTGCCGGCAAGGACGTTGAGCAGCTGGGGCAGCTCGTCGAGGCTCGTCCGGCGCAGAAAGGCGCCGATGCGGGTCACGCGGGGGTCGCGGCGCAGCTTGCGGTCCTTTTCCCATTCGGCGCGGGCTTCGGGATGCTCCGCAAAGTAGGCGTTCAGGATGGCGTCGCCGTCGACGGCCATGGTGCGGAACTTGAGAACGGCGATGGGCCTGCCGTTGCGGCCGAGGCGGCGATGGCTGAAAATGGCCGGGCCGCGGCTGTCGATGCGGATAAGCAGGATAAGCAGCAGGCCGGGCGGCAGGAGGAGCAGGGAAAGGGGCACGGCGATGCAGAGATCGAGCGCCCGCTTGAGGCACTTGCGCCAGCGGCTGCGGAGGTTCTGCTGCACGAGCAGCGCGGTCATGTTCCCCAGTTCGTAGGGCGTGAACCATTGCCGCCGGAGGAGTTCCTCCACGGAGTTGATGACGAGCACCTTGCCGAAGCAGCGGCAGATGTCGCTGACGTAGTCGGCGTCGGCGCCCTTGAGGGGCGACGACCAGACGAGCGCCACGGCGTCGGGGTAGCGGCTTACCAGGGCCTCAAGGCGCGGCCGGACCTTTTCCTGCCCGCCGGAAAGGCCGAACAGGGCCGTGGGCCGCAGTTCAAGCTCCGGGTGCTGCCGCAGGTAATGCCAGATATGCTTGCCCGAGGCGGACTGATCAAAGATGATGACGGGCTCTCCCCACCAGCGGCGCAGGCAGAAGCGGCGGCGGCAGGCGCGGCGCGTCAGCGGCACGACGCAGAGGGTCAGCATCCAGCCCAGCGACAGGGCCGCGCGCGAGTAGACGTCGGCGCTCTTGGTGATGAAGAGCATGAAGAGAATGGTGCCGTACAACAGGCTTGCGGACGAGAAAATGGCCTGAAGTTCCCTGTGCGCGGGCATGCGTCCTGTCCGGTACAGGCCGAAGGCCGCGTTGAGGCAGGGGCCGAGGCAGAGCAGCAGCCCGAGAATCCAGAAATACAGATCGAGATCGACGCCGCCGAAGAGCGCGCGACCGAGCAGGGCGGCCAGCAGACAGCCCGCAAGGCTTGCCATGTCGTAAAACATGAGGACGCAGCGTTGCGGGACAATGCCGAACCAGCGGCAGAAGCGAAGCAGGGGAGCGATCTTGAGCGCCGACGGCGCGTCGTCCCTTTCAGGAGGAGATTGGAAAAGTCGCACTTATCGTAGACCCCGGGAGATCAGGAAAGTCGATACGCATGGGGGCACAGTATCAGAGCTTGTCCCAAAGGTCGAGGCCCGCTTTCCGACGTTTTCGTCGATTTCCGGCGCCGTACTTCCTGACGGACGCGCCGGACGGAGGGGCGCCGTCCGGCGCGGGAAAGGCGGGGCGTCTACGCGGATTTCGCGCCGGCGGCAAGGCGCTGGATCAGAAGCGCGCAGAGGCCGCAGAACAGCGCGCCCGCCGCCAGCGCGAGCAGATGTCCCGGCAGGAAAAACCGCAGGGCCAGCGACATCTGCCCGGCGGCGTCCGTCGCGGCGGACACGGCCTGCCGCAGGAAGAGAACCTTCCAGAGAAGAAACAGCCCGGCCAGAACGGCCATGCCGCCGCAAAGGGGCGACAGGCGCGGCCAGCGCCAGCAGAAGAGGGCGATCATGGCGCAGCCCGTGGCGGCGTATTCCGGCAGCCGCCAGCCCAGCGCCGTAAGCGCGGGCGCGGCCGGCGTCACCAGAACGCCCGCCAGCGCGCAGGCCAGCGCGGCCATGCCGCACAGCACGCGCAGGCGCGCCGCGTCCAGACTCAGGGGCGAGGCCGCGGCCTGCCGCAGGGCGGCCATGCCGCAGGCGGCGGACAATCCGGCCAGCGCCAGATACAGGGGCCAGAGCGGCGGCAGGGAAAAGGCCTGCGTCAGGCAGAGGCGCAGGGTCTGCGGCATGGCGGCCAGCGTGCCCGCGGCGGCCAGCGCCGTCGGCAGCACGACGCCCCAGCCCGGGCGCGCGTCTTCCCGGCGGCAGCGCCAGACGCCCGCCAGCGCGCAGACAAGCAGCGCGCCGGCGCAGAGCGCGCCCTCGAACGACCAGCCCTCCGCCCGCGTCCGCAGGCCGGGAAGGGCAGGTTCGCTCCCGAAGGCAAGAAAGAGGCCCGCCAGCCCCAGCAGCGCGCAGGCGGCGGCGTGCGCGAGCCAGGGGTCGGCCGCGTTGCCGGGCAGCGGGGAGCGCCGGCGGCGGGCGACATCCGCGCAGAACAGCAGCGCCCCGGCGGCCGCCGCGGACAGGGCGAGCAGCGTCAGGACTTCCCAGACGCCCGGAAGCGGCAGTCCGACGGACAAGAGAGGTTCCTGCATGCGATCTCCTGACGCCGGGCGGGGGAGTTCCGTTTCCGCCGGCGGATATTCTCGACAGAATTGTCGATTTTTTGCAATCTACCGAACTTATATCATGAAATGCGCGCTGTCCAGCAAGAGGCATTGCGGCGGCGTGAAAAATACGACAAAAATGTTGAAAAAATGCGGGCGGCGGCGCGGTTTAAAAGGGAGTTGTTGTAAAAGTTGCTGTAAATAAGGAATGTTATCGTAAAAAATATTCCGGGGCACGCTTGTTGCTCTTGGCAGGGCGGAACAGAGACAGCGGAGACGTGCCGCTGCCCGGCGTCAACCAAGGAGGAACCCAATGAACGCCGCCGATACCGCCTTCATACTGCTGTGCGCCGCCATGGTCATGCTGATGACCCCGGCCCTGGCGCTGTTTTACGGGGGGCTTGTCCGCTCCCGCAATGTTCTTTCCACGCATATGCACAGTTACGCGTCGCTCGGCGTGATATCGCTCCTCTGGGCGATCTTCGGCTATTCGCTGGCGTTCGGCGGAGATATCGGGGGCCTGATCGGAGACTTGTCCTATCTCTTCCTTGAAGGCGTGGGCGCGCAGCCCGCTCCGGCCGCGCCTCAGGCTCCGCATGCGGCCTTCATGGCCTTTCAGTGCATGTTCGCCGTCCTGACGGTTTCCCTCATTTCCGGCGCCTATGCCGAACGTATCCGCTTTTCGGGCATGCTGCTCTTTTCCTGCCTCTGGCTTGCCTTCGTCTACTGCCCCATGGCGCACTGGGTCTGGGGCGGCGGCTGGATGATGCGTATGGGCGCGCTTGATTTCGCCGGGGGCGCGGTCGTTCACATGGCCTCGGCGGCGGCTGCGCTGGCCTGCGCCCATGCCGTGGGGCCGCGTCTGTCCAGCGCTTCCTCCATGCCGCATAATCTGCCCCTGACGCTGCTCGGCGGCGGGCTGCTCTGGTTCGGCTGGTTCGGCTTCAATGCGGGCAGCGCCCTTGTCGCCGGCGGGCTGGCCGCGCAGGCCCTCGTCAATACGCATCTGGCTTCGGCCGCCGGGATCGTCGGCTGGATGATCGTCGAATGGCGCCGCACGGGCAAGGCGACGACGCTGGGCGTTATCTCCGGCGCGCTGGCCGGCCTTGTGGCAATCACCCCCGGCGCGGGCTTTGTGGGCTCCATGTCTTCCATCGTCATCGGCCTTGCGGGCGGCGTCGTCTGCTACGGCGGCGTGCTGCTCAAGAACCGTTTCCACTACGACGACGCCCTCGACGTCGTGGGCATTCATGGCGTCGGCGGTACCTGGGGCGCGCTGGCAACCGGTATTTTCGCCTGCGCGGAGATCAACAAGGTTGACGGTCTTCTGTACGGAAACGCCGCCCAGCTCGGTATTCAGGCGGTTTCCGTCGCGGCGACCTGGGCGTTTGTCTACGTCGCAAGCCGCATCCTGCTCAAGATTACGGATGTGCTTACAGGGCTGCGGGCGTCCGCCGACGCCGAGACCCTCGGGCTTGACCTCTCCGAACACAATGAACGCGGCTACAATCTGTAGCCAGGGAGCGAACGCATCATGAAGAAGCTGGAAATCATCATCCGCCCCGGCAAGCTGGACGACGTCAAGGCCGCGCTTTCCCGAAGCGGCGTACACGGCATGCATTATGCGGAAATCCAGGGCTGCGGCCGTCAGATGGGCCATGCGGAAATCTACAGGGGCCGCACCGTGCAGGTGGACTTTCTGCCCAAGCTCCGGCTGGAAGTCGTCGTGGACGACGCGGACGTGGACGGCGTTGTCGAAGCCGTGATCGGCGCGGCCCGTACCGGCGAAATCGGCGACGGAAAGATTTTCATTTCCGAAGTGCTGGACGCCGTCCGCATCCGTACCGGAGAGCGCGGCCCCGCCGCCCTGTGATTCGCGTTTTCCCTGTTCGCCGGGGGGATGTCTCCCCCCGGCCCCGTCCCCGGCGCGCCCGAGAAAGATGGAGCGCCGCCCGCGCGCCGTCGCCGTTTTCGCGGCGGCGGTCCTCCGGCGGCCCCCGGCGCGGGCCGGGGGCTTTTCATTCATGGGCAAAGCGCGTACAAGCCAAGTCGTTTCATTGTTCAGTCAAACAAGGAATGACCACCCATGACTTCCGCAACCCTGCATTCCGGTTCGGCGCGTCTGCTGCCGCACACGCCCAAGGCCTTTTATCGTACCGCGCTCATGGCCTTTTTCTTTGTCATGGGCGTCATCTTCGCTTCCTGGGCCATACGCATTCCCGACGTCAAGGCCGCCCTGCATCTTTCCGACGCGGAGCTTGGCGGCCTGCTGTTCGGGGCGCCGCTGGGGCAGCTGCTCGCCATTGTGCCGGCGGCCTGGCTCATCGGCCGCATTCGCAGCCGGCGCGCCATCATCATCGGGATGCTGCTCATGCCTGCGGCGCTGCTTTCGCTGGCGCTGGCCGGCGGCCATGTTTCCCTCTTCCTTTGCCTGCTCTTTTTCGGTTTTGCCGACAATCTGCTCAATATCGCCCTCAATTCGCAGGCCGTGGGCGTGGAAACCCTCTACGGGCGCAGCATCATGGCGACCTTTCACGGCATGTGGAGCCTCGGCGGCGTCGCCGGGGGGCTTGTCGGCGCCATTCTCGCCCCTCTTGGCGTCAGTCCGCTGCATCATTTCTGCCTTATCGCGGCGCTGGCCGTCGGCGTGCTTGCCGCGCTCCGCTCCTGGACGCTTCCGCGTGAAGTGCGTATCGGCCGCAAGGAAAGCCGTTCCGGCAGTTCCGTCCGTCTTGATCCCTACCTTGCGGTTCTGGGCTTCATCGCCTTTGGCAGCATGGCCACGGAAGGCGCCATGTACGACTGGAGTTCCGTCTATTTCGCGCAGGTCGTCCAGCCGGGAGAAAGTCTCGTGCGCGTGGGCTATGTGGCCTGCATGAGCGCGATGGTTCTGGGGCGTCTCATGGCGGACGGGCTCATCAACCATTACGGCGTCGCGCCGGTGCTGCAAATCAGCGGTCTGTGCATTGCCGGCGGCATGGCGCTGGCCCTGCTGCGGCCGGAGCTCGGCAGCGCGACCGCCGGGCTTGCCTTCGTAGGCTTCGGCATGGCCTCCATCGTGCCCATCTGCTACAGTCTGGCGGGAAAATCCACGAAGGTGCCGCCGCAGGTGGGCATTTCGCTGGTCTCGTCCATCAGCTTTTTCGGCTTCCTCGCCTGCCCCCCCACCGTGGGCTTTCTTTCCCACCTTGCCGACCTGCGCTGGGCCCTTTCGCCCATCGTCGTCGTGGGGCTGCTCATCACCCTTGCCGCTCCCCTGCTGCGTCGTCTCCGGCCGTAAGGAGGGAGAACCGCGGGGGGGAGGGAATCACTTTCGCAAGGTTCTGGATTCGTTATGTTTTGTTTTGAGGGGGAAGGAGCCCCTTTGCTCTGCTGTCGATGCCCGTAAGGCGCCAGGGCGCCTAACGGGCACGGCCTGCGGCCGCCCGTCGGGTCGCTGCTTGCGGCAAAAAGGGCCCAGCCTTTCGCAGAGTCAGGTTCATTAGTTTATCTTGAGGGGGAAGGAACCCCTTTTGCTTGCGGCAAAAAGGG
>CALUWU010000016.1 GCA_944324555.1 uncultured Desulfovibrio sp.
CGGAGAGAAAACGGCGGGGGGGGGGAGGGGGGGGGGCGGGGGGGGGAGGGGAACCTCCTGCCCCAATAGAAGGGGGGTCCCCCTCCCCCCCGGACAAAATTCCCCTTGTAAAAGAAAAAGGGAGCCCGGCGGAAGCTCCCTTATGCATTTTCGGCGGCGTGCGCCGGAAGACACCGACGGCCGCAAGCCTTCGGCCGTCGGTGTCGCGGGCCGATCAGGCCTTGCCTTCGGCCGCCAGTCTGTTGCGGCAGACGGCCAGATTCTTGCGGTAGCTCTCGGCAAGCTCCGACGCGCCCTGACCCAGCGCCTCGTACATGGCCACGCAGCGCTCCAGCGTCGCGGCGGCTTCCTCCCATTGCCCGCCGGAGGCCAGCGCGACGCCGAGGTTGCCCAAGGAAAAGGCCGTGTCTTCATGCTCGCCCAGCAGGCGGCTGCGGACTTCCAGCGCCTGCCGGTGCAGGGCGATGCCTTCGGCAATGCGGCCCCGTTCCTCCTTGATGCGGCCGAGGTTGTTCAGGCAGGTGCCCAGCTCCGGCGGCGTGGGGTCCTGCGCTTCCCAGATTTCCCGCGCGCCGCGCAGGAGGCGTTCCGCCTCGGCAAAGTCCCGGCGTTCGTAATAGGCGGCGGAAAGATGCAGCATGGCGCCGGCTACCAGCCCGTGCCCCTCGCCGCACGACGCGATCAGGCCGTCCAGCGCCTGCCGCCCGAGTTCGATGCTCTTGTCGATGTTGCCCAGAGACATGTAGATATGCGCCAGATTCTGCATGGCGAGGCAGGTCATCGGCGAGCCTTCGCCCTTGGCCCGGCGCATCAGCGTTACCGAAAGTTCCAGCGCTTCCAGCGCTTCCTTGACGCGCCTCAGGGTAAAGAGCACGCGCCCCAGCATGTCCTGAGCCAGCGCCGCGCAAAGGTCGTTGCCGGCTTCCTTTTGCAGCAGATCGCGCAGGGCCATTTCCGCGCCCGCGGGATGCTCCTTTGCCTGCTCGGCGATGTCGCGCAGGCGGTGTTGCCAATCCTTTTGTGCCATTATCGTGTCCTTGCGTTCGATGCCCGTTTCGCCGCCGGAGCGGCGGCGTCGGGAAGCGTCCTTTGAGGGTGTTTTCCGGCGTTGGAGAGAGCCGCGCCGTCGCGCGGAAGGCGCGGGAAGGGCGCGCCCGTTGCCGGAGAAGGGGAGAGGCGGAGAGGGGAGAGGCCCCCGGCCTCTCCCCCCGTTTCTTGCTCAGTCCTGTTCCCAGCTGTAGGGAATCTCCGGGGAATCAAGGGGGAGGCGTTCCCCCTCCGAAGGATCGTGAGGGATGTCCGCGCCGTTGCAGAGAAGGGCCGGGGCGTGATCGAGACTGCCGAAGGCGTACCAGACGCCCACGGGCACGCGCAGGAGCGCGTAGTTGTCGGGCCGGCCGAGAACGACGCGGCAGCCCGCGCCCCGCGTGGGGGAGCCGGGACGCGCGTCGTAAAGGGCCAGACGCATGCGCCCGACGGGCGCGGCAAAGTATTGCGTCTGCCGCGTGTGGCGCTTCCAGCCCTTGACGGCATCCGCGGCGACTTCGGAAAAGTAGACTTCGCCGAGCCGGAGCAGGGGCGCGTCGCAGGGAGCGTTCAGGGCGTCGGGCCGCAGGGGATTGCCCGGCCGGAGAAAGTGCAGCACGGGGCCGCCGGCGGCGTCCATGACGCCCAGCGGCAGCAGGCAGGCTCCGGCAACCGGCAGGGCGACGCAGCCCTCGGGCACGGGAGGCACGGGCCAGTCTAGCGCGCCCATGCGTGCCCCCGTTCGCGGGCGGCGGCGGCGTAATCGGCGATCTGGCTGAGGGTCAGGGCGAGAACGGCCGCCGGAGAAGCGTCGCCGGCGTAAAATTCGCGGTACCATTCGGCGGTGTAGCGGATGGTCTCGTCAAAGGCGAGCGTCGCTTTCCAGCGCAGGTGCGCCAGCGCCTTGTCGCAGCAGAGCATGAGCAGGGTGCATTCCTTCTTGCCGGCCTGTCCGCTCTTGTCCATTTCGCTTCGGAAGCCGGGCCAGTAGGCGGAAAGGGCTTCCACCACCTCGGCGACGGTATTGTCCACGTCGGCGGCGGGGCCGAAGTTGTAGGATTCGCCGCGCACGGGGAAGGGGCCGGACTGCGCGCCCAGCAGATGCGCGCCGAGCCAGAGATAGCCCGACAGGGGCTCAAGCACGTGCTGCCACGGGCGGGTGGCCCAGGGGCTGCGGATCTGCACGGCCTGCTCGGCGGCCCAGGCGCGGGCGCAGTCGGGCACGATGCGATCCTGCGCCCAGTCGCCGCCGCCGATGACGTTGCCCGCGCGCGTGGTGGCGCAGGCCGGGCCTTCCCGGAAGAAGCTGTCAAAGTAGGAATGGGCGACGATTTCCGCGCAGCCCTTGGAGGCGGAGTAGGGATCGGCGCCGCCGAGGGCGTCGGTTTCCCGGTAGCCCCAGACCCATTCGTCGTTGCGGTAGCACTTGTCCGAGGTGATGAAGACGCCCGCCCGCACCGAAGGGCAGACGCGCATGGCCTCAAGCACGTTGAGCGTCCCCATCACGTTGGCTTCAAAGGTGGCGGCGGGAACCTCGTAGGACTTGCGGACCAGCGCCTGCGCGGCCAGATGAAAGACCGCGTCGGGGCGGAAATCGCGCATGGCGCGGATCACGGCGTCGCGATCGCGAATGTCGCCGCGCACGTCCTGTATCTGGCCGGCGAGGCCCATGGCCTCGAAGTGCGCCGGGCTTGTGGGCACGCCGTCCGCGTAGCCGCAGACCGTCGCGCCGAGGCTCGTCAGCCATGCCGAGAGCCAGGAACCCTTGAAACCGGTGTGGCCGGTCAGAAAAATGCGTTTCCCCTTGTAGCAATCAGCAAACATGCCTGTTCCTTGTTTGAAGGTCGGGGGCTAGAGCCAGAAGGCCTTGCCGCTGTTCCAGAGTTCGTTGAGCCTGATGGAGTCGCGCAGGGTGTCCATGCACTGCCACTGGCCGGGATGCGGATACATGGAAAGCTGCCCTTCGGCCGCCAGCCGCTGGAGAGGTTCCTTTTCCAGATCGCAGGCCTCGTCTTCGGTGAGATAGTCGAGGAAGGCGCGTTCAAAGACAAAGAAACCGCAGTTGATGAACTCGTCGAGCACGGGCTTTTCTTCCCACGAAAGGATCTTGCCGTCGGCGTCGGTGCGTACCGTGCCGAAGCGCGAGGGCATGCGGACGCCGGTAAAGGTGCCGATGGTTCCCGACTGCTTGTGGAACTCCAGAAGCTTGTCTATGTCGATGTCCGCCACGCCGTCGCCGTAGGTGACCATGAAGCGGTCGCCCTCGATGTAGCGGGCCACGCGCTTCAGGCGGCCGCCCTTCTGGGTTTCCTGCCCGGTGTCGCACATGGTCACGCGCCAGTCCTCGCACAGGCCCCCGTGCGGCGTGACGGCGCCGCTCCGCAGATCGACGGTGAAATCCGTGTTGCGGATGTAGTAGTCGTGGAAGTATTGCTTGATGTATTCGCCCTTGTAGCCCAGCGGCAGGATGAAGTCCTTGTGTCCGAACCGGGCGTAGATGGACATGATGTGCCACAGCACCGGCCGGCCGCCGATTTCCACCATAGGCTTGGGCTTGATGACGGTTTCCTCGCGCAAGCGCGTGCCTTTGCCGCCGCACATGATAATCACGTTCATGCTTCCTCCGTGGCCGTCCTTTTCGGTTGCGGCCCTCGCGCAATATAGCAGAAGCTCCCCCGGAAAAAAAGTGCGTCCGCCCGGGGGGATTTCCGGCGCGGGCCGGCCGCCTCCGAAGCCGACGGGAAGCGGTTGATTCGGAGAGGGCTTTGGGCGAATATGGCGCATCCTCCCCGCCGGAGCGGCCCCGCCGGGCCGGGACCCCGGGGAGGGAACGTTGCTTTTCGCAGCAGAGAGGTATGCTTATGCGAATGGGTTCATGGATGCGCCGGGGCGCTCTGCCGCTGCTGACCGCTTCCGCGCTGCTTGTTTCCGGCTGTCTGGCGACCGGGCCGGAAAAGACCCTGGGAGAAATGGCGGACGCGCTGGACAAGAATGACGCGAAGGCGTTTCTTGCCCTGATGGACGGCAAGCTGATGGCCCGGCACGAAGTGGAAAACATGGTCCGCGAGGATCGCGCCCTGGGCGTGCTGGATTCGCTGGGCAAGCGTTTCCGGCCCGGCGGCGTGCAGGATCTGCTCGGGCGGATGCTCGACGTGGAACGCGAACTTGTGCAGGACTACCGGGAAGGCGTGAGCACGGGAACCATGATGGCGGAATGCCGTTCCGCCGGGACGCCCGGCTGCCCGTGGGCGCCGGAATCGCTGAAGGCGGCGGAAGTCAGGGAGATTTCCCCCGAGGCGGCGGTGGCGCGCGTGGTCACGCCGACGCGGATGACAACATGGCTTGCCCTGCGCAAGCAGGGCGAACAATGGCGCGTCGTGGGCAAGGCCTCGCTGGAAAGCACGGCCCGCGACTACGCGCTGGGCAAGGGCGAGGAAAAGACCGCCCCGAAGCCGAAGCCCGAAGAAAAGCCGGCCGGTTCCGGCGAGGCGGTTCGCATGTAGGGCCGGCTCGCGCGGCGGCGACGGGGCCGGATGCGGCCGCCGTTCGTTCGGGGGAGGGGCAGGCGTCGCCGCGCGGCCCTTCCCCTCTTTTCCGCCCGCCGGAGCGGGCGCGACAAGAAAGGCAAAACGCTCCAGGGTCAGGACTCATTACGTTTTTTTGTGCGGGGAGCCGCAAAGTACGGCCCAACCAAACCCGGGTAGCCGACGCACGCCACACGGAACGGCCAAACCTCGCACGGACGCGTATGATG
>CALUWU010000017.1 GCA_944324555.1 uncultured Desulfovibrio sp.
TTATGCCGATGCTCTGGGTCAGGGGCTTGAAGTAGCCTTCCATGGCGTCGATGTTGAAACGTTCGTTTCCGGCGTCCACGGGGGTGTGGGTGGTGAAGATGGTGCTGCCGCGCACGACTTCCCCGTCAAGACTCGCGCCTGCCGCGAGGCAGGGGGGCGAGCCTGTCGCACAGGGCGGCTTCGTTTTTTCTTTTCAGTTCGCATTCCCAGATACGCAGCACGAACCAGCCTCGGGCCTCGAACATGGCGGTTACTTCCTTGTCGCGCCGCATATTTCTTTCTCTTTTTTTCTGCCAGTATTCCTGATTATCCGAGGGGCGGGTATTGCGGCAGTCGTGACCGTGCCAGAAACAGCCGTCCACGAACACGGCGATTTTTTCTCTGGGAAAGACGAAATCGGGGCGGCCCTTCACGGGATAGTTGCGCCGCCAGCCCGCGATCCCCAGACGCTGAAAGAGGGCGATCAGCCGAAGTTCCGTGGAACTGTTGTTCTGCGACTTGACGCGCCGCATGATATCCGAGCGCTTTTCGGCATCAAAAACGTCCGCCATGACGACTACCTCCCGAGCGGGGCGCCGTAGACCGCCGCCGCGATGCCGGTCAGAAAACGTTCCCCCACAAAACGCGCGACGGGCGCGGCCACGGCGTCGCCCATGGCGTGATAGCCGTCGTTGTACCCGCCGGGCAGGAGAAAATTGTCCGGCGCGCCCATCAGCCGCGCCGCCTCGCGCACCGTGAGCAGACGGGCGCGCGCCCGGTCTCCTTGTTTCACGACAAGATATTGCCTGCTGCTTCCTCCGCCGGGGGTACGCAGACAGCCTGCAAGCCCGTCAAAACGCAGTTCAAGCCGCTGCTCGCCGCCGCGCGTGCGCCGGTAGCCGGTGGCATGGCGCGCGCCGCCGGCGTTCAGCCGTTCCCGGTGCCGCGCCGACAGGAGACGCAGCGCGTCGTCCCTGTCGAAAGGCGCGTCGTCTTCAATGACGTCCTCAAGCCGGAGGACGCGCGGCGGCGGCTCCGGCGTCCGCCACCATATCCAGCCGGGCAGGACGCGCCCGAGCCGCGCGGCGGCGTCGTTGTGGAGCCAGCAGGGGCCGTCGCCGACCATGCCGTCGGGGAGAGGGCGCGACGTTCGGACGGCCAGCACAAAGACGCGCGGCCGCGACTGCGGCAGAAAGCGGGCGGCGTCCACGAGGATTGCGCCGCACCGGTAGCCGCGATCCACAAGGGCGGCGTGAAGGACGCGATAATTGGCGCCGCCGGCGGCGGAAAGAAGGCCTGTCACATTTTCCAGCGCGAGAATTTTCGGCCTGCGGGGCATTTCGTCCAGCACGCGCAGCCACTCCCAGACAAGACCGCTGCGCGCGGCGTGAATGCCGCCAATGGCCCCGGCCAGCGAGAGGTCCTGACAGGGGAAGCTGGCCCAGGAGAGATGCGCGAAGGGAAGGGATTTTCCCCTGACGGTTTTGATATCGGCCAGAAGGAAATGGGCGGCGCCGAAGTTTGCCGCGTAGACGGCGGCTTTCCGTCCGCAAACGTCGTTTGCCCAGACAGGGGCGAACATGCCTTTCAGGCCGTAGCCGACAAGGCCGCTTCCGGCGAAGAATTCGAGCATTTTCCACGGGGCGGCGGACAGGTCGATACGGGGTTCTTCGCGCTGGGCTCCCTGAGGCATCCTTTTTCCTCCGGCTTGAGCGTTTTGCCATTAGAGCGTCTCACCTTTGAAAAAGGTGAAACGCGAGGCGGCGGCGCCGCGCCGCCCGGCCCAAAGTGAGCGGAAAAACCGCGCTTTTTCCGCGAAACGTCAGGCCGTATGGTTTGAAATGCGAAGCATTTCAAACTGACAATGCTCCAGGTTCAGGACTCGTTATCAAGATACGTTTTTCTGCGGACCAGCATACAAAAATACATACATTATGCGTGGGTTTTGGGGAAGATGGGGGAGTTTGAGGGGGAAGAAACACCTTTTTGCCGCAAGCAAAAGGGGTTTCTTCCCCCTCAAGAAAACCGTGCGGCGGGACAAAAAACAAGAGGACGACAAGCGCCGGGCTCGCCATCCTCTTTCGGGAATCGCCGCCGCGCGGTCGGGGCGCGGCAGGGGGGTTATTCGTGCTGCTGACGGATATCGCGCATGGTGCGCATGAGGTCCTGCGTGGTCAGGGACTGATTGATGCGCCAGTAGAATTCTTCGTTTTCAAAGGGTTTTGTCAGGAAGTCGTTGGCGCCGTTCTTGAGGAAACGGGCGGTCAGCGGGCCGGAACCGGCCGAGGAGAGGCCGACGATGGAGAGTTCGTCGAGGCGGCGCTTGGCGCGGGCCTGCCGCACCAGTTCAAGGCCGCCCATGCCGGGCATGTGGAAGTCCGTCACCACGAGGCGGATTTCGGGATGCTCTTCCAGAATGGCGAGCGCGGCCTCGCCGCTGTCGGCTTCCAGCACGTTCAGGCGCTGCACTTCCATGAGCTGGCGCACGGCGGCGCGCTGCGTATGGGAGTCGTCCACGACCAGCGCGGTGATCGACTGGTTCTTGTAGACGCGCTCCACGGCGGCCAGCAGGGGGTCCATATCGGCGATGCTGCCCTTGATGAAGTAATCGACCACATGCTGATGCAGGCATTTGGCGCGGATTTCCTCATCCAGCCGGGCGGTCAGCACCATGGAGGGCACATGCCATTTCAGACACAGGTCGAGAGCCTGCCCGTCGGGGGCGTCTTCCAGATTGAGGTCCACCAGCGCGAGAAAGATTTCGTCCTTGTGTTCCTGCAACACGGCCTCGGCGTCGGCCAGCGTATGCGCTTCCAGCACGGGCAGATCGGTGGTCAGTTGCACATGGCGACGGATCAGCTTGGACTGAAATGCGCTATCTTCAATGATAAGAATGGTTTTCTTTTCGGGACTCTGAGTGTTCTGCTCTTCCATAACTGCTCCGTAAACAGGCATTCTCCGCCCTGCCGCGCGCCCTGTCGCGCTTCCCGACGGAAACGCGCGGGCCGCTCCGGCACGACGGCGCGACGCCGGACGGGCGCGCCAGACGCGCCCGACGACTCCGCTCCCGCAATCCTAGCGCAAAACCGCGCAATGGGAAAGAGGCCGCGAGCGCCACAACCGCGTCGCGGCGGGGCCGCCAAAACAAAAACGTAAAAAAATCTTGCCACAGTGACGAACATGAACTACTCTTGAAGAGACTATGGAAAAGGATTTTTGCGCGAAAGGGGCGTCCTTGCCGCCGCATTTTCCTGTAACGCGCGCGGGGAAGGCTTCTCCGCAACCGCCGCGACAGGGCAACAGGGAGTCGTCATGAGTCAGAATCTTGTTCCGGGCCAGAACTGCGCCGTTCCCGCGGATACGCTTTCCGTCGCCGTCAGGGCCGGCGCCGCCGCCGACTTTTCCGCCTTCCGTCTCTTTGCCGGCGGCAAGACCCGCAAGGACGCGGACTTTGTGTTCTACGGGCAGAAAACCAACGACGACGGCACGGTGGAGCTTTCGCAGGAAAGCGCCGCCGCCATGTTCCGCGTGGCCCTGCCCCGTCTGGCGCCGGACGTGGAAAAGATCGTCCTCGCCGTCACCTCCGATTATCCCTCCCTCGCCTCGCTCGGCTTTCTGGAGCTGGACATCCTTCAGGGAAGCGCCTCCCTCGCGCGCTGCCGGCTGGAAACGGCCGCCCGCGACGAGGCCGCGCTCATTCTGGGGGAATTTTATCGCCGCAACGGGCAATGGAAGTTCCGCCTTGTGGCGCAGGGCTTCCGGGGCGGACTGCGCCCGCTGGCCGAAGCCTACGGCGTGGACGTGGCGGACGACGCGCCCGCCCCGCCGCCTCCGCCGGCCCCGACCGTCAATCTCAGCAAGATCGTCCTCACAAAGAGCGCCCCGCGCGTCGATCTGAACAAGCGCGCCGTCGGCAAGGGCGTCTTCCGGGTCAATCTCAACTGGAACAAAACCCCGGGATCGGGCGGCTTCTTCCGCAGGAGCGCCGGCGTGGACCTCGATCTTGCGGCCTATGTGCGCCTCCGTTCGGGGGAACAGACCATCATTCAGGCCCTGGGCAATCATTTCGGCGATCTGGAGCGCCCGCCGTATGTCAAGCTGCTGGGCGACGACCGCACCGGAAGCCGGGCGGAAGGCGAATGGATACATATCAACGGGCAACGTATAGACGAACTGGAAGAAGTGATTATCTTTACGTTCATCTATTCCGGCATTCCCAACTGGCAGGCCACCGACGCCGTCGTCAGGCTGGAAATTTCGGGACAGCCGGAAATTGAAACCCGCCTGAGCGAGGGAAGCAACGCCCTGCCCATGTGCGCCATCGCCCGCCTTCGCACTACCGGCAACGACCTGCGGATAGAGCGTCTGGATCGCTATTTCAGCGGCCACAGGGAAATGGACAGGGCTTTCGGCTGGGGCTTCAGCTGGAAGGCCGGAAGCAAGTAACCCGCAAGGACAAAGGAGAAGAACCGCGTGCCTCACGGAGCGCCCCGATGAAACGTCTTTCCCCCTATGCCGCCGGAACGACGCTGTACGTTCCCGCCACGGCATGGAATTTCATGGAAAACATTCTGGCGGGCAAACACGCCTTTCTTCCATCGATCACGCTGTGCCTTGAAGATTCCATCCGGGAATCGGACGTTGAGGAAGGCATGGCCTGCATCGCCCGCTTTCTGGAGGCGGCGGCCCATGCCGACGCCCCGCCCCTGATCTTCATCCGCCCCCGCAACGCCGCCAACCTCGCCGCCCTGCTGCAACGGGGCGGGCTGGAAAGGGTCGACGGCTATGTGCTGCCCAAGTTCACCCTTGCCGCCCTGCCGGAATGGGAAGCCCTGCTGCGGCCCCTTTCCGCCTGCTGGCTGCCCACGCTGGAAACGGCGGACGCCTTTGATCCGCAGGCCATGCGCCTTCTTGCGGAGCGGCTGTCGCAAAGCCCCTGCCGCGATCGGCTGGTCGCGCTGCGTATCGGCGGCAACGACCTCCAGCACCTTCTCGGCGTGCGCCGCTCCCGGCGGCATACCCTCTACGAAGGGCCGCTTGCCGCCGTTCTCGGCATGCTGGCGACCACGTTTCTTCCCCGCGGCTTCGCCCTGTCGGCGCCGGTCTTTGAACTCCTGAACGACGAGCCCCTGCTCCGCCGCGAACTGGAGCGGGACGTCATGCACGGCTTTTGCGGCAAGACGGCCATTCACCCCGCGCAGCTTCCGATCATTCGCGACGCCTTCCGCGTAACGCCGGACGATGCGCGGGCCGCCCGCGCCGTGCTGGAAAACGAAAAGGCCGTCTTTCGCCATGACGACGCCATGTGCGAACCCGCGACGCATTCCCGCTGGGCCGGGAACATTCTGGAACGACTTTCCCTTTTCGGCGAGGCTCCCCCCTCGCCGCCCCAAAACACCCCAGGAGGTATCATGGGATTTTTCGACACTCTGAAACAGACGCTCTCCGAAGGACGCGACAAGCTGCTCACTGAAGTGAGCCGTTTCCGCAACGCAACGTTCCTTGAGGGCGTCATCTCCGCCGCCGTGCTGATTTCCGCCGCCGACGGCAACATCAGTTCGGAAGAAAAGAAAAAGCTCTGCGACTATGTGTCGGTCTCCGAGGAACTCAAGTGCTTCTCCACCGACGAAGTCATCGCCGCCTTCAAGAAGGTCGCCGACGCCTACGACTTCGACCCCGCCATCGGCAAGGCCGAAGCCCTCAAGAAGGTGGGCAAGCTGCGCGGCAAGGACGATCAGGCGCGCCTTCTGGTGCGCGTGGCCATCATCATTGCCATGAGCGACGGCAACTTTGACGAAAGCGAAAAGAAGGTCGTCCGCGAAATCTGCGCGGAACTGAACCTGCCCGCCTCCGATTTCGACTGCTGAACCCCCGATTCCGCCCGCGCCGCATACGGGAGGCGCGCGCCGGGCGCTCTCGATACCGCCTCCCACCCGCAAGAAAAGGAAAACACCATGTCTGTATCTCTCGTTAAAGGCGGCAACGTTTCTCTCAGCAAGGAAGCCCCCGGCCTTGAAAGCGTCGTCGTCGGCCTCGGCTGGGACGTGCGCGCCACCGACGGACAGGCTTTTGACCTCGACGCCTCCTGCTTCCTGCTCAATGCGGAAGGCAAGGTCCGTTCCGACGCGGACTTCATCTTCTACAACAACAAGACGTCGGCCTGCGGCGCCGTGCAGCATCTGGGCGACAACCTCACCGGCGAAGGCGACGGCGACGACGAAAAGGTTACCGTCAAGCTGACCACCCTGCCCGCCGACGTCGCCAAGGTCTCCTTTGCCGTGACCATCCACGAGGCCGACCAGCGCGGCCAGAACTTCGGCATGGTCTCCAACGCCTTCATCCGCGTCGTCAACGAAAAGGACGGCAACGAACTCGCCCGCTTCGACCTCAGCGAAGACGCCAGCACCAATACGAGCCTTATTTTCGGCGAACTCTACCGCCACAACAACGAATGGAAGTTCCGCGCCGTCGGCCAGGGCTACGACGGCGGCCTCGGCGCCCTTGCGCGCGGCTTCGGCGTCAACGTGTAGGGGGAACGCCCTCTCTTCCCCCGGTCCCGCTTCTCCACCATTCCCGCCCGGCGTGTTCAGCGACCGCAAAGACTCAGCGCCACCGGCCGCCTC
>CALUWU010000018.1 GCA_944324555.1 uncultured Desulfovibrio sp.
GCTCTGCATTTCAAACCATACGGCCTGTCGTTTCGCGGAAAAAGCGCGGTTTTTCCGCTCACTTTGGGCCGGGCGGCGCTGTGCCGCCGCCTCGCGTTTCACCTTTTTCAAAGGTGAAACGCTCTAAAAAGCTAACGCCCCCTGAAACGCAAAACAGCCTGCCGACTGACGGCAGGCTGTTTTTTCGTATACGGGGATAATACTGATAAAACGCTCTATCGGGGGACGTTCACCAAAGGAAAGCGACGGAGAAACCGTAACGCCGTATCCTCCCGAATAAAGCGCGCTGGGGAAGGGATGGGGGGCTTGGGGGGAAGGGGAACCCCTCTCGCGCCAGCAGAGGGGTTCCCCTTCCCCCCAAATACTACGCAGAATATAACAGCCCCCAGGACGAACAGAAAAAGAGCGGATTTCGCCATGGCGAAATCCGCTCTTTTTCTGCGTGGAAAAAACAGATCGTCCGGCCTTGCCGCCGCCTGGAAATGCGACCTTCCAGAAGATGCGGCGGCATGCCTCTTGCGAAGACAAAACAGTCTAAAGCCTTCCGTCGCGCGGCCCGTAACGGACGCCGCGCAAGACGCGAAGACATGAAGACGGCCCGAAAGCCGGAGGAACGACAGCGCGAATCAGTCGAGCCAGGTATCGTCTTCCAATACCTTGTAGCCCCGCACCATCAGGTAGCGCACCCCGTCCAGCTCGTCCACAATGCCCGTCACTTCCACAGGCACGCTGACTTCGTCGTCCAGATCGACCCCCGCGCCGCGCGGCACAATACGGTATTCCTCATCATCCTGCTGCCTTACGGCCACTCTGGCCTGACGCGGATCGGCTGCCCGAGGAACGGGCGTCACATACCCCTTGATGGTCATCAGATTGCTCATGACTCTACACTCTTCTGGCGTGAAATCTTCTGCGCCTGAGCAGCCCGGGGGAAGGAAAATTTCGACCGGCGCTGCAAAGTACAGTTTTTTGGACGTATAGCCTTTTTGAGCTTCTGACGCAAGGTCTTCGCCGCCAAAACTGGCGCGTAACTCCCTCCTTTCCGCCATCGCCGCTCCGCCGGGGAACGGCCATGCGGACGCGGCCCGCCGCGCTCTGTGAAAAACTCCTGTGACTTGCATCACAGCCTTGTTTCCAGATATAACTGGCCTGATGCGTATGCGGGCCGCATACACTTTTTTCCGCGGCCTGTCATAATCGCACGGAGGAGGAGATTCTTATGGACGCACCACGCAACGGTCCGGGGCTCAAGCTGTTTCTGGGCGGGCTTGCGGCGGGCGCGGTTGTAGCTGCGGCTCTGGCATACGGCATGCGCGTCAGCGATACGCGCCCGTTCTGCTCAAGCTGCCACATCATGCAGGAAGCGGCCGTCACGCACAAACTTTCGACGCACGCCGCCCTTTCCTGCAACGACTGCCACGCTCCCCACAACCTCATGGCCAAACTGCCCTTCAAGGCAAAGGAAGGTCTGCGCGACTTCATTGCCAACGTTCAGGGCAAGGATGTGCCCCTTGGCCCGGGCGTCGCGACGCGAGACGTCGTCAACGCCAACTGCATTGCCTGCCACTCCGCGACAAACGCCGACGTGGCCAGCATGAACGTCAAGCCGTACTGTGTGGACTGCCACCGCAACGTGGCGCACATGCGGCACAAGCCCGTCAGCAAGAGGATGGTGGCCTATGAATAACAAGCTCTTTCATTCCGCGCTGGCGCTGGTGGCGCTGCTGGGCGTCGCCGCCGCCAGCGGCTGCAACGACGTTGACGCCGAACTCAAGCCCCCCGTCTACTCCACGTCCATCAAGGAAGACTCGACCCGTATTTCCGACTTTGCCCAAAAATTCCCGCTGCAATACGCTTCCTACATGAAGAACAACGAAAGCAGCGTGATGACGGAATACAAGGGTTCCGTGCCCTTCCACAAGAACGACGACGTCAACCCCCTGCCCAAGGGCTGGAAGCACGCGCAGCCCTATCTGAAGAATCTCTGGCTGGGCTATCCCTTCATGTACGAATATAACGAAGCTCGCGGCCATACGCTTGCCGTGGAAGACTTCGTCAATATCGACCGCATCAATCGTTACGGTGAAAAGGGCATCCTTCCCGCCACCTGCTGGAACTGCAAGACGCCGAAGATGATGGTCTGGGTCAAGCAGTACGGCGACGCCTTCTGGAGCAAGGACGTCAACGCCTTCCGGGGCAAGGACGCCATCGACGCCAAGGACGAGACCATCGGCTGCGCCAACTGCCATGATCCCAAGACGATGGAGCTGCGTCCCTACTCCGAACCTCTCAAGGACTGGCTCAAGCGCAGCGGCAAGGACTGGAACAGCCTGAGCCGCAACGAAAAGCGCTCCTACGTCTGCGCCCAGTGCCATGTGGAATACTACTTCACCCACAAGGATAACGGCCCCGCCGGCCGTCCCGTCTTCCCGTGGGACAACGGCTTCAACCCTGAAGACATCTACCAGTATTACAAGGGCCACGGTCCCAAGGGCGCCGACGGCAAGCCCGGCCCCTTCTCCGACTGGGTGCACGCCGCGTCCAAGACGCCCATGATCACGATGCAGCATCCTGAGTTCGAAATGTTCCAGGACGGCACGCACGGCGCCGCCGGCGTTTCCTGCGCCGACTGCCACATGCCCTATCAGCGCGTGGACGGGAAGAAGGTTTCCAGCCACTGGATGACTTCGCCCCTCAAGGACCCCGAACTGCGCGCCTGCCGTCAGTGCCACGCCGACAAGACCGCCGACTACCTGCGCGAGCGCGTTCTCTATACGCAGAAGAAGAGCTTTGATCAGCTCCTCAAGGCGCAGGAAATCTCCGTCCGGGCTCATGAAGCCGTCCGCCTCGCCGACGCGGACATCGCGGCCAATCCCGGCGATCTGCATCCGCAGTACAAGGAACTCATGGCCGAGGCCCGCGAAATGATCCGCAAGGGTCAGCTCTTCTGGGATTACGTCTCCGCGGAAAACAGCGTGGGCTTCCATAACCCCGCAAAGACGCTGGACACTCTCATGACCTCCGCCGAATGCAGCCGGAAGGCCATCGATCTTGCCCAGCAGGCCGTCAAGTATCGCATCAGCCCCGCGCTGGAAGGCGATATCAAGACCATCGTGCCGCCCATTCTGGAATTCAGCCGCAAGATGCAGCAGGACCCCGCCGTCCTGCAGAGCAACCCGTGGCTGAAGCTCTTGCCCGTCCTGCCCAAGGCCGATCAGGTCTGGAAGGGTCAGGACAAGGTAGCGGAGGCCAGATAGAGCGTTTTGCCTTTGAAAAAGGCGAAACAACAGGCCGTATGGTTTGAAACGCAACGCGTTTCAAACTGAAAATGCTTAAAGGCCGCTTTCCGCAATGCGGAAAGCGGCCTTCTGTTTTTCCTTCTTCATGATGCCGGGGGGCGCCGATTAGCGGAAAACGACGCCGCCCCGAGTCGCCCGAACAACGCGCGCCCGGGGCTACAGAGCGTTTTGCCTTTGAAAAAATCCCGTTTCCGGCGACTACGCCGACTTCTGTCTGCTCTTGAGCCAGGGCTTTTCCGTGCCGCTGAGAAGGCGGGCGATGTTTTCCTTGTGCTTCCAGACGACAATGGCGGCGACGCACAGGGCGAGGGGCAGCCATTCCATCATGCCGGCGGCCACGAGCGCCACGGGCAGAACGCCGACCAGCGTCAGGGAACCGGCCGAAACAAAGCCGCTCCGCCAGATGACGACGACGCAGCACAGGCTGGCCGTAAGCAGGGGCCAGAAGGCAAGGGGAAGAAAGACGCCGATGCTTGTGGCCACGGCCTTGCCGCCGCGAAAGCGCATGAAGCAGGAAAACACATGCCCCAGCACCGCGGCAAGACCTGTCAGAGAAACCCACGCGGGCGAAAGATCAGCCCACAGGGCCAGCGCCACGGGCAGGGCGCCCTTGCCCAGATCGCACAGCAGCGTCAGCACGCCCCAGCCGAAACCGCAAAGCCGGGCGACATTGGTCGCCCCGGTGTTGCGGCTGCCGCCCTCGCGCGGATCGACGCCGCAGAACACGCGCGCAATGATCAGCCCCCAGGGCGCGGAACCGGCAACATAGGCCAGCAGCAGACAAAAGACCCCCATGGCTCTTCTCTCCCTTTGTTGTGAATTATTCGCTCGTCATGGCTTCCACGATGGAAATTTCGTTATACAGCGGATTGACCTTGCCCACCCGCACCCGCACGGCCATGCCCGGGCAGGCGCGTTCGTCGAACAGACGACGCCGCCCGCGCAGGAAGATGCTTTCCTCCGGCAGGCTCACGCTGACAAAGGCGTCGTTTTCTTCCGTGATCACGCCGTCCCACCAGACCTTGTCGCCCTGCTGCCTGAAATAGAGCAGCTTCCAGTAACGGGGGCGGAAACGCTGCACCTGTCCGGCGGCTTCCAGCGCGACGTTGATGGACGTCAGCAGCGGATTCAGTTCCTCCGCCGTCCAGCGCGGCGCGCCCCGCAGCAGCATGCTTGTGATCTGCGCCTCGTTGACG
>CALUWU010000019.1 GCA_944324555.1 uncultured Desulfovibrio sp.
CAGTACGCGGGCGCCATGCCCACGTGGCTTGCTCCCGAACAGGCCCGCGTGCTCACGGTTGTGGACGCCTGCAACGACGCGGCGCAGAAGGCCTGCGACGAACTCAAGGCGCTGGGTATCCGCGCCACGGCAGATTTGCGCAACGAGAAGCTGGGCTTCAAGGTGCGCGAGGCACAGCTGGAGAAGGTGCCTTATATTCTGGTGGTTGGAGAAAAGGAAGCGCAGTCGGGCGGCGTGAATGTACGTCTGCGCAATGGGGACAATGTCGGGCTCAAGTCCGTGGCGGAGGTCGCCGCCATGATTCGCGCGGACGCCGAAGAGCCGTTCAAACGAGGAGGGATGAGCTATAGCTTCTCCTAACATGAGACCCCGCCGCGAAATGCCGCAGGACGGCGTGCGTCGCAATGAGATGATCCGCGCGCGCGAAGTGCGCGTCATCGCTGCCGACGGCGAGCAGAAGGGGATTATGCAGCGCAATGAGGCCATTGCCCTGGCCAAGGAAGCCGGGCTGGATCTGGTGGAAGTGTCTTCCAACGCCGAGCCGCCTGTCTGCCGTATCATGGACTACGGCAAGTTCAAGTACGAGCAGCAGAAGAAGAAGCAGGAAGCCAAGAAACGCCAGAGCGTGGTGCAGATCAAGGAAATCAAGGTTCGTCCCAAGACCGACGACCACGATTATGAAACCAAGGTCCGCCACATCCGCCGCTTCCTTGAAGACGGCGACCGCTGCAAGGTGACGGTTTTCTTCCGCGGACGCGAAATCGTCCACAAGGATCGCGGCGTCAGCATCCTTGACCGCATCGTTCAGGATCTGGCGGATGTGGCAAAGGTGGATCAGGAAGCCCGCGCCGAAGGCCGTACCCTGCAGATGCTGCTGGTGCCCAAGAAGTAGCGCCGGGATCGGTCGCGGAACACTTGCATCCGACAAGGTTTTAAGGCACTATGCCTTGCCCGCCTCAGGACGGGCAGGGAGGCGTCCGCTTCTGTGCGGGCGCAAGCATCCGTAACAGCACGGATGCCGACATCATTACTCAGGGAGAACATCATGCCCAAGATCAAAACCCGGCGCTCCGCCGCCAAGCGTTTTCAGGTGACGGGCAGCGGCAAGTTCAAGCGCCGCCGTCAGAACCTGCGCCACATCCTCACCAAGAAGGCCCCCGGCCGCAAGATGCGTCTGGGCCAGGCCACCACGGTGGACCGCACCAACGAGAAGGCCGTGCGCCGCATGCTGCCCAACGGCTAGCAGGCACGGAACCCCGATGGCGTCGTGTGCGCGCCGTCGTCTCAAGCCGTCCTGCGGACGTGCTGTTCGGCCTGCGGAAGCCGTGACCTTCGGGTTCAATTCCGCATTGTAGAAAAATTTACTCCCCGGCGGGCAACCTCCGCCTCTGCCGGGAGACAATGGAGGATACTCCCATGCGTGTGAAGAGAGGTCTTGCTGCCCATCGTCGGCACAAAAAGTATCTGAGCGCCGCCAAAGGCTTTCGCGGCGGCCGCAGCCGTCTGTACCGCACCGCCCGCGAGGCTGTGGAACGCGCGTTGCAATATTCCTTTATCGGTCGCAAGCACCGCAAGCGCGACTTCCGCACCCTGTGGATTTTGCGCATCAACGCGGGCGCGCGCCTCAACGGTCTGTCCTACAGCCGCCTCATGCACGGCCTGGACAAGGCCGGCGTCACGCTGAACCGCAAGGTTCTGGCCGATCTGGCCGTATACCACAAGGAAGACTTCGCCAAGGTCGTGGAGCTGGCCACGGCCGCCCTCAACTAAAGTTCGTCATCCAGCGTCCGCTGCCGCAGCCTGCGCCCTTCCGGGCGCATGAGCGCGGAAGCGACGCGCCGTAGAGTTTGGAGACGGGCGGCGCGGCGTAACAGCCCGCCGCCCGTTCTGTGTTTGTAGCGGAAGGCGTCGCCCCGCCCGGGCCGACGCAGACACGGCCGCCGTCGGCGGCGGGGATATCGCATGGATCTGATTGCAGCATTGGAAAGCCTGGTGGGCGACCTTGAGGAAGGTTGCGGCCGGGCTTCTTCGTTGGCGGCTCTGGAAGAGCTGCGGGTGGATTTCTTGGGCCGCAAGGGCAAGCTGGCTTCCATCATGAGCTCCTTGTCCGCCTTGCCTCCGGCGGAGCGTCCCGCCGTGGGCCAGAAGGCCAACAGCGTCAAGGAGCGTCTCAACGCCTTGTTTGAAACCCGCAAGGCGGAACTCGAAGCCCAGCGGGAGGCCGAAGCCCTTGCCCGCTTCGATCCCACCGCGCCGGGGCGCGCCCCCTGGCGGGGAACCCTGCATCCCACCACCCTGGTAACCGAAGAGATCTGCGCCGTTTTCCGCAACCTGGGTTTCGACGTCGCCTCCGGCCCGGAAGTGGAAAACGACTACTATAATTTTGAAGCGCTCAACATGCCGCCCGAACATCCCGCCCGCGACATGCAGGATACCCTGTATATCGACGAGCGCACGCTCATGCGGACGCATACGTCGCCGGTGCAGGTGCGCACCATGCTGAGCCGCCGCCCTCCCCTCGCCGTCATCGCTCCCGGCAAGGTCTACCGCCGCGATTCGGACCTCACCCACACGCCCATGTTTCATCAGATCGAGGGGCTGATGGTGGGAGAGGGCGTCAGCATGGCCCATTTGCGCGGCACGCTGACCGCCTTTGTGCGCGCCGTCTTCGGCGGCGGCACCAACGTTCGTTTCCGCCCCAGCTTCTTCCCCTTTACGGAGCCTTCCGCCGAAGTGGACATTTCCTGCTGCATCTGCGGCGGGGCGGGCCATGTGAACGGCGAACCCTGCCGCGTCTGCAAGACGACGGGCTGGGTGGAAATTCTCGGTTGCGGCATGGTTGATCCGGCCGTTTTCGCCGCCGCGGGCTACCCGGAAGACGTGAGCGGTTTCGCGTTCGGCATGGGCGTGGAGCGCGTGGCCATGCTCAAGTACGGCATCGGGGATCTGCGGATGTTCTTCGAGAACGACGCGCGTTTCCTCGGCCAGTTCGCGGGCTAGGCACATGCGCCGTTCCCTGACCGTCGTTGCCGTCCTCGCCCTGACGGGCTGCGTCCTTCTCGGCGACGCGCGCCTTGCCGCCGCGCGTTCGGCGGCCAGCGCGCCCCGAACCGGTCTGGAGGCGCCCGGAACGCCGAGACAGTCGCGCGAGCTGCCCGTGGGCACGGCTACGGGCCGCAGCGGCGGCGCCGCCGGCGGCATGGCCGGCCGCCTCGACGCCTACGGCCGCCCCATCGTCCCCGAAGCGCCGAAGGAAAAAACCGAACGCCGGCGTCTGCCCGCGGGCGCCTACGGCGGCTACGAACGGGACGAGGCCGCGCCTCCGCTGCCGGACGTGACGCCGCAGACCCCGGCCTGGAAATTCTAGAACCCGCCGGCGGGTTTCCCGCCCGCGACGCCTACTTCGCTACTTACAGGATTGCTATATGCTGCTCTCTCTTTCATGGTTGCGTGAATTTGTGCCCTACGAGGGCACGGCTCAGGAACTGGGCGACAAACTGACCATGCTCGGCCTTGAGCTGGAAGAAATCGTCCGCCCCTACGAGGCCATTTCCTCCATCGTGGTGGGCCATGTGGTGGAATGCGCCGATCATCCCGAATCCGACCATCTGCATGTCTGCAAGGTGGACGCCGGACAGGGCGAACTGCTGGACATCGTCTGCGGCGCGCCCAATGTGGCCAGGGGGCAGAAGGTTCCCGTGGCCCTTGTGGGTACGGTCATGCCCGGCGGGCTGGTCATCAAGAAGGCCAAGCTGCGCGGCGCTCCCTCGCACGGCATGATCTGCTCCGAGCGCGAGCTGGGTCTGACGGACGAGCATTCCGGCATCATGATCCTGCCCGACAGCGCCGTGCCCGGCGCCCGGCTCGTGGATACGCTGGAGCTGGATCATGAGGTGCTGGACATTTCCATCACCCCCAACCGCGCGGACTGCCTTTCCGTCCTGGGGCTGGCGCGCGAAACGGCGCTCGCCTTCCGGCTGCCCCTGATCATTCCCGATCGCCCGCTGCATGAGGACGGGCCCGCCGTCGAGGCGCCCGCCGTGGAGATCGCCGACGCCGACGCCTGCCCCCTCTACGCCGGGCGCGTCGTTTCCGGCGTGAAGATCGGCCCCTCGCCCATGCGTATCCGTCACCGGCTGCATGCCGTGGGCGTGCGTCCCATTTCCAATATCGTGGACGTGACCAACTACATTCTCTTTGAATGCGGGCAGCCCCTGCACGCCTTTGATCTGGACAAGCTCAAGGGCGGCCGCATCCGCGTGGACTTCGCCGCCGAAGGCGAACGCCTCGTCACGCTCGACGGACAGGAACGCGCGCTGCGCCCCACGGATCTCACCATCCGCGACGCGAACCGCGCCGTGGCCCTGGCCGGCGTCATGGGCGGCGCGGAAACCGAAATCGACGACGCGAGCGAACGCGTCTTTCTGGAAAGCGCCTGCTTCAAGCCCGCGCTCATCCGCAAGACCTCGCGCCGTCTCGGCCTGTCTTCCGAGTCGTCCTACCGTTTTGAACGCGGCATAGATCAATGCCGCACGCTCTGGGCCATGAATCGCGCCGCGGCCATGATGGCCGAGCTTTCGGGCGGCAAGGTCTGCCCCGGCGCGACCATTGCCGAACCCCGTCCCTTTGCGCCCGCGCGCATTCCCTTCCGTCCCGCCCGCGCCAACGCCCTGCTGGGCGCGACCCTTTCGCCGGAATTCGACGCCGAGGTGCTGGAAGGCATGGGCTGCGCCGTTACGAAGGACGACGCCGTCTGGACGGTGGAGCAGCCTAGCTGGCGCCCCGACCTGACCCGCGAGGCCGATCTCATAGAGGAAGTGGGCCGCGTCTGGGGGCTGGACGTCATTGAACCGGCCCTGCCCGTGATTCACGGCGATCTTGCCCGCGCGGGCGAGCCGGAAAGCGACTTCGCCTTCCGCATGCGCCTGAAGCGCTGGGCCGCCGGTCTTGGTCTCAACGAGGCCGTCAATTACAGCTTCGTCGGGCACAAGGATCTCGATCATCTGCGTCTGCCGGTCGAAAATCGCATCTCCATCATGAATCCCCTGTCGGCCGAACAGGACGCCCTGCGGACGGCTCTCGCTCCCGGCCTGCTCCAGACCCTGCGGAACAACCTCGCCCAGGGCGCCGCCGGCCTGCGTATCTTCGAGATCGCCAATATCTTCGAGGCCGCGCCCCGTTCCGACGAGCGCTCCACCGGCTGCGTGGAAACCGGCATGCTCGGCATCCTGCTGTACGGCGCCCGTTTCGACGGCGGCTGGCCGCAGATTGAAGCCGACGCCGATTACGCCGATCTCAAGGGTATTGCGGAAAATCTGCTGCATTTTCTGCATGTGCCGGCGCCTGAATATGCCTGCCGCGAAGAGGAACACCCCTTCCTGCTGCCCTGCGTGGAACTGCGCGCGAACGGGCGCGTTCTGGGCGTCATGGGGCGCGTGCGTCCCGATCTGGCCGACGCCTTCTACGCCCGCAAGGACGTCTGGCTGGCGGAAATCAATCTTGTCGAGCTGCGCGCCCTGCACGACGCCGCCTCGACGAGCTTCGTTTCCCTGCCGGTCTTCCCGCCCGTCCGTCGCGATATCACCATCATGGCGAATCGCTCCGTGCGCGTGGGCGACGTGCTGAAGCATATCGAGGGGCTCGGGCTTCCCCTGCTCGAAAGCGCCGCGCTGCACGACAGCTTCGAGCCGGAAGGAAGCGACGAGCGCAACCTTACGTTCCGCCTTACCTTCCGTCACGCCGAGCGCACCCTCAAGGACGCGGAGGTGGACAAGGAGCGGGAAAAGGTGGCACAATCCCTTGTGCGCGATTTGGGCGTGAGGGTCTAACACGGAGGAGGCATGGCTGAAAAACTGTACCGCATCGGGGAAGCCGCGGACCTTCTCGAGCTCAAGGCCTACGTCCTGCGCTTTTGGGAATCGGAATTTCCGCAGCTGCAACCCGTGCGGACGGCCAAGGGCCAGCGCCTTTACTCTGAAGAAACCATAGCCCTCCTGCGGCGCATACGGTATTTGCTGCATGAAAAGGGCATGACCATCGAGGGCGCGCGCCGTGTGCTGGAAGAGGGCGGAGATATCCCCGCCGGCAATTCCGACGCGGCGTCGCGCCCCGACGCCGACTTCACCCGCCGCATGGAGCAGGAACTGCGGCAGTTGCGCCGCATGCTGCTGGACGAATAGCCGCGGGCGCGGCCGCCGCAGGCGACGTCCCGCAGCTCTGCCGGAAAGGCGAAGCCTTTCCGCGGCGGCCTTCCGCCGGCCGCCCCTCAGGACGTCGCCATGATTCTTTCTCCTTCCCTGCTTTCCGCAGACTTCGCCAGACTGGCCGAAGAATGCGCCGCCCTTGAAGCCGCCGGCGTCCGCTGGCTGCACCTCGACGTGATGGACGGCGCCTTTGTTCCCAACATCACCTTTGGCCCGCCCGTCATCAAGGCGCTTCGCGCCCGCACGTCCCTCTTCTTCGACGTGCATCTGATGATTGAGGAACCCGCGCGCCATATAGCGGCCTTCCGCGACGCCGGGGCCGACATGCTTGTCATTCACGCCGAAACGGACCGGCATCCGCAGCGCACGCTGGCGGAAATTCGCCGCATGGGCTGCAAGGCCGGGCTGGCGCTCAATCCGGCGACGGACGTTTCCTGTCTGCGCTGGCTGGCCGCCGACCTCGACATGGCCCTGATCATGAGCGTCAATCCCGGTTTTTCAGGGCAGAAATTCCTGCCGTGCAGCTTCGAGAAGGCGCGCGCCGCGCGCGCCCTGCTGGACGCCTGCGGCGGCGCGCAGACCCTGCTTCAGATCGACGGCGGCGCCTGTCCCGAGAACGCCGCCGATCTTGTGGCCGCCGGAGCCGACGTGCTCGTGTCCGGGTCCGCCTTCTTCAACCACCCGCCCTACGATACGCGCGCACGCCTCTTTTCCGACGCCGCCGCGCCTGCCGCCACCGCCGCCCATACGGCCCGTTGCGCCGCGGCGCTGGCCTGGAAATAACCCCCCAACCCACAAGACCAGCGAGGAATCCCCATGCCCACCCGTCGACAGTGCGCCAACGCCATTCGTGCCCTTGCCATCGACGCCATCGAAAAATCGAAATCCGGTCATCCCGGCGCGCCCCTCGGCATGGCCGACATGGCCGAAGCCCTCTGGCGTCACGGCTTCAAACACAATCCCGCCAACCCGCGCTGGCATGACCGCGACCGTTTCGTGCTCTCCAACGGCCATGCCTCCATGCTCCTCTATGCCGTGCTGCATCTTACGGGGTACGATCTCGGCATGGACGATATCCGCAATTTCCGTCAGCTTGGTTCCCTTACTCCCGGACATCCCGAATTCGGCGTGACTCCCGGCGTGGACATGACGACGGGGCCGCTGGGGCAGGGTATTTCCTCCGCCGTGGGCATGGCTCTGGCGGAACGTCTGCTGGCGGCGGAATTCAACCGTCCCGGGCATACCGTCGTCGACCATCATACCTATGTCTTCCTGGGGGATGGCTGCCTCATGGAAGGCGTCTCGCACGAGGCCTGTTCCCTGGCGGGCGTCTGGAAGCTGGGCAAGCTCATCGCCCTCTATGACTCCAACGGCATTTCCATCGACGGCAAGATCGACGGCTGGTTCTCCGAGGACGTGGCAAAGCGCTTCGAGGCCTGCGGCTGGCAGGTCGTCGGCCCCATCGACGGCCATGACGCCGACGCGCTCGACAAGGCTCTGGCGGAAGCCCGCGCCGACGAAACGCGCCCGAGCCTGATCATTTGCCGCACCCATATCGGGTTCGGCTCCGAAAAGGTGGACTCCGCCTCCTGTCACGGTTCGCCGCTGGGCGAAAGCGCGGCCGCCGCGGCAAAGAAGGAGCTGGGCTGGGACGCTCCGGCCTTTACCGTTCCCGCCGACATTGCCGGGGCGTGGAACGCCCGCGAGGCCGGCGCGGCCGCCGAAGCCCGCTGGCGCGACGCCATGGACGCCTATCGCGCCGCCTACCCCGATCTTGCGGCCGCCCTTGAACGGCGCCTTGCGGGCGAGCTGCCCGCCGACTGGAACGCAATCGCGACCCGCATGATTCAGAGCGCCCGCGAAGCCGGGGAAGATATCGCCAGCCGCGTCGCCTCCAAGAAGGCGCTGGAAAATCTTGTTCCCGCGCTGCCCGAACTCATGGGCGGTTCCGCCGACCTTTCCGGTTCCGTCGGCACAAAGACCGCGGCCAGCGTCCTGTTTGATCCCGAAACCGGCAAGGGCAACTATCTGGCCTACGGCGTGCGTGAATTCGGCATGAGCGCCGTCATGAACGGTCTTGCCCTGCACGGCGGCTTCATCCCCTATGCCGGCACCTTCATGGTCTTTTCCGACTACGCCAAAAACGCCTTGCGTCTGGCGGCCCTCATGGGCGTGCGCGCCGTCTGGGTCTTTACCCACGATTCCATCGGGGTTGGCGAAGACGGTCCCACCCATCAGCCCGTCGAGCAGGTTCCCGGTCTGCGTCTGATGCCCGGCATGGACGTCTGGCGTCCCTGCGACACCGTGGAAACGGCCGTCGCCTGGAAATGCGCGCTGGAATCCGCGCATCGTCCGTCCTGCCTCTCGTTGTCGCGCCAGAATCTTCCCTTTGTCCGCCGCAACGACGCGCAGGTGGAGGCCGCGGCCCGGGGCGGGTACGTTCTGCGCGACTGTCAGGGCGCGCCGGAACTCATTCTGATGGCGACCGGCTCGGAAATGGGCGTCACGCTTGAGGCCGCCGAGCAGCTGCGCCTCAAGGGCCGCAAGGTGCGCGTCGTTTCCATGCCCTGCTGCGAACGCTTCGACGCGCAGGACAAGAGCTATCGCGATTCCGTCCTGACGCCCGGCGTCCGGGCCCGTGTCGCCGTGGAAGCGGCCGCCGCCGATTACTGGCGCAAATACGTGGGGCTCGACGGCGCCGTCGTCGGCATGGAATCCTTTGGCGCGTCCGCTCCCGGCAAGGTTCTGGCGGAAAAGTTCGGCTTCACGGTCGAGCATGTCGTCGCGGTCGCTGAAGAACTGCTGCGTTAGCGCGTTTCAAACTGCAAATTGCGTTTTGTTGAGGGGGAAGAAACCCCTTTTGCTTGCGGCAAAAAGGGGTTTCTTCCCCCTCAAA
>CALUWU010000020.1 GCA_944324555.1 uncultured Desulfovibrio sp.
GGGGGACAGTCGCAAGGTCGCATCGACCGGAATAAAGCGCGCTGGGGGAGGGGAGGGGGCCAGGGGGAGGGGAACCCCCTCTCGCGCTAGCAGAGGGGGTTCCCCTCCCCCTTAACTTACCCCTTTCTATTTCACCGGGGAGCCGTCGGCGCGGATGTCAAAGCGCTTTCTGGGGGCGTGACAGGCGCCGCGCCCGGTGCGTTCCGTGAAGCGCTGGTGGTATTCTTCGGCGTTATAGAAGGGGGCGGCGGGGGTTATTTCGGTGACGACGTTGTAGCCGAGTTCCTTGAGCCGGGCGACGAGCGCCTCGGCGACGTTTTTCTGGGCGTCGTCGGCGTAGAAGACGGCGGAGCGGTATTGCTCGCCGATATCCGGCCCCTGCCGCTGGTACTGGGTCGGGTCGTGCAGCTCGAAGAAGCGCTTCAGGATATCTTCATAACTGATGCGGGCCGGATCGAAGACGACGCGCACGGCTTCGGCATGGCCGGTCGAGCCGGTGCAGACCTGTTCATAGGTGGGGTTGGGCACGCGGCCGCCCGTGTAGCCGGATACGGCGTCCACGACGCCGGGCAGGGCGCGCAGGCCGTGTTCAATGCCCCAGAAGCAACCGCCCGCGACAATGGCGGTTTGCAGGCCGGGAGCGGCGGTCGCGCTTTCCTTCAGGCGCTGCCAGGCGGCCTTTTCCTTGTCGCTTCCCGCCGGAAAGAAGCGCATGGAGAGAGAGTTGACGCAGTGGCGCGTATTCTTGGGCGTGAAACCTTCGCCTTCAAAGACGTGCCCCAGATGCGCGCCGCAGTGGGCGCACAGGATTTCCGTGCGCTGCCCGTCGGCGTCGGGCACGCGCCGGACGGCTCCGGGGACGGCGTCGTCAAAGGCCGGCCAGCCGCAGCCGGAATCGAACTTGTCGCCAGAGCGGTAGAGGGGCAGGCCGCACCGACGGCAGACGTAGGTCCCGGCGGCGTAGGTGTGAACATATTCCCCGCTGAAGGGGGCTTCCGTAGCCTTGCGTTCGATCACGTCCGCTTCGCGGGCGGTGAGCGGCGGCATGGGGGAGTTTGTTTGCATGGCTGCTGCTCCTTGCGGGTGGAGGTGAAGGGCAAGCGCCATAACCCCGCAAAAAAGAGATGCGTATTTCATAGCTGGCAGATAAGTATTGAGGCGCTTCAAGGCAAGGGGGAGAAAACGAAAAAAGCCTCTGTGAGAATCACAGAGGCTTGCTTTCTTCTGGTGGGCCATCAGGGACTCGAACCCCGAACCAACTGATTAAGAGTCAGCTGCTCTACCAATTGAGCTAATGACCCGCAACGCATCGCGTGAAAAGACTTCTACGCAAAACCCGTCCCGCTGTCAACGATCTTTTTGAAAAATTTTTGCGGTTATTTTTTTCGTTTCCATTCGCTGATCAGGACGCCCGTCACGATGAAGGCGGCGCCGAGCAGGGCCGGAAGGGGCAGGCGGTCGCCCGCGAGCCGGCCGAAGAAGCCGCCCCAGACGGGTTCGCTGGCATAGATGAGGGTTGCGCGCGTGGGGGAGACGGAGCGCTGCGCCCAGTTCATGGCGAGCTGGATGAGGGCGGTGGCAAGGCCCAGTCCCGCGGCGAGGGCGAGGGAGGGGACGAGGGTCGCGTCGGGGATGCTTTCGTTTGCCGGGACCATGAGGCAGAGGGAGAGCAGGCCGGCGACCAGCACTTGCGTGAAGGTGACGCATTGCAGCTGCACGCGCCCGGCAAAGAAGCCTATGGCGATGATTTCTCCGGCAAAGACCACCGCGCCGCAGAGGGTTGCGGCTTCGCCCCTGCCAAAGGAGGCGTCGGCGTTGCCGGGGCCGGCCATGAGCAGCAGACCGGCGAAGGCGCAGCACACGCCGATCCAGTTCATCAGGGACGGCGGGCGGCGGAGAAAGAGCCATTGCATGATCGGTACCAGAGGCACGTAGAGGGCGGTCAGGAAGGCCGAGCGGCTGCTGCTGATTGTTTGCAGGCCGTAGGTTTGCAGGAAGTAGCCCGTGAAGGCGATGATGCCGATGACGGCGCCGGCAAGAATGTCGTGGGGCGCGGCCTCGCGCAGCGTCTTGCGGAAGCATATGCCCAGGGCGAGGGCCGCCAAGAGGAAGCGGCATCCCACGAAGAAGAACGGCCCGCAGAGCGTCAGGGTATAGTGAATGATGGGAAAGGTCCCGCCCCAGAACATGGTAATGACGATAAGGACGAGTTCCTGACGGCAAAGCGGCAGACTGGACAGGCGCGGCATACGGTAACACTCCCTTGGAAAAGGAAATACCATAGGAAACAAGACAGCGGGGCGCAAGTCCCGCATTCCGGGCCGGCCGGCTCCGGCGGCGACCGCTGGCAATGTTCGCGGCTTTTGGTACACTGCCGCCATGAACAGCATTTCCTTTTCGTCCTGCGCCGATATTCTGCGCCATCTTGACGGGCGCGGCTTTTTTCATATGGACCTTTCTCTGGGGCGGATGAACGACGCCCTGAAGGCTCTTGGCCTGACGCGCCCGCCCTTTGTGGCGGCGCAGGTGCTGGGAACCAACGGCAAGGGATCGACGGCGGCGTTCTTGTCGTCTCTTGCCCGCGCCCACGGGATCAGGACGGGCCTGTATACCTCGCCGCATTTTGTGCGGCCGGACGAGCGTCTGCGCATCAACGGCCGCCCCCTGCCGTGCGCGTCGTGGGTAGACGCCGCCAATGAGGTTGTCCGCTGCGGCCCCGACCTGACCTATTTTGAATTTTTGACGGTTCTGGCCGCGCTGCTCTTTGCGCGGGAGGGCGTTGAGCTGGCCGTCGTGGAGGCCGGTCTGGGGGGGCGGTACGACGCCACGACGGCCCTTGAGGCCGACGTTCTGGCCTATGCTCCCATAGCGAAGGATCACGCGGCCGTTCTTGGGCCGACGCTGCGGCATATTGCGGCGGACAAGGCCGCGGCCATACGATCTTCCGCGCCGGTGTGCAGCGCGCCGCAGTTCGCGGTCGCCGCGGAGGAGCTTCGCGCCGCCGCCGCGCGCCGGGGCGCGCCCCTGCTTTTCGCGTCGCCGCTGGGGGCGGACGCGCCGCTGGGGCTGGCCGGTTCGCATCAGCGCGTCAATGCGGGGCTGGCGCTGGCCGTATGGAAAACCCTTGCCCCGCGTTTCGGCATGTCGCCGGACGACGTCGAGGCGCAGGGGCGCGGTCTGGCGTCGGCGTTCATTCCGGGGCGTCTTCAGCGGGTCGAGGGGGCCTGCCTGTCCGGGACCGCGCTGCCGCCGCTGCTGCTGGACGGCGCGCACAACGCCCACGGCATGCAGGCGCTTGTCCGTTATCTTCAGGAGGAGAATCTGCGCCCGCGCGCCGTGCTGTATTCCTGCCTTGGCGACAAGGAGTGGCAGCCGGCGGCGGCCCTGCTGCACAGGCAGACGCCGGGCGTTCCCTTTTTTGTGCCGGGCCTGCATAACGAGCGCGCGGCCGACGCTTCGGAGATCGTCCGGCTGTTCAACGCGCTTGCGCCCGATACGGCCCGCGTCGCGGAGGATGTCGCGGCGGCGCTTCGGCTGGCCGCGGCGGTTTCGCCGCCCGACGGCGTTGCGCCGGCGCGGGCTCCCGTTCTGGTTTGCGGTTCCCTGTATCTGCTGTCCGAGCTGTACGCCTTTTTGCCCGAGCTGCTGGAGGAGGACGCGCCCGGCCGTTGAGCCGGGGCGGACGGGAGGTTCCGGGCGGCGGCGGGAGGCGTTCGCCGGGCTGACGCATTTTGGAAGGGAGAGACGCGTTTTGAGGGGGAGGGGTCCTTTTTCCCGCCGGGAAAAAGGGCCTTCTTCCGCTCTTGATCCGGCGCTCTTTCCTTTTGTGCAACTTCGGAAAAACATACGGGAGGCGATATGTCGGCGGACAAGGGGAGCCTGTTTCGGGCCTTGCCTGCGATGGATAGCGTGCTTGCGGCGGCGACGGAAGCGGACCCCCTGCTTGCGGCCGCGCCGCGCCCGCTGCTGCGGGAGGCGCTGACGGCCTTTTGGGATGCCGTGCGCCAGGATATCCGGGAGGGCCGGGTAAGCGAGGCGGAGGACGTTTCGCTTGAGCGCAGCCTGCCGCGGATGCTGGCCTGCGCGCGCGCGGCGGTGGCGCCGCGCCTGCGGCGGGTCGTCAACGGCGCCGGCGTTGTGGTGCATACGAACATGGGGCGTTCGGTGCTGGCGGACGAGGCCGTGGAGGCGCTGCTGACGGCGGCGTCCGGGTATTCCAATCTGGAACTTGACCTGACGACGGGAGGGCGCGGCAGCCGGCACAGCCTGTGCGAGTCGCTGATTTGCCGTCTGACGGGCGCGGAAGCGGCGCTTGTGGTGAACAATAACGCGGCCGCCGTTCTCCTGCTGCTTGATACGTTCTGCAAGGGCGGCGAGGCCATTGTTTCGCGCGGCGAGCTGGTGGAAATTGGCGGCAGCTTCCGCATTCCCGAGGTCATGGCCAAGAGCGGCGCGATTCTGCGGGACGTGGGGGCGACGAACCGCACGCACCTGCGGGATTACGAGCAGGCCGTCGGCGAGCAGACGCGCGCCCTGCTGCGCGTGCATACGTCGAATTACCGCATCGTGGGTTTTCATTCGGCGGTCGCGCTGGAGGATCTGGTCGCGCTGGGACGGCGGCGGGGCCTGCCGGTCTTTGAGGACGTGGGCAGCGGCAGCCTGACGGACTTCAGTTCCGTGGGCCTGCCCAATGAACCGACCATACAGGGAATTATTGCCGCGGGCGTGGATGTGGCGACCTTTTCCGGCGACAAGGTGCTGGGAGGGCCGCAGGCGGGCATTCTGGCGGGCCGCGCCGACATGATTGCCCGGATGAAGGCCAATCAGCTGACCCGCGCCCTGCGCTGCGACAAGCTCACGCTGGCCGCGCTGGAGGCGACGCTGCGCCTGTATTGCGACCCGGAAACGGCGCGGCGGCGCATTCCCACCTTGCGGATGCTGTTCATGACGCCGCAGGAACTGAACAGGGCCGCCCGGTCGCTGGCCGCCCGCCTGCGCCGCGCGCTCGGAGATGCGTGCGACGTGACGGTGCGCCCCGACGTTTCGCGCGTGGGGGGAGGGGCGTTTCCCGAATGCGATCTGCCCACGTCGCTGGTCTGTCTCGCGCCGCGCGCGGGCGCGCCGCTCAGCGCTTCCGGGCTGCGGCAGGCGCTGCTGTCCACCGCGCCGCCGGTTGTCGGCCGGCTTGAAGACGGCGCGTTCTGTCTTGATCCGCGCACGCTTCTGCCGCGCGACGTTGCGGATATCGTTGCGCTTGCGGTATTGTTGTTGCGGCCGGAAAACGCTTGCGGTTAAGCGGCGGGACAATCGGTCCGCCTTTATGGCATGCTTGTTGCATTTTTGGAACGGGGTTGACGAGATCACGGAAAAATTTCCCGTCCTGTCTTGCGGCGGGCGGTCTCCGGCATGAAATGTTTCATGATATGACGCGAGGCTGTCCCGCCCTTGCTTACGCTTTACGGACGGCGTATTGGATATTAGAAAGATAGCTGCGAACTAGGAAAGGACGACTGGCGTTCCTTCAACGAGGATTGTTCCCTATGAGTACGAAAAAATCTCCACTGACCTACGAGCCCGTCAGCGCATGGGAGGGGTGTTCGACGACGACTCGCCGTCGTCAGGTCAACGCTTTGGCCCAACGCTATATCGACTTTCTGTCCTCCTGCAAAACGGAACGGGAAACCATTGCCTATGTCCAGAAACGTCTGGCCGAGGCCGGTTTCAGCGAAGATTTCCGCAAGGCGTCCGTAATGCGTTCCCTGCACGGCAAGTGTCTCTTTGCCGTTCGCAAGGGCCGCAGCACGCTGGCATCCGGCGTGCGCCTGATTGCCGCCCATGCGGACAGTCCGCGTCTTGATTTCAAGCAGCGCCCCATTATCGAACAGTCCGAAGTGGTGCAGGGCAAGACCCACTATTACGGCGGCATCCGCAAATATCAGTGGCTGGCGCGTCCGCTGGCGCTGCACGGCGTCGTCGCCCTTGAGAACGGCAAGTCCGTCTCTCTTGTCATCGGCGAAAAGCCGGGCGATCCCGTGTTCACCATTGCCGATCTGCTGCCCCATCTGGCGCAGAAGCAGTCGGCCCAGAAGGTGAGCGAGGCCTTTGAGGGGGAAAAGCTCAACGTGGTCATCGGCCACAGCCCCGCGCTTGCTTCCGCCTCCAAAAAGGACCCCGACGCCAAGTCGCCTCTCAAGGCCCACGTGCTGCAACTGCTCAACGAACAGTACGGCATCCGGGAAGAGGACCTTGTCTCGGCGGAAATTCAGGCCGTGCCCGCCGGCCCGGCTCGTTTTGTCGGTCTGGACAAGGGGCTGATCGGCGGTTACGGCCAGGACGACCGCATCTGCGTCTTTGCCGCCCTTGAGGCGCTGACCTCGGCGCGCGCGGTCGCCAACGGGCAGAGCATGGCCGTGATTTTCTGGGACAAGGAGGAAATCGGTTCCGACGGCGCTACCGGCGCGTCGTCCCGTTTCCTCCAGTACTGCATGGAAGACATGACGCGGGCCTGGGCGCCGGCCATTCCCGTGTCTCAGGTCTTCATGCGGACCAAGGCCCTTTCCGCCGACGTGACCGCCGCTCTTGACCCCGATTTCCCCGAAGTGCACGAAAAGCAGAACGCCGCCCGTCTTGGCTTCGGCCCCTGCTTCGCAAAATTCGGCGGCTCGCGCGGCAAGTACGGCTCCAGCGAGGCCGAAGCCGAATTCTTCGCCGAGCTGCGCGGTCTGCTCAACAAGAAAAACATCCCGTGGCAGGTTGCCGAACTCGGCAAGGTGGACGTGGGCGGCGGCGGCACCGTGGCCCTGTTCCTCGCGGCCTACGGCATGGACGTGATCGACTGCGGCCCCGCCCTGCTTTCCATGCACAGCCCCTTTGAACTGTCCAGCGTGGCCGACGTCAGCGCTACCGTCGACGCCTACCGCGCCTTCCTTGAAGGGTAAGCTGGAGTAATATGTTTTTTTGAGGGGGAAGGAACCCCTTTGCTCTGCTGTCGATGCCCGTAAGGCGCCAGGGCGCCTGACGGGCACGGCCTGCGGCCGCCCGTCGGGTCGCTGCTTGCGGCAAAAAGGGCCCAGCCTTTCGCAGAGTCAGGTTCATTAGTTTATCTTGAGGGGGAAGGAACCCCTTTTGCTTGCGGCAAAAAGGG
>CALUWU010000021.1 GCA_944324555.1 uncultured Desulfovibrio sp.
TTTGGGGGGAAGGGAAACCCCTCAGCGCTGCTGTCGATGCCCGTAGCTTCCTTCGTCGCAACGGGCACGGCCTGCGGCCGCCATCCGGTCGCTGCCAGCGCGAGAGGGCCCAGCCTTTCCTGCGGAAAGGCGTTCCCGTAGTTCTTCCCCCCAAGCCCCCCATCCCTTCCCCAGCGCGCTTTTATCGGCGGCGGCGCAGCGCCGCCCGACCCAAAGCGAACATAAAAAACGCGCTTTTTCCGCGAAGCGACAGGCATACGTTATGCGCGGGTTTTGGGGAAGATGGGGGAGTTTGAGGGGGAAGAAAACCGTCAGGCAAATCCGAGTTCGGGACGCTCTTGCCAAAGGCGCGCTTACGGGCGAAACTTGCAACTTCCGACGAACAGCAACAAAGGAACCGTCATGAAACGTCATCCGCTTTCGCTTTTCTGCCTTCTTCTGATTCTCTGCCTTGCCGCGCCGGCCCTTGCCGCCGACAAGGAAAAGGCTCCGGAAAAGCAGCGCAAGGAAAAGGTCGTTCCCGCCACGGCCTTTGAGCGCTTCAGCGCCGTCCTGCCGCAGGGCTGGAGCGGCGAGGATCAGTCCGGTTTCAGCACCGGCGACAATCGCGAATACATGCTTTCCATCGGCAAGAAGGGCGAGAAGGCCATAGAAGCGCAGCTGACGCTCTTCATCCTGCCCAACGAACGCGGCCAGAAGGCCGGGGAAATTGCCGAGCAGCTTTCCCGGATGCAAGATCATCCCAGCGCCGTCGCGGAACGGGACGGTTTCTGGAGCTTCACCGGCGAGCCGCGCAGCAAGGTTTCCAGCGGCGAGGCCCTGACCCGGGTGCGCGCCACGCCTGATCTCATGCTGATTATCGTCAGCCAGGACCCCAAAAAGCTCGGCGCGGAAAAGGTCTTCCAGAGCCTCGCGCCCCTGACGCCCGACGCCCGGAAGTTGTTTGAACGCTAGAGCTGATACTCTTCGTATTCTTTTTTGGGGGAAGGCTCCCCCTCTTCCCCCATTTTCCCCGGAATCCGCTCTTTTTGCCGGCCGACGCAGGAACGCCCGAAAGACAGGAAGTCTTTCGGGCGTTCTTGCGTGCGGGGACGGGAAAGCGCCGGAGGCGCGGCGGGCGGCCCCGCCGCGTCGAAACAGGAATCCTCAGGAGCAACGCGCATGAACAGTCCCCAGTCCTCGCCCCGTGCGGCGGAAGAAACCTTCACGCGGGGCAGACGCCGCCCGGCCGCCGTCCCGACCCTCGACGCCTTTGTTTCTCGCGTCTACCTTCCCTATGCCCGGTCGCACAAACGGAGCTGGAATATCGACGAACGCATCGCCCGCCAGTATCTTTCGCCGGTCTTCGGGCGCCGGGCTCTTGCGGACATCGCCCGCGCGGACGTGGAGCGGTGGCTGCTGGAGCTTCCGGCGCGCGGGCTGGCGCCGTCCACCTGCAACCGCATTCTTGCCGTTTTCAAGAGCGTTTGCAGCCTTGCCGCCGTTCACGGTCTTCTGCCCGCCGGGCAATCGCCCTGCGCGGGCGTCTCGTCCCTGAAGGTACGCGCGCGGCGGGAACGCTATCTTTCCCACGAAGAAGCCCGGCGGCTCATGAAGACCCTGGAACGGTCCGACAGGCAGGAGGCGATCGTCCTGCGGCTTCTGCTGCTGACCGGCGCGCGCAAGAATGAGATTCTCCGCCTGCGCTGGGAAAATATCCGGCTTGATCTGCGGCTGCTGACGGTTCCCCTGTCCAAGTCCGGCAGGCCGCGCCATATCCCGCTTTCGGAAAAGGCCGCGGCCATCATTCGCTCCATTCCGCGCACGGCCGGAAATCCCTGGCTCTTTCCCGGGCAGGTTCCGGGAAAGCCGCTTTCCGACATTTATCTGTTCTGGAACGACCTGCGCCGTTCGCTGGGGCTGGGGGACGTACGCATTCACGATCTGCGGCATACCTTCGCCAGCTTTCTGGTCAACGCCGGACACAGCCTTTACGAGGTGCAGACGATTCTCGGGCACAGCGACCCGCGCACGACCATGCGCTACGCCCATTTCGGACAGGCGTCGCTGAAGATGACGACGGAAACGGTCAGCGGGCTGTTGCGCCCGGCCCGGCATGAGGAAGGAGGGACCCCGCCGTTCCGCGCGACGGCGACGGGGAGAAGAAGCCGCCGGTTCCGGCGGATGAAGACGGGGCAAAAAAAAGGCCTGCCCGGAAACGGCAGGCGGCATCAGCTGATTCGGAGGGGAACGGCGCTCACCGACAGATACTCTGTCGGAAAATGTTTTTCCATGAATACACGCAAGCGCCGCCTTTTGCAAGCGTCATGATCCTTCGGGCGACGCGCCGCCCGGGCGGGCATAAAAGCATCCTGATTTAAAAGCGTTAGCGAAGTCGTCAGCCTTTTTTCAACGCCTCTTCGACAGAGTATCTGTCAACGAACGCCGGAGCGGCGGAGCGCCGCCGGCAAGAGTGGAACGCCGTCTCCCGCGGCGGTTGAAAGAAGGTTGAATCATGGCTCGCCTGCTTATCTATATAGACGCAAGCCCCTCGTTTCCCTTGCTCTTTTCAACAATCCACGCAAACCGGCGGCTTCTTTCCCGATTCGGGACGGAACCGGCCCCGTTCGATCCGTGGTCGTGCGAATTCATCCGGACGCATGCCCTGTTCTGGAACGTCTTTGAGGAAGGGAAACAAAGCCCCGCCGAATCAGCCGGCCTGCTGCGCGAAACCGTCCGCCTGCTTGAAAGCGGCCGGAACGCGCTGCTGTTTTCTTCCGTGCTTGACGGGGAATATCACGCGTCGCTGGCGCGCCTGATTCGTCGGACCCCCGCGCTGTCGCGCTTCGAGACGCGCTGTCTCCTTGTTGTGGGACGGCCGGCCTGCGTTCTGGAACAGCGGCACAGAAACGCCCGCAATCCCCTGCGGGAAGAGGACGGCGAACAGCTTGTCCGTCGGCTTGTGGAGCTGCCAGCGCGCATCGACGACGCGCGCCGCGCCTGGGGCGAGGAAAACGTTTCGCTGCTGGCCGATCTGTCGGCGAGTCCCACGGCGCGCCGGCGGGAGGAACTGGCGGAACGCCTCTTTGCCTGGCTGGGCGCCCCCGCGCCCGAACCGCCGCGCCCCCTGCCCCGGCATCCGCTGTTTCTGGCGTCGCAGACGGCCCGCCGCCTGAGCTGGACAAGCGCCGTCCGCGACTGCGAATGGCCGCCGCTGGACATGGGCGCGTTCATGGAAAGTCTGCTGGCGCTGGACGGGCAATGGGGCGAGGAGGTCGTTTCCCCCCTGCGTCTGCGGGAACGGCTGAACAGGGAAGGCGCCGGCGCCCTGCGGGAACTGGAACGGATGCTCCGCCTGGCGCCCGGCGAGCTTGACTGCCCCGAGTGGCTGGCCGCGCGGCCGGAAACCGCCTTCGACGCGCCCCTGCCCCGCGAGCGGACGCGCGCCTTTGCCGACGCCCTTCCGGCGGAGGCGCGCCTTGCCCTGCGGCGGCGCCTTGAAAACGACGCCCCCCTGCTGACGCCCGATCAACGGGCGCTGCTGCGGGAGCTGCGCGCCGGGGAAAGGATCGAGGTCGCCGAGCCGCCAGCGCTGATAACCGTGCTGACCATGACCCGCAACCACGAGGCCTATATTGCGGACTGCCTTGAAAGCGTTCTGGCGCAGCGAACGTCCTTTCCGGTGCGGCATATCGTGCTCGATCACTGTTCAACGGACGGCACGGCCGCCATTGTCGCGGCCTATGCGGCGAAATATCCGTCCATCCGTCCCGTGCCGCTGTCGTGCCGCCGCGTCGGCGAAAACGTGCGCGGGCTCTTTCTGCGCTGCCGCACGCGTTATGCCGCGCTCTGCGACGGGGACGACTACTTTTCCGATCCGCTCAAGCTGCAACGGCAGGTCGATTTTCTGGAGGCGCATCCGCACTGCTCGATGTGCTTCCATCCGGTACGGGTCGTCTACGAGGGGGGCGAGAAGGAGACCGAAATCTATCCGCCGGACTCCCTGCTGCCCCGGGACGGCCGCAGGGAACTGTATCTGGCGGACATGTTCCGGGGCAATCCCGTTCAGACCTGCTCGGCGGTCTACCGCTGGCGCTTCCGGGACGGACTGCCGGAATGGTTCCGCCCCGGCCTGAGCCCCGGCGACTGGTACTGGCATCTGCTGCACGCCGAAGTGGGGAAGATAGGCTTTCTGCCGCAGGTCATGGCCGTCTACCGGCGGCACCGGGGAGCGGCCTACTACCTCTCGGGCATATCCCGGGTGGAACACCGGCGGCGGCAGGGGATGAACGAGCTTCGCACCTACAGGGCCGTCAACGAACATTTCAGGGGGCGCTACTTTCTGCCGCTGGCGCATCTGGCCGACGGCGTTCTCTCGGACTTTCTCAGGCTGTCGCTTGACGGAGGCGACCGGGCGCCGCTCGACGAGGCGTGCGAACGCTACCCCGAATTCGGCGAGCATTTCCTGAAGACGCTGCGAAACATACAAACCGCGCAAACGCGCTCCGGGCAATAGAGCGTTTTCAGTTTGAAACGCTCCAGAGCGTTTTCCGCTCGCATCCGCCGGGCGGCGCTGGACGCCGCCGCCTCGGCTTCCGCCTTTTTCAGGGACGGGACGCTCAACGCTCCGCGCCGCGAACGCACAGGATTTCACCATGATGGAAGAACAGGTTCTGCATATCCTGAAAGAGATTCAGCCCGCCTATGCCTTCGAGGAGGGCGTCGACTTCATTGAGGAAGGTTATCTGGACAGCTTTGACGTCGTGACGCTGGTGTCGGAACTGGAGGAACAGTTTTCCGTTTCCATTTCCGCGCTTGATATCGTTCCCGAAAACTTCGCGTCGGTGCGCGCCGTCTGCGACCTGATCCGGCGCAGCGCCGCCGGCCCCCGCTAGATCGCGGGCGCGCGGACAGGAACGGCAAGGACAGGGATTCCATGCTCGCAACCATTCACGGGGTCAGGATTCGCGGCGTCTGCGCGACGGTGCCGCGGCAGGTATACCGCTTCGAGGACGAACTGAAGAATTTCCCCTTCCCGGAAAAGACATCGCGCCGCCTGGGCAAGGTCATGGGCTTTCGGGAACACCGCATTGCCGACGCGCGGACGACGCCCTGCGATCTGGCCTCCTATACGATGAACTACCTCTTTCACAGGGGGTGGCTTCGCAAGGACAGGCTGCGGGCCATGATCGTCGTGGCCCAGATGGCGGATCATCCCGTTCCCGGCAACAGCAAGGTCATGCACGGGCAGCTTGGCCTGCCGGGCGAGGTTTTCTGCACGGACGTCTATGAAAACTGCATCGGCTTCGTTTCCGGGCTGTTCACGGCCTGTTCCTATATTCAGGCCGGCATGGAGGAGGTGGCGCTCGTCACGACGGACGGCGGCGCCTGCCGCGCCAATCCGCTGGACAGGAACACCTATCCGCTGTGCGGCGACGCCGCGGCGGTCACGGTCGTCAGCCGCAGCGACGACCCGGACGACGTTCTGCATTTCGTCTTCCGCAACGACGGCAGCCGGCGCGAGGCGCTCATGACCCCGGCCGGAGGCTGCCGCATGCCCGCGACGGCGGAAACCGCCCGGATGTTCAAGGATGAAATGGGCAATTACCGTTCGCTCAATCACATGTACATGGACGGGACGGCGGTTTTCCAGTTCGTCATGGAAAGCGTGCCGCCGCTCATCGAGGAGCTTTGCCGGTACGCCGGCGTGGACAGGAGCGCCATACAGTATCACCTGACGCACCAGCCCAACCGCTTCATGTTGCAGAAGCTGGCGGATCTTCTCGGCGTTCCGCGCGACATCCTGTTCAACAACGTCGTGGAGAACTTCGGCAACACGTCGTCGGTGACCATCCCGGTCGCCACGACCTTCAATCTGGGAAAGCGGCTTCTGAACGAGCGGTTCAGGGTCTGTTTCTCGGCCTTTGGCGCCGGCCTGTCGCTGGCCGCCGCCACCTGCCGCCTGGGCGGGATGGATTTTTGCGATCTTATTGAACATCCCGGAAACGGCTGCATCGCCTACACGGAGAGTCGCGCCCTTGAAAAAGGTGAAACGCAAGGCGGCGGCGCGGCGCAGCCCGGCCAGGAGTGAGCGGAAAAGCAGCGTTTTTTCCGCGAAACGACAGGCCGCATGGTTTGAAGCGCAACCCGTTTCAAACTGAAAATGCTCAAGGAACCAAACTGACGAAGGAGAACGCAATGAACCTGCAGGAAAAACTTGCGGCGCTGGAAGAGATCATGGAGCTGGACGAAGGCGCGCTGCAACCCGAGACCCGGCTCGAGGACGTCGAGGAATGGGATTCCCTGGCGGCCCTGTCCTATGTGGTGCTGATGGGCGACGAATTCGGCAAGAAGGTCAGCGGCCAGCAGATCCGCGCCTTTCAGACGGTTCAGGACATTCTCGACACCATGGAGCCGGAGGCGTAGCAGTGGCGTTCCTGCATTTTGACAATGTGGGCATAGCCGCGCTGGCCGGGGTGCTGCCGGAACATGTTCAGACCATAGATATGGACCCGCGGCGCCCCCGCGCCGACTATATCCGCCACTTTGTCAAACAGACGGGCGTCAGGCAGCGGCACATCTCCGTCACGGAACAGACAAGCACGGACCTGGGCTGCGCGGCCCTGCGCCTCGCGCTGGAGCGCGCCGGCTGGGACGCGAACAGTCTTGACGGGCTGATCTTCATGTCCCAGACGCCGGATTTCAACCCGAGCACCAGCAACGCGCACGTGCTGCACAATCACCTGCATCTGGGCGAGGATACGCTGGCGTTCGACATCACGCAGGGCTGCGCGAGCTTTCCCTACGGTCTTTCGGTCTGCGCGGCGCTCCTGCAACAGCCGCATATCCGGCGGCTTGCCATGATTTCCGGCGACACCATATGGCCGCTCTACCCCTCGCGCAAGGCGCTCGAGGAGGCGGAAACCTTCCTTTCCGGCGAAGGCGGTACCGCGCTTCTGCTTGAGAAACGGGAAGATTCCCCCATTGACATTTCCCTGCACAGCGACGGTTCCGGCTACCATTTTCTCTATTACCCGGACGGCGGCGCCCGCAACGCCTGGCGGCGCGGCAGGGGAATCATGCCCAACGGCGAAGTCTACGAAGGCGGCGGCTACATGGACGGCATGGAGATCACCGCCTTCGCGACCCTGCGCGTGGTGGACGGCATCAACGCCTTTCTCCGCCGTCTGGGAACGACCGTCGACGCCTACGACGGCGTCGTGCTGCATCAGGCCAACAAGCAGATTCTCAAAACCATGACCCGCCGCCTGAAGGTGGACGCCGCCAGGGCGCCCGTCACCGTGGACAGGCTGGGCAATACCAACGGCGCGTCGGTATCGCTGACGATTGTGGACGCCTACGCCGGCAACCCGAAACCGAACCTCCGCCTTCTTGTGAGCGCCTTTGGCGTCGGCCTGTCGTGGGGCATTGTCAGCCTGACCCTGAATCCCGCGATCATCGTTCCCATGCGGACGACCGCCGCCCGCTTTGAAGACGATTTTCTCAAGCCGCTTCCGTAAGGGAGGAAACATGTCTGAGCACGATCCGCTGGCCGGCAAGGTCGTTCTCGTGACCGGAGCGTCTTCCGGCATCGGGCGCGCGACCTGCCGCGAGCTGGCCCGACAGGGGGCCGACGTCATTCTTGTCGCGCGCAATATGCAGGGATTGCGGGAAACCGCCTCCGCCATGCCGGAGGCGCATACCCTGACGCTCGCCGCGGATCTGCGCGTTACGGACACGCTCCCCGCGCTTGTCGAAAGGGGCCTGGAATGGCGGGGACGCATAGACGGCCTTGTCCACTGCGCGGGCATTGGCGGCCGGGCCCGCCTGCGTGACACGACGACGGCGCTCATGACCGAGCACATGCGGGTTCACTGTTTCGCCTTCGTGGAACTGATGCGCTGCCTCGCGCGGCGCAAGAGCAAGGCCCGGCCGCTGGAGGCCGTTGTCGTTTCCTCCTTCGCCAGTCTTGGGCAAGACAAGTATTTCACGGCCTACGCGGCCTCGAAGGCGGCCCTTGAGGCGGCCGCAAGAACGCTTGCGGCGGAACTCATGCCCAGAAACACGCGCGTCAACATCATTCGCCCGGCCTTTGTGGACACGCCCATGGTTTCCGATCCCGCGGACCCGCTCGGAGATTTTCGCGCGCGCCTCGAAGAAAGCGGCGTTCAGCCTCTGGGGCTCATTCCGCCGGAGCAGGTGGCGCGGCTGGCCGCCTATCTCCTGAGCCCGGCGGCGTCCCGCATTACAGGAGCGATCTTTCCCATCAACGCCGGCATGTGCCGCTAGGAGCACAGTCCCATGAAGCACGCGACCTTCTCTCTTTTTTCTCAGGAATACGACGCGCTCAAGGCGCGCCGCCGCTGCGCCCTGAGCAACATCTTTCAGGACAGGGCCGCGCTGGAGAGCCTTCTGGAAAGGAAGCGCTGCCTTCTCTTTTCGACGGAAGGCTGCCTGTTTCTCTTCGCGCCCTTCCACGACGCGTTCCACGACTGTCTCTACCTTGCGGCCGACCTCCCGGCGCTGGAGGACGGTCTGGCGCGCACCCGCGCGGACTTTCCCGCTCCCGTCCGGGTTTCCGTCGCCGGCAGGGAGCCGCTGGCGGGCGAACAGGCGCGGGTTTTTCAGGCGCAGGGCTTCGAGCTCCGCAAGGAACTCCTGCGGACGCGCCTCAGAAAGCCCGCGCCCAGAATCATCGAGGCCATGCGCGCCCTCGCCGGCGACGAGCTTTTCAGGGAGATTTCCTTTGCCGTTCCGGGAGACGAGGAGGAAATCCTGGCCATGCTGCGGGAAGAATTCGACGTCGTCGGCGACAACCTGCCGGAACTCGCGACCATCCGCGAGGATATCGCCAGACGGCATATCGCCGTCCTGCGGCGCGGCGGCAGAATAGCCTCGCTCCACTATTTCCAGCGCAACCGCGCCACGCTCCACGCCCTCTACGACGTGACGCGCAGGGAATTCCGCAAGGAGCAGATGTTTACGGCCGTTTCCCTTTTCGTTCACGACGCCCTTGAAAAGGAAGAGGGGAAGAACGTCCGCGTGTTCGGCTGGCGGGACGCTTCAAAGAAACGCCTTGTCCGCCACGCGAAGAAAACGGAACAGGAGACGGACGGCGTCCGCATCTACAACCTTCTTTATCCGTCGCCCGCGCCCCTGCCGGAGAAGTGAGCATGCTGCGCCTGCGTATCACCCTCCCTTCCATGAGCCTGCTGCGCCCCGTGGAGATCGCGGCGGCGCTGCCCACGCGCTTCAACGCCGGCGCCGAGCCCTGCCGCACGGTCTGGGCCCTGCACTGCGCCATGAGCAACGGCGATTTCTTCTTTGACAGGCTGGACGTTTCCAGCCTCGTCGACAGGGAGCGGACGGCCATTGTCGCGCCCAGCATGGGCAACGGCTATTTCATCAACTCCTGTTACGAGCAGCAGGCCGACTGCCTTCAGGAAATATTCCTCACGCTTCAGGAGCGGCTTTCCCTTTCGCCGCGCCGCGAGGACAACCTCGTCGCCGGCGTTTCCATGGGCGCCTTCGGCGCGCTGCGCTGGGCGCTGACAAGCGAAAATTTCGGCGGCGCGGCCGCCATTTCCGGCGTCTTTGACTGCCGCGTCCCGCTGGACGAGCGCCTGCGCGGGAACCGCGCCCAGCGCGCCCTCCACGCGGCCTTTTCCAGCACCATGCGGCGCATGCTGCTGGACGAGGACGGCGCGACGCGCCCCGAGGCCGATTTCGAGCGCCTCCTCCCGCGGGCGGCCGGCGACCTCGACATAGCCTTTTACTGCGGCCGTCAGGATTATCTGAGCCTGCCGCAGACCCTGCACATGGAACGGCTCTGCCGGCGGCTGGGGCGGCCCGCCGCGCTCTGTCTGACGGACGGCGAACACGACGACCGCTACTGGAAGGACGCCCTGCGCGACGCCGTGACCGCCTATTTCCGCAAACGGAACGACGCACGGGGGGAATGACATGTACCTGACGCACATCACCCAGTATATGGACGCCGCGACGGTCCGGCATCCCGATCGCATCGCCCTGTACGACGGCGAGCGCACGCTCGATTTCCGGGAACTCCGCGCGCGGGCGCTCGCCGCCGCGCGGCGGATCAGCCGCCGCCTTCAGGGCCGCACGGGATGCGTCGTCGCCGTCCTGCTGCCCAAGGGCGCGGAGGCCGTCGTCGCCGATCTGGCCATCCTGTACAGCGGCAACGCCTACATGAATCTGGACGTCAGAAACCCGGAGCCGCGCCTGCGCGCCATCTGGGAACAGACCGCGCCCGCGCTTCTCATTGCCGACGGGGATCGGCGGGACCTTTCCCCGGAAATGCGCGCCGCGCTCCTGCCCTGCGCCCCGGACCGCGACGCGGCGCCCCTCTCCGCGGAGGAAGAAGCGGAGGTTCTCCGCCTGCGGGAACAGTGCATCGACACCGATCTCCTGTGCGTCATCAATACGTCCGGCTCCACGGGAACGCCAAAGGCCGTGGCCCTGTCCCATCGCAGCTTCATCGAGTTCACGGAAATCGTCCGCGATACGGGGCTTCTTGACGACGCGGACGTCGTCGGCAGCCTGTCGCCCGTGATCTTCGACATCTTCAGTTTCGAGCTTTGCCTGCTCATGGCCAGAGGCAGCGCCCTTGTCCTGATTCCCGAGGGGTTGGCGGCCTTTCCCGTCCGCCTTCTGGAGCTGCTGGCGCGCCGCCGGGCGACCTTCCTTTTCTGGGTGCCGACCATCATGGTCAATATCGCCAACATGCGCCTTCTCGACGCGGTTCCCCTGCCCGATCTCCGCATGGTCTGGTTCGCGGGGGAGGTCTTCCCCACCGCGAAGTTCAACTACTGGCGCGCGCGTCTGCCGCGCGCGACGTTCGCGAACTTCTACGGCCCCATCGAGATCACGCTGGACTGCCTCTACCACGTGATTTCCCGCCCCCTGCGCGACGACGAGCCCATTCCCATCGGCAGGCCCTTCAGGAACACGTCCATCCTTGTCCTGAACGAGCGCGACGAACCCGTCGCCGCGCCCGGCGAGGAGGGGGAACTCTGCGTGCGCGGTTCCTCGCTGGCCCTGGGCTATTACAACAACCCGGAAAAGACCGCCGCCGCCTTCGTGCAGAACCCGCTGCAAACGGCCTACCCCGAAACCGTCTACCGCACCGGCGACATCGTTTCCTGGAACGAGCGCGGCGAGCTGATCTTCCGGGGCCGCAAGGACACGCTGATCAAGCATCAGGGATACCGCGTCGAACTGGCGGAAATAGAACACGCGGCCGTCAACGCGCTGCATCTCGCGGCCAACGCCTGCGCGATCTACGACGCGGAACGGAAAAGGATAGTCCTGTTTTACGAAGCCCCGGAGCCGCTGCCGGAAGGGGAACTGCGGCGGGCGCTGGCCGGGGCGCTGCCGCGCTACATGGTTCCCGCGATCTGCCGGCATGTGACGGAAATGCCGCGCAACGCCACCGGCAAGATTGATCGGTTGGCGCTGAAACAACTTCTCCAGAACCGCGTTTCCAGAACCGCCGGCCAAACGCCGTAGCGCCTTCGCCCCTTTCCCCACCGCACGGGAGACGCCAAAAAGGAAACTTTCATGCAGCAGCTAGAATCCGCCTTCAAAAAAATTTCCAGATTCATCAGTCGCGCCGAAGAAAAGATGGAGTTCTATACGCTTTCCATCAGTGAAAAGAAGAATATTCTGATTGACAATCCGCAAAAACATATAGCCTTGCGGACACGAAATGACGCCAATGAAGCCGAAATCCTGTTCACGACAGCCCTGGGGGTGATCCCCGTCTTTGCCCCTTTTGGCGAAGCCCTGACGCGACAGGAATTTCTGCTGGCTCTTATACAAGGAATGCGGCTCATTCCCTTCGTCCTCAGCGACGGCAGGATAGCCGTCCCCCTGTACAAGGACTTTTCCACACAAGACGCGCTGCGACTCCTGAACGATCTCGACGGCATCTTTTACAAACGTTTCAATTGCCGCCTTGAGCTTGCCAAAACGGACGCGTCCGAAATGACGATTCTTGAACAGCGCATGTCCGGGGCGCGCCGCTACTACCTTGAGGAACACGGCGACTGGACCGCCCGTTTCACGGAATCTCTGGAAGACGAGCTTTCGCGCGTTTCCTTCGTCTCTTTCCTGAGGCAGCGCATAAAGGCGCATATCCTGAAAGGGACGCCCGCCTGCTATCCCGTCGCACCGCCGGCGCAATCCGCCGCATGGCGCCGTCAGCGGGAGAACGCCGACTACGATTTCCCCGTGCTGAACGGATGCCGGGAAGATGTTCGCAATTTTTTCTATCGCGATACCTTTATTTATGAACAGTACGCCGTCCCCGGCAAGGTGGAGGCCTCCCCGGGAGACGTCGTCATAGACGCGGGCGCCTTCATAGGGGATACGGCCTGCTATTTCAGCAGAAAGGTAGGAAAAGAAGGCAGGGTCCTTGCCTTTGAAATCGTGCCTGAAACCATAGACTTTGCCCGACAGAACATGCGTATCAACGGCTGCGATAATGTCGAGATACTTCCGAACGCCCTTTCTGACGCATCCTCGACGTTTACCGTCGTTCTCAATCCGCACAGCAATTCCGCCGCATTTGTGGCGGACGCTTCAGACGACGATGCAAAAGACGTCGTCAGCGTCGATGCCGTCACGCTCGACGACCTTGCGGCGGAACGGGCAATCACCGTCGACTTCATCAAGGCCGATATCGAGGGCGCGGAAATGCGGATGCTGCGCGGCGCGGCCCGGACCATCGCCCGCGACGCGCCCGTCTGCGCCATATGCCTCTATCACAGGCAGGAGGACTACTGGCAGATTCCGCAGTTCCTGAAGGAGCTGCGCCCGGATTACGCCTTCTGGTTCCGCTGCGAAGCCGAACCCGTGCTCTTTGCCCGGAAAAAGAACTGAGCGTCTCCCTTGCGACGCATGACACTTCAGAAAGGAATTTCTCATGGAAACGTTTGATCGCATCTTCAGGACGGCAAACCGGTGCCTCGCGGGCATTGAAAGGGACGCCGCCGTCCATACCTGCGCCGTGCGGGCGGACGACGCCTTCCTGCTGACGGAAGCGCCCCTTGTCCACGACGGCGCGCCCGCCCCCGACGACGACGTCGCGCGGGCCTTCTTCGACGCGGCCGCCATCATCCCCCAGTACAACGCGACCCTGGAAGAACGCGCGCGGACGGACGTCCTGCTGCGTCTGGCGCGGAACCTCGGCTATTTCGCCCTTGCCGCCGAAAACGGCGCCGTCCATATCAGCGCGATCATGAACGGCGAACGAAACGTCGAGGAGGATTACCGGCGCGTTGACGAGCTCTTTCAGCGCCATCTGGGCTGCGGCGTCTCCCTTTCGCGGGCCGGAACCGGCGAGGTTCTGGCGCTGGCGCGCCGCCGCGTCGAGGCGGCGCGCGACTACTACGTCGGAGAAAACGGCCCCTGGACGGAAGCGTTCCTGAAGGAGCTGGGCGACGACGTTTCCCGCCTTTCCTTCATGTGCTTCCTGCGCCAGCGCGTCATGGCCGCCGTCCTTGACGACAGCCCCATATGCTATCCCGTCCTGCCGCCGTCGGGCACGGCGGCCTGGAGAAAGGCGCGCGAAGCCGGCTCCTACGACTTCCCCTCCCTGCTGGGGCACGATCAGACGCTTCTTCACGACATTTTCTACAAATACATCTTTGTCTACGAGCAATACGCCGTTCCCGGCGTCGTCGAGGCGCGCCCCGGGGATACGGTCGTCGACGCCGGCGGCTTCATCGGCGACACGGCCTGCTACTTCAGCAGGCTGGTCGGCCCGGAAGGCAAGGTTCTTTCCTTCGAGATCTCGCCGGAATCCGTCGCCTTTGCCAGAGAAAACATGCGCCGCAACGGCTGCGCCAACGTGGAGGTGATTCCCTGCGCCCTGTCGGACGGGCCGGGGCGCATTCCCCTTGCGATCAACAGGCTGGACCCCTCTTCCAACGCCGTCGCCTCGCCGGAGGAAGCGGCTTCGGCCGCCGCCTTTGCCGAAACGATCGCGCTGGACGAATTCTGCGAGCAGCGCGGCGTCCGCGTGGACTTCATCAAGGCCGATATCGAGGGGTCGGAAATGCGGATGCTGCGCGGCGCGGCCCGGACCATCGCCCGCGACGCGCCCGTCTGCGCCATATGCCTCTATCACAAGCGGGACGACTACCGGCAGATTCCGCAGTTCCTGAAGGAGCTGCGCCCGGACTATACCTTCTGGTTCCGCTGCGAATCGGAACCGGTGCTGTACGCCAGAAAGAACGGCTAGCGCATGGGGAGCGGCGCAATGGGAGACACCTTCACGCTGATTACGGGCGCCTCCTCCGGCATGGGGGAGGCCACGGCGCGGCTGCTGAGCGAAAGCCGCAATCTTATTCTCAACGGCCGCGACGAGGAGCGCCTTGCCGCCGTGGGAGAGGCCTGCGCCCGCAACGGCGCGCGGGTGATTCTCTTTCCCTTCGATCTGGAGCGCGCCGACGCCGCGGGCGCGGCCCTGACCGATCTGCTCGGGAAGCACGGCGCGACGGCGGACGCCTTTCTCCACTTCGCCGGCATGACGGAAGTGCTGCCCCTGGCAAGAACCCGCTACGCCGTCGGCCTGCGCGTCATGAACGTCAACTACTTCTCGGCCACGGAAATGCTGAGCGCCCTGCTCAAGAAGAAGGTCAACGGCGGCGCGCTCCGCAACGTCGTCCTGACCTCCAGCATCGCCGCGACCGGGGGCAAGCTCTATCAGCCGCACTACTGCGCCAGCAAGGGCGCCGTCACGGCGCTGGGCATGGCCCTTGCCTGCGAGCTCGCGCCCCGGGTGCGCGTGAACGTCATCGCGCCGGGTTCGTTCCGAACGCGCATCGTGCAGACGGTCTTTGCGGACGCCTCGCCCGACGCGCCCTGGGCGCCGGACACGCGCCTGCCCCCCGGCACGGTGGAGGACGTCGCGCGCGTGGTCCGCTTTCTGCTGTCGGAGGACGCCGCCTATCTCACGGGGCAGATCATCAACATCGACGGCGGCGAACGCTTTCCCCATTTCTAGCCCGGAGAAACCTGTGGACACCATTCTTTTCAAGAGCCGTTCCGGCGACGTCGGCATGCGCCGGATGAAGGAGGCGCTCCGCGCCGCGGACGCCGCCGAATGCGACGTCCTCTATATTCACACGGACATGACCTTCGGCCTGCCCGCCATGAAGCGCGGGGAGCTGCTGGCCGCCCTGCTGGACTGCCTGGAATCCCTCGGGGTACGGACGCTTGTCTTTCCCGCGTTCACCTTCAGCTTCTGCAACAACGAGCCCTTTGACGCGCGCAACAGCCGCACCCCGATGGGCGCGCTGAACGAATACGCGCGCAGGACGGGCAGGGGCGTCCGCTCCGCGGACCCGCTGCTTTCCATCTACGCGCTCGGCGACCCGCTCGACCTGACGGAAAACCTCGGCCCCTCCTCCATAGGCGAAAACTCCTCCTACGACAGGCTGCACAAGTGCGGCAGGGAAGTCCGCTTCCTGTTCTTCGGCGCGGACATGCGCGAGTGCTTCACCTATACGCACTACATGGAGGCGATTATCGGCGTTCCCTACCGCTACGACAGGGAATTCACGGGAACGATCATCGACGGGGCAGAACGGCGCGAAGCCCGCGCCCTGCTCTATTCAAGCTATGCCAACTGCCGCCTCAATCCCCGGCCCGTCGTGTACGAGGCCATGAAGGCGCGCAATCAGCTCCGCGTCGTTCCGGCGGGCGACGGGAGCCTCTGCTGCTTCCGGGAGGCGGCGGCCTTCGAGACCATTTCAGATCTGCTGCACCGGGACAGGCTCTGCCTGACGGACGGAACCTTTGACCCCGCCGTGAAGGACGAAACCTACAATCCGGCCGGGGAACGGATCGTCAGCGTGCGCTGACGCCGCCGCGCAGCCCGCCGGAAACAGGACGCGCGGCGGGAAAGAACGCCGCGCAAAAACAGCAACGCTCCAGAAAAGGAAAGACAAGCAATGAACGCCATGGAAACCCTCTTTGCCCTGCACGACGAGGCCGCGGCGCGGGCGTCCTCCGCGCTCCGGGAGCGTTTCGGCTCCCTGTGGCGCCCCGAAGACGGCCTCATCCTCTACCCGCCCAACGGCAACGCCCGCGACTACGCCACCCTGCTGCGGCTGACGGTTCCCCACATTCCGCTGCTCGTCTGCGACGACGCCCCGGCGGCAGGGGGCGCGCTGAGCGGACAGGAAATCATCTCCCTCGAGGAGGCCGCGCGGCGGCTTCCCCGCGCGCTCCTTGTCCTCTGCGTCACGGGCGACAGGGCGTCGGAACTGTTCGCCGCCGTCGCTCCCCGCGTTTCGGAGGAGCATCGCAACAACGCGATCACCTTTCGCCAGCTCGGCGAATGCCTGCCCGTCGGCGACCGGAAGACGCGGGCCTACGACGTCTACAGAAAGACCTATCTGGCGGCGTCCCCCCGCAATCGCGGGAAGGTCGCGGCGGCCTTCGATCTCTTTCGGGACGGTCTGTCCCGGGCGGTCTTCCTTTCGGTTCTCAAGCGCTATCTGCTCTGCTCCGACGCGCTGATCCCGGTTTCCACCTCTCCCGAATATTTCGAGGACGTCTACGCGCCTCTTGACGGCGAGGTTTTCGTGGACTGCGGCGCCTTTTCCGGCGACACCCTGCAAACGCTCCTGTCCCTCGGCAGGTTCCGCCTGAAGGAATACCACGGTTTTGAACCGGACGCCGGAAACTTCCGCCTTCTCTGCGAGACAAGGGACGCCATGCCCGCCCCGCTGCGCGCCGCGATGCATCTCTATCCCTTTGCCGTGGGGCACGAGAAAAGCGAGCTGTCCTTTGACGCCACCGGGACGATGGGTTCGATGGTCAACCCGGAAGGCGGGACGAAAATTCAGTCCGTCACGCTGGACGAAACCCTGAAGGACGTTACCCCCACCCTGATGAAATTCGACATCGAGGGCTACGAGGCCTTTGCCCTTCAGGGCGGGCGCGAACTCATCCGGCGGGCGCGGCCGGTGCTGGCCCTGTGCGTCTACCATCACGCCTTTGACCTCTGGGAACTCCCCCTGATGGTCAACGGCATGGTCGACCGCTATCGTTTCTTCCTGCGCGCCTATCAGGAACAGTTCAGCTATACATGCTACTGCGTTCCCGAAGAACGCCTCGCCGCCGCCTGCCGGAACTGACGCCATGAAGAATCTCTATATTGTCGGCGCGGGGGGATTCGGCCGCGAGCTGCTGCACCTGATTCTCGACATTCAGGCGCTTGCCGGCCCGCGCTGGAATGTCGTCGGCTTTCTGGACGATACGGAAAACCCCCTGGCCGGCAAGGCCTGCGACCGCGCCGTCGTCGGAACCATCGCCGGTTACAGCCCGCGCCCCGACGACGTTCTCGCGCTCGGCATCGCCGATCCCGCCGCCAAGCGCAGGCTCGTTCCCATGCTCAAGGAACGCGGCGCCGTCTTCGAGCAAATCATCCATCCCTATACCAGCCTCGGGCGCAACAACGTCATAGGCGAGGGCGCGGTGATCGACAGGGCGTTCTGCATGTCGGTGAACGTGACCATCGGCGCCTTTGCAACCCTGCTGGGGTGCAGCCTCGGGCACGACGTCCGGGTCGGGGAATTCAGCACCGTCTCCGCCATGTGCAACATCATGGGCCGGGTTTCGCTGGGCAGGGGCGTCTTCATCGGCGGCAACGCGGCCGTCGCGCCCCGCGTGACCGTCGGGGACGACGCCTATGTCTGCCTGGGCAGCGTCGTCATGAAGGACGTGGCCCCCGGCGCGAAGGTTCTGGGAAATCCCGCGCGCGAGATCGGACTGAATGAACGCTGAGACGGCGGAGAGCCCGGCATGTACAGTCATATCTATATCATCGGAAGAGGAAGCACGGCCCTTGGCTGCGCGCGCCTGCTTCGCGACCGCGGCATGGCCCCCCGTTTTCTGGAGCACGATCCCGGCGGGGTCTCCTTCATCGGCGGGAAGCTGCGTTCCCTGGGGATTGCCCGCGCGCCCTTTTGCGAGGCCGCCCTTGCGGAGATCGCGTCGCGCGAAAGGAGCCTTGTCGTCAGCGTCAGCAACCGCTTCATCTTTCCGCGGGCGTTCGTCCGCCGCGCCAATGTGGACATTATCAACTACCACAACTCCCTGCTGCCCCGGCATCGCGGCGTGCATGCCGAAGCCTGGGCCATCTACGAGGGCGACGCGGAAACGGGCGTCTCCTGGCACAGGATCGACGACGGCATTGATACCGGGCCGGTTCTGGCGCGGCGGCGCGTCCCCATAGACGACGACACCACCTCCCTTTCCCTGCTGCGGCGCCAGTCCGACGCGGCCGTCGCCGCCTTCGGCGACATGCTGCCCCGGCTCCTGAACGGCGCGCCCCCCGGCGTCGCCCAGCCCCGGGACGCAAGGACGGAAATCCATTTCGACAGGGAACGCCCCAACGACGGCGAGCTTGATCCGCGCTGGCCCGACGACAGGATATGGCGCTTCCTGCGGGCGTTCGACTACGGCTGCCGCCATACGCTGGGCTTTCCCCGAATCTGTCATGACGGAATCTGCTACAGCTGGAAGAGCTACGCGAAACTTCCCTCACCGCTTCCGCGACGGGATGCCGGGCCGCGTCTCCGGCATATCGTCCTGAAAGAGAAGTTCGCGCTGCTCAACTGCCGCGAAATCGCGTCCTGAAATCATCGCCGCACTACAACGCACATGCTTTCCTGAAAAAACGGAGACGCCGTCATGAGCAAAATCGTCTTTGTCAACGCCTTTGAATATAATTATATCGGAACCCGCCTTCTTGCCTCGTATCTTCGGAAAAATGGCCATCAGACGCACAATATCCTTCTTGGCGACTCCGGTTTCAGAAACATCTCGCGGCTTCAGGATACGCATCTTGGCTATATAATGTTCCGCAGCAACAAGATCGTGTCGCATGTCGGCAACAAGTATCCGCTTGTGGAAGAAGATTTCAAGGCGCTTGAATGCGTGCTGCGTGAAGAACGGCCCGATATCATCGGTTTCAGCGCCCGCTCGACAAACAATTATCTTGTCCCCATCCTTGTTCCCGTCTTTCGCCGCGCCATGCCGGACGCGCTGCTTGTCGCCGGCGGCTACGGCCCGACCCTTGACCCGGAAATCTATCTTGACGGCGGTTTCGACGCCGTCGTCCGCGGCGACGGCGAGGAAGCCATGCTTGAACTGGCCGAATGCCGCGACAAGGGAGATCAGGAGGCCGCCGTCCAGATTGCGAACACCTGGTGGGCCGCCTCCCTGGGCGGCGCCCGCAACGCCATGCGCGATCAGGAAAAGGACCTGCGGAAGTATCCGCCGCAGCTCTACGGGCACGAGGGTTTCACAACCATTTCCCGGGGCTGCGTCCAGCGCCGTTTCGACCCAGTCATGGATGCGAACGCCTATTTCACCTTTCTTGGAAGAGGCTGCACGGGCACATGCACCTACTGTTCCGGCGGCCAGTGGAGAACGCTTTACAGAAGCGAGGGAAAGAAGGCCTACCCCCGCCGCAACAGGTCCATTCACGACGTCATAGAGGAATGCGAAAAGATTCCTCAAAACATGCGCTACATTACCTTTACAGATGAATTCTGGTCGCTTCCAGCGGACAAGACGCGAGAATTCTTTTCCCTGTACAGGGATCGCATCGGAAAACCCTTCTGGGTCTTCCTCCATTACGAGCAGATGCTCAAGCACCGGGACATTTTCGACCTTGTGCTCGACGCCGGCCTTGTCGCCACGGGCGTGGGCTTTCAGTCCGGCTCGGGGAGCTTTCTTCAAAAGTACTACAACCGCAAGCCGGAATACGACGTCCTCCTTGAATACGCGCAAATCCTCTTCAACAACTTCATTCTTACGGACGCGCTTTTCATTGGCGGAAACTGCTATGAAACAATGGAAGATTTTCATGAAGCTCTTGAGCTCGTCAGAAAGCTTCCATTCAACATCGAAATCATCCGTCAGCTCAACATACAGGTCACGCGGCTCAAGGCGCATCCCCACACGCCCCTGACCCTCATCGCCCCCCGCGTCGTGACGGACCCCATGCCCGCCAACGAATGGCTCTATCGCGCGCTTCTCATGAACCTTGCCAACAAGATGCCGCCCGAAGACCTGCGGGAAATCATGTCGGCGTCGCTTTTCAGGCGCGACGCCATGCTGCTTTACAGCTTTTCGCAAAGCTGGATTTCCTCTCAGGAAACGCGGCACTTTGAACGGCTCGTCGACGAGGGCGAAGGCCGCGACTGGGTCTTTTACGGCGCGGGCGAAAACTACCAGCGCAACAAGGCGTTCTTCTCCCGGCTCCGGCCGCGCTGCATCCTCGTCGACCGGGCCTATCTGCCCGAAGAAAAGACCGTAGACGGCATCCCCGTAACGGCGACGGAAGATTTCTTTGCCGACCGGCAGTGCGAAAGCGAAACGCGCTTTCTTGTGCTGATACAGCCCGTAACCCTCTTCGCCAAGAAGCTCCTGCGAACCTACGGCGTGCCCTACGAGAACATTCACGCCTGCGAAATCTGCATGACAAACGACACGGACTACTGACGCGCGCCCCCCGGCGGAACGCGCCGCCGCGCATTTCGCCTTTTTCAAAGGCAAAACGCTCCAAAAACCTTCCCGAAAAGGATCGCATCGTGAACACCGAAGCAGATACCGGCTACTTCTATATCCACTGCCGCGCGACGCGGACCGGCAGCCTTGCGGAAAGCGTCGCAGCCCTGCGCCGCGCGTTTGCAAACGCCTGCCGGGAGCGCGGCGCGCGCCCCGAAGACGCCTTCTGCCTGCGCTTCTTTTGCAGCGACGTTCATCGTCAGGCCGAGGCCGTCAGACGCCTCTGGCCGGTCCCCCCGGCGACCCTGCGGCTCTTCATCGGCCAGCCGCCCCTGGACTCGCGCCATGTGTCGGTTCAGGCCGCCTTTCTGCCCGGGGCCGTCCGCAAGCCCCTTGAAGGCGGCGGCGTGGCCCTGCGTCACGGCGGTTACGAGACGTTTCTGCGCCCCTTCCTCTCCCCCCGCGCCGCCGATGCGGAAACGCAGACCGACGACGCCGTCGCGGAAATGCGCCGCTTCATGACGGAACAGAAACTTGACATGACGGAAAACCTGCTCCGCACCTGGTATTACGTGCGCGATGTGGACAACAACTACGCCGGAATGATCCGCAGCCGCATCCGCCATTATGAAGCCTGCGGCCTGACGCCCAAAACCCATTTCACCGCAAGCACCGGCATCGAGGCCTGCGCGGAAACGCCGCATCTCCTCTCCTGGCTCGTCGCGGAAATGCAGCGCGGCCTCGTCCCGGATCAGGTCCGCTACCTGAAAGCCCTTTCCCATCTCTCGCCGACCCACGTCTACGGCGTCAACTTCGAGCGCGCCGCGGCCGTGCAGTACGGCGAATGCCGCCATATCCGCCTGTCCGGCACGGCCAGCATCGATGCGGCGGGCAGGATAGCGCACGAGGGCAACGTCGTCGCGCAGCTCGATCGCACCGTGGAAAATATCGCCGCCCTGCTGGAGGAAGGCGGCATGGATCTCTCGCGCATGCGGAGCGCCGTCGTCTACCTGCGGGACGCCCACGACTACCCCCTTGCGGCCCCGCGTCTGGCGTCGATCTTTCCCGAAGGCTGCGCGCTTTCCGTCGTCCATGCGCCCGTATGCCGGCCGGGCTGGCTCATTGAAATCGAAGGCGAGGCGCTGGCCCCCATTCCCGACGCGCGCCGGCCCCGCCTGAACGGAGGTATGTAAGATGCGCCTTGATACGATGACATGGGCAGATCTGCCAAAGTTTGAAGGCCGGGAGCTTGTCCTCTTCGGCTCCGACGCCAACGCCGCCGCCCTGATGCGGCATATCGCCTCCTCCGGCCTGAAGATTTCCTTCAAGCTGGTTCTCGACTTCTGCGAACCGCGCGACTTCTTCGGCATCCCCGGCGCCGCGGTCGAGACCTGGCTGGATGAACGCGATCTCAAGGGGGAAACCGTCGTTATCGCCAATACGGCCCAGTATCAGGCCCTGAACGCCCTGCTCTACAGCGATCCCGACGAGGTCTGGCTCTGTTCGCGGCTGTGTTACAAGATGTTCCACAGCAAGGACGAACCCCGGACCCAGACCGCCGTCAGGGCCGTCAGCCCCTTCATGATGCAGCGCGGCACCCCTCCCGCCGACGTCCTGACCACCAACGCCTACGAGGACGACGGTCATACCGTCTATGAAATCGCCGATTTCAGAAATCAGGAATTCATCACCTGGACCGTCCCCCAGCCCTCGTTCCCCATCGATCTGCCCGATTTCAGCTCCCGCGTCCGCCTGAGCGACCTGCCCATGCGGATGTCCCACCTTTCCTACCTGCTGTGGAAGCGCACCACGCACGCCGTCCAGCTTTCCTACAGCCGCCGCCATATCGTCGCGCCGCGCTACAACTTCTTTCATCTGGACATTCTCGACACCAAAACGGGCCTCCATACCCGCTGGCACGATCTCCCGCCCTCCGAAGGCCTGTGGGATTACGTCGCAACCGGCGACTTTGACGACAACGAAGAAGCCTTCTATTTCTGCCGCTGGCCCGTGGAAGACGCCATCCGGGGAATGGCCGACGGCTCCAACAGGGTCCGCATGCAGGTCGGCAAGCTGAACCTCGACGACATGCGGGCGGAAATCCTGCATGAATTCGATTTTCAGGATCGCGTCCATCAGTGCACCATATCCGGCGACGGGCGCTACATGGTCTTTGCGCCCATGCGAATGCTTCTTCCCAAAGAGAACCTGAAAAAGCTCCGGGAAGCGGAAGTCATGCGCCGTCTGCAAGAATGGGTAACCCTCGATTCCATGGCGACGCTGGACCTGCGGGACAAGAAGACGTGGACAACGGAAATCCCCTGCCCCATTCCCGCCCACTTTGAACTGGACCCCCTTGATCCCCATCTCTTCTACGTCTCCACGCACAGCCTCATGCCCCACGCCGAAGGCGTCATCTGCTTCCAGCCCGCCACGCTGCACAAGGTGCGCATCCACGACGGCGAAACCCGTCTCGAAGGCGTCTACACGCATCCGGGTTTCATCCGCACCATACAGCATTGCCCCTTCGTCTTTGAAGGCAGGGTTCTCATCGCCGCGACCAACCAGAACAAGCTGGAGATCATCGACGCCGCCGACATGAGCCTGTGGCACTGCCACAAGCTCGTGGACGATCCCCGTTACGATACGGCGGACTTCTCCGATCCCGCGTTCCTCAGCAAGCCCTTTACCCTTCCGTCCCGCCCGCACCACTGCGATTCCATCTCCGCCTCCGCCGACGGAAGGTATCTTGTCCTCCGCATGACGGACTGTTTCCTGCTCTTCGACGTCGCCCGCAAGGAGGTCGTCGGCAAGGTTCTCTATAGAGACAAGCTCCGCGCCCCCGGCCATGCGCGCGGCTACATGCAGAACGCCCCCCACGCCCTCGCCCTGAAACGCTACGCCGAATGGGCGGCGGCCCGGGATCTCTAAGCTCAGGACTCATTACGTTTTTTGCCGGATGGGGACGGACCTAACTCTACGGGCCCAAACAGAAGGCGCCAACCCCCCCACCACCACAACCCCCACCAC
>CALUWU010000022.1 GCA_944324555.1 uncultured Desulfovibrio sp.
GGATGATGCAGCAGCCCAGAGCGTCCGTCCCGCCTTGCCTGCCGAGACCGCCGCGGCGGAGGAGCCCGAGGCTGAACCTAAGCGCCCCGCAAACAAGGTCAAAGGGCTACTGCTTGTGAAATGCCCCGAGTGCCACGGCCGGTTCACGACTGTGGCTCGCGATTGGGTGTCTGAAATGGGGTGCAGCTGCGGAAACAAGATTCAGCTGGGCAAGGACAACACGGCACGTTTCGAGTTTACTTGCAAAGCCTGCAACAGTTTGAACTATGGACGCACCAACATCGATGAATCCTACATTCCGGCCGGGTCCATTTCCTGTTTCTGCGGAGCGCCGGGCCCTGAGCTGGTCTGGCGCCCGGATATCCGCGAATACCGGGAAAAGGAGGGAACCTGATGGGGTCTGACCGGATCGGAAGCCGGATGGTAACAAATAATCGGAGGTGACGCCCATGGAATACACAGAAAAGGTGGCCTGGCTGCGGCGGTATCGGGAGCTAGACCCTGCGCCGGAACATGGACACCGCCACAAGGATGCAGACAAGGGCGATCAGGGCGATTTTTCCCAGACTGAGCAGGGCGGCGGAGAGGGAGATGTCCTTGAGAAAGACGCCCTGCGCCAGCGTCGTGAAGTGGCGGACAGGATTCAGTTCGCTGGCGCGTTGCAGAAAGAGGGGCATGTTCATGACGGGAGTGACGGCGCCGGAAATGAGGATGCAGGGCACGCCAACGGTGAAGGCGCCGAGAAAAGCCTGCTGCTGCGTGGCCGCAATGGACGATATCATGAGACCGACGCCGCCGGAGGCCAGGGCAAAAATGAAGACGGCGGCGTACAGCAGAAGGACAGAACCGCTGAAGGGAACGCCGAAGCCGAAAACGGTAATCAGCAGAAAGATGGTTCCGTGGACAAGACCGATGATGCAGCCGGGCAGGAGCTTGGCGAGGGCGATCTCCGTAGGCGTTGCCGGAGAGGCCAGAAGCTGGTCGAACGTGCCGACCTCGCGCTCGCGCGCAACGGAAAGCCCCGTAACGACAAGACCGAGCATGAAACTCAGCATACCGATCAGGTTGGGCAGAAAGAACCATTGAAATTCAAGATTCGGATTGAACCAGCAACGGATGTGAAGATTGACGGCGGGAATGTCCGTCGGGCCTTGCGCGGCCATGAGGCTGCGCGGCAGGCTTGCCGCCACGTCCGCCAGAATGGTTTGCAGATAGTAGGCGGCAATCTGGGAGGCGTTGGCGCGCCGCCCGTCCAGTATGACCTGCACCGCGGCTTCTTCGCCCGCTGCGGCCCTGCGGGAGAGTTCCTGCCCCAGAACAAGCGCGAGAAGCGCGCGTTCGCCGTCGATGACCGGCGCGATGTCGGCCTCGGAGGTCAGAAAGAAGACGTGGCGGAAGGTGGGGGAACCGCGCAGGCGGTGCAGGATTTCTTCCGCCAGCGCGCCGCCGTCCCGATTCAGCACGGCGACGTCCACGTTTCGCACTTCCAGCGTTGCCGCCCAGCCGAAAAGGACGATCTGCATCAGCGGCGGCACGACCAGCATGATGCGGGAGACGCGATTGCTGAAAAGGACAAGCAGCTCCTTGCGGACGATGGTCGTCAGGCGCCGCCATTGCGGCAGGATGGTCATTTGTCCAGCCTCTTTTGCAGATTGTGGTAGGTCAGGCCGAGAAAGACCGCGGCCAGCAGGCTCATGAAGAAGATGCCGTGCAGGAAGACCGGCCAGACGTCGCCCGCCAGAAAGATGGTGCGCATGCAGGTATTGAAGTAGGCGGCGGGAATGAGGCGCGTGATCGCCTGCAAAATCGGGGGCATGCTGTTGATGTCGAAGACAAAGCCCGACAGCAGCAGGGCGGGGAGGAAGCCGGAAAAGAGTCCGGCCTCCGCCGCCACAAGCTGCGTGCGGAAGGCCGTGGAAATCAGCAGCCCCTGTCCCAGCGCGCAGCACATGAAGACGGAAGAAATAAGCAGCAGCGCCCCGACGGAACCGCGAAAGGGAACGTCGAACAGAAGCACAGCGGCGACGCCGCAAAGCCCCATGCTGAAGATGCCCATGCAGAAATAGGGAATCAGCTTGCCCAGCAGAAGCTGGCCGCGACTTACCGGCGTGGCGAACATGGCCTCCATGGTGCCGCGCTCCCATTCGCGGGCAAAGACCAGCGACGTGAGCAGGGTGCCTATCAGGGTCATGATGACCGTGATTGCTCCCGGAATCAGAAAGAAAACGCTGCGCGCCGTCGGATTGTACCAGATGCGCGGCTCCAGACGCAGGGCGCTTTCGACGGAGCGGCCGCCGGGCGGGAAGGTCTCCTGCCAGCGCAGCACAACGCCCTGGGCATAGCTTTGCATGAAGGTGGCCACGTTGGGTTCCGTACCGTCCACGACAAGAAGCGCCTCCGCCGGAGCGCCGCGTTGCAGGGCGGCGTCCATATCCTGATGCAGCACAAGCACGCCCTGCACGACGGAATCGCGCATGAGGCGTTCCGCTTCCTTCATATGACGTACCGGGTGCGTCCTGAACCACGGCGAATGGGCAAAGGCGGTTTCCAGCCCCCGGGAGTGGACGCCTCCGCTCTGATTGAGAACCGCCAGTTGCAGGACGCCGGGGTCAAGGCTGATACCGAAGCCGAAGAGAAGCAGGAAGAGCAGCGGCAGAACGCCCGCCACAAGGTAGGACGAGGGGTCCCGGACGATCTGGCGAAATTCCTTGAGAATGAGCGCGCCCAGCTGTCGGGTCCAGAGTCGTCCGCTCATGACGCGTCTCCGCAGTTTCTCTGTTCTTCGATGCAGGCGATGAAAGCCTCTTCCAGCGTGGGGTTGGGATGTCCGGTCGCGCGGGCGCATTCCTCCTTGAGCGCGTCCGGCGTTCCCATGCGAATGACGACGCCGTTGTTGATCAGGGCAAGGCGGTCGCAGTATTCGGCTTCTTCCATGAAATGCGTGGTGACAAGGACGGCCGTGCCCGCGGCGGTCAGGGCGAGGATATGTTTCCAGAAATCGCGACGGGTGCGGGCGTCCACGCCGGAAGTGGGCTCGTCAAGAAAGAGCACCGGCGGCTCGTGCAGGGTGGCGCACAGCAGGGCCAGCCGCTGCTTTTGCCCGAGCGGAAGCTCTTCCGTCCGCTGGCGCATGGCGTCGCGCAGGCCGAGCGCCGCGCACAGTTCGGGAATGCGTTCGGCCTGCCGTCGTCTGTCCACGCCGTAGAGATCGGCCGCGACATGGATATTTTGCAGAACTGTCAGTTCGGGATAGAGAGAAAACTTTTGCGCCATGTAGCCCAGCCGGGCGCGCGCCGCGCTGCTCGCGCGCAGAAGATCCACCCCGGCGACGGAACACTGCCCGGAAGTGGGGCGGGACAGGCCGCAGAGCATGCGGAAGGTGGTCGACTTGCCCGCGCCGTTGGGCCCGAGCAGCCCGAAGATTTCTCCCGCGCGCACCTGAAAGCTGATGTTCGCCGCGGCCGTGAAGGTTCCGAAACGCTTTGTCAGACCGCTGGCGACAATGCGCTCTTCCGTGTCGATCTCGTGCGTTCTGTCCATGCCGCCGAAAGGGGAGGGCGTTTGCAGCATGCCGCCAAGGGCGCTCATGTAGGCGTCTTCAAGCCGGGGCTGCGCGGCGACGCCGCCGTCGGCCTCAAGAAGACGGTACAGGGATGGGGGCGCCTGTTCCCGCAGCACAAGACGCAGGGCGCTCCCCTGTACGACAGCGTCGTCCACGCCTTCGCGCTCGGTCCATTCCTGAAGGACGCGCCGCCGTTCCTCCGGCTTTGGAGAAAGAAAGAAGACCCGGCCCCGCGCCCTGTCGGCCATGACCTGCGGCGAACCGGCGAAGAGCAGGCCGCCTTCGTCCAGCATGAGAATTTCCGGGCAGCGGGCGGCTTCGTCCAGATAGGCCGTTGACCAGACGATGGTCATGCCGTTGCGGCTCAGTTCCCCGACCATTTCCCAGAGTTCGCGCCGGGAAAGCGGATCGACGCCCACGCCGGGTTCGTCCAGAAGGAGCAGGCGCGGCGCACCCAGCAGGGCGCAGGCAATGCCCAGTTTCTGTTTCATGCCGCCGGAAAGGCGCCCGGCAAGGCGTTCCGTGAAGGGGCCGAGGGATGTGAAGGCCAGCAGGCGAGCGAAGATGGCCGCGCGCTCCTCGCCTTCCACGCCGCGCAGACGGGCGTGCAGCTCCAGATTTGCCCGGACCGAAAGATCCTCATACAGGCCGAAACGCTGCGGCATGTAGCCGATGCTGTTGGGAGAGGCGGCGAGCAGCGCCGCGGCGTCCATGCCGAAGATGCGGACGCTCCCGCTCGTCGGGCGCATCAATCCGGCCATGAGGCGGAGGAGGGTCGTCTTGCCCGCCGCGTCGGGGCCGACAAGACCGGTAATGCGTCCCGGAGTTATCCGGGCGTCGATGCCGCGCAGGGCTTCCCGGGCGCCGAAACGCATGCCCAGGTTCCGCAGGACGACGGCGGCGTCGGGTTGTCCGGCAACGGGCGCGTTCATGAAGGGCGGTCCTTCTCGTTCGGCAGAAAGACGCGCACGGGCATGCCCTGACGCATGATGTTTTCAGGATCTTCCACCTGAACGCGAATACGGTAGACCAGCGAGGTCCGCACTTCGTAGGTTTCCACGTTCTTGGGCGTAAATTCCGCCGAGGGCGCGATAAAGCCAACATGCCCGATAAAGCGGCGGCCCGGGGCGGCGTCGACCTCCGCCTCCACGCGCATGCCCGGCCGGATGCGACCCAGACGGGCCTCGTCGACGTAGACGCGGAGCCAGACGGGATTGACGAGGCTCAGGGTGTAGACCGTGCGTCCGGCGTCCACGATGGCCCCTGCCTCGCGGGCGCGCGTCAGGACAACGCCGTCCTGCGGGGCGACGAGTTCGGCGTCGCGCAGGCGGATGCCCGCCTGCCGCAGGTTGGCTTCCATGGCCGCGACGGCGGCGCGCTGCCCGGCAATGTCTTCTTCCCGGTATCCCGCGCTGACAAGCGCCAGCTGTTCCTCGGCGGCGGCCAGCTTGGCCGCGGCATTGCGATAGGTGCCCCGGGCGTTGTCCAGTTCCTTCTGGGAAACGGCGTTGCCCGACCGCATGGCTTCCACGCGCCGCAGATTGATGCGCGCATTCTCCGCGAGGGCCGCCGCGGCGGCGGCGTCCGCCCGCGCTCCGGCTATTTCCTCGCTGCGGTAGCCGTGCTCCAGACGTTGCAGGGCCGCCTGCTGCTGTTCCAGCTGGGCGCGGGTCAGCGCCTCTTCAACCTCCAGCAGATCCGTATCCAGACGGGCGAGCGGCTGCCCCTGCCGCACATATTCACCTTCTTCCGCCAGAACGGCGGCAATACGGCCGCCGACGCGAAAGGCGACGTCAACCTGACGTATTTCCACATTGCCTTGCAGGATCGCGCCGTTGCCGTCGTCGTCGCGTCCGAGCCAGAAGAAGACGGCCAGCGCCGCGACAAGGATCGCGCACCCTGCGGCCGTTCGTTTGCCTGCGGCGGGGATTCCCATAGCGCCCTCCGGGGCCTGAGTCGCGGATTCCGTCGGCCCCCGCGCGTTTCCGGGAGCGGAGCGGCCTGAAATTCTTGGCGGCGCGCGCCGCCAAGTTCGAAAAAAGAGTTTTGCGCCGGCCGGTTTGCCGTTTTCGACGGCTTCGGACAGGGCGCGCGGATTCCGGGAAAAATGAAGCTGTTTCAGGATAGCCCTTCGCGCGGCATGAGGCAATGGGGCCGCCGCACGACGCGGCGCGGGGGCGGTTCCTTTCCGGGGGGCATGAGCGTAAGCTGGTGAAAAAAGAGCGAGGAGGATGGAAAATGTGGAAATGGTATGCGCTGCTGTCGGCCCTGTTTGCCGCGCTGACGGCGATTTTTGCCAAGGTGGGCGTGCGGAATGTGCATCCTGATCTTGCGACGGCGCTGCGCGTCAGCGTCATCCTTGTGATGACGTGGGGCATTGCGCTGTGCGGCGGCGGGCTGCGTCAGCTCAAGGACGTCGACGGGCGATCCCTGCTGTTTCTGGTCTTGTCGGCGCTGGCGACGGGAGCGTCGTGGCTGTTTTACTTCCGGGCGCTGCAATGCGGCGACGCCTCGAAGGTGGCGCCCATAGACAAGTTGAGCGTCGCCATAACTATCTTTCTTTCCATTGTGCTGCTGGGGGAACCCGCGGAACTCAAGACCATTATCGGCGGTCTGCTGATCACCTGCGGTTCGCTGGTGCTGTTGCTCTAGGCGCGGGACTCCGTTCTGAACGCGCGCGGCCGTCCCTTACGAGGGGACGCTCCGCCGCGCGGCGTCGGCCAGCGCTTCATGAACGGCGGCGATCATGGCCTCGCGGAAATGCCGGCGGGAAAAGGTCGCGGCGTGGGCGCGCAGACTTTCGGCGGACCAGTGTTCGCCTTCCGCTTCAAAGGCCTCCAGGGCTTCGATCAGCGACTCGGGCGTCTGGCGCGTGAAAAAGCGTCCGGTCTCGCCGTCCTTGACGGTGTCCAGAGCGCCGCCCGCCTTGTAGGCGATGACGGGACGCCCGGCGGCCATGGCCTCAACGGGCGTGATGCCGAAATCTTCCTGCCCCGGCAGGAGAAATGCCTTGCAGCCGGCATACAACGCCGGCAGCACGGCGTCGTCGACCCGGCCGAGAAAGCGGACGGTCGGCCCGGCCATGGATTCCAGACGGGCCCGCTCCGGGCCGTCGCCCGCGACGACGAGCGTCTTGCCCGCCCGGGTGCATGCCGCGACGGCCAGATCGACCCTTTTGTAACAGACAAGCTCGCCAAGACAGAGATAATAGCTTCCGGCCGGCGCCTGCGGCGGCGCGAGGCTCATGTCCGGCGTCAGAAAGCGTTCAACGTCGACGGGCGGATGTATTACAGAAGCCTCTCTGCCCCACCAGCGCCGCACCCGCTGCCGCACGGTATGCGAATTGGCGATGATGCTGTCGATATGCTGGGCCGACAGGTAGTCCCATTGCCGGAGGCGGTGAAAGGCAAGGCGCATGCAGAAGCGCGTGACGGGATCGACGGCGGCCAGATAGTCCGGATAGGCGTCCCAGAGATAGCGCATGGGGGAATGGCAGTAGCAGATGTGGGGCGTTTCCGTGCGGGTGACGACGCCCTTGGCCGGGCCGGATTCGCTGGAGATCACCAGGTCGTAGGCGCGCAGGTCAAGCTGTTCCAGCGCCAGCGGCATCAGGGGCAGATAACGCTGATAATGGCGGACGCTGCCGGGAAGTTTCTGAATGAACGTCGTGCGGATGGCGTGGGCGCGGATGGTCGGCGAAAGGGCGTCTGGGGATACCACATGCGTAAAGATGTCGGCCTGCGGGAAGATTTCGCAAAGCGCTTCGATGACTTTTTCGCCGCCGCGCATGGTGGTGAGCCAGTAATGAACGATGGCGACACGAAGGTCGGACAATGAGGGCTGCATGGGCGTCTGGGGGCTAAAGGATGAAAGACAATGCGCCCGGAAGCGGCGAAACCGAAAGTTCGACGCCGTTTCCGGGGGAAATGCCTAGCGTCGTCCGCGCAGCCGCGCCAGCAGGCGCTGCAACGGGAGCGGCGCGTTCAGCCGTTCCGGGCTGAGCAGGAGCGAGAGCAGAATACGCAGCCGTCCCGGCAGGCTGCGCGCGCGGGCCTCGTAGGCGCGCAGGCCGCTCGGGTCCGCTTCCCGGCGCAGGAGCGTCCGGTAGGCGGCGAGCAGAAAGTCGACCCCGTCAAGGCGCAGCAGCTCAAGAAGGGCGCGCGGGCTGACAGGAACGACGCGCTCCCCGGCTTCCCGGCGCACGCTCGCCATGAAGGCGCGGCAGTCAAACTTTTCCATGTTCCGCTCCATAAAGTTCAAGACTGGCCGACAGGCGGGTATGCCCGCTGAAAAAGTAGTCCCTGTCCTGAACGACCTCGAACGCTGCGGCATTATCCCACCAATGGAAACAATTTTCCAGATGGGTCGTGCCCGTATGGGCGGCAAGATTGATGCTGTAGACGCCCGGCCCGATGTTCATGGCCGGAAAATGGAAGCAGCCGCGCCCGTCGCGGCGAACGTCGGCCAGCGTCCGCAGCAGCGCCCCGTTGGTGCCGAAAACGTCCTGACCGAAGCGGTCGCGCAGCATGACGCCGAAGGTGACGCCGTCCACGGCTTCGCGACAGGCGTAGGTAAAATGGATATCCGCCGGCGCGCCGGATGTCAGGACGGAAAGCGGACTGCCGTCCGGCGCCCGCAACTGCACGGAGGTAAAGCGCACGGCGGCGTTGCCGTAGCCTGTGGGCGTGTCGTCGCCGCTGTTGCCGCGCGCGGCCATGACCTTGTTGTAGAGGTTGATGGCCTCGTCCGGTTCGCCGAGGTGGCGCACAACGCCGTGATGCAGCAGCATGGCCTTGTCGCAGAGCAGCTTTACCGCGTTCATGTCGTGCGACACAAAAAGAATCGCGCCGCCCTGCGCGCGAAATTCCCGCAGCCGGGAGAAACATTTCTGCTGAAAACGGACGTCGCCCACGGAGAGCGCTTCGTCGATGATGAAGCAGTCCGGATCGGCATGAAAGGCGATGGCAAAGGCCAGACGCATGGTCATGCCCGAGGAATAGCTTTTCAGCGGCGCGTCGATGAAGTCGCCCAGCTCGGAAAAGTCGATGATGGCCTGTTCCCGTTCGGCAAGCTGCTTGCGGCTCATTCGCAGATACGCGCCGTTGAGGTAGATATTGCGACGGCCGGAAAGCTCGCCGTTGAAGCCCGTGCCCAGTTCCAGCAGGCCGGTGATCTTGCCGAGGCGGTCGACGCGGCCGTCGTCGGGCAGCAGCAGGCCGGCCACGAGCTTGAGCAGCGTGGACTTGCCGGAGCCGTTTTCGCCCACGATGCCCATGGTGGTTCCCCGCTCCAGGGTAAAGGAAACATTGTCCAGCGCGGTGAAGTCCTTGTGCAGGCAGCGGCGGGAAACAAGTTCGACAATGCGGTCGCGCGGGCGCTGAAAGAGCTTGAAGGTCTTGCGGACGCCCTCGACGCGAATGACGGGATCAGAGGACATCGCGGATATCCTTGTTCAGGCGGTGAAGGGTGTACAGGCCCAGAGCGGCGGCGGCGTGGGAGGTCAGCAGCATATAGGCGACGGACGCCCAGGAAACCCCCTGCCCGAAGACAAAACACTGCTGAAAGATGCCGACCACGTGCGTCATGGGGTTCACGGCCAGCGCGTATCCGGCCCATTCCGGCAGGATGGAGGGCAGGTAGACAATGGGAGTAAACCAGAAGGCCATTTGCAGGGCTATGGCCACGGCTTCCGTGGTATCGCGCACAAAGACGGCGCAGCAGGCCAGAAACAGGCCGAAACCCACGGCCAGCAGCTGCTGACAGTACAGGGCAAGAAGCGTCCAGCCCAGCAGCGCGGGCGCGGGCGACCAGCCGGACAGCAGGTTTGCCAGCACCAGCAGAACGGCGCCGAGCGCGAAGGGCAGCAGTTCCGCCAGACAGACGGCCAGCGGAAAGACGCGCAGATCCACCGCCACCTTGTTGATAATCTGGCGCTTGTCCACAAAGGCTCGGGCCGCGCGTTGCAGCGTGTTGGCAAAGCAGCTCCAGGAAAGCAGCCCCGAGGCGACATAAATGCCGTAGGAGTATATCTGTCCGTCGCCGCCGCCGAAGCGGCCGCCCATGAGCTTGCCGAAGATGACAAGATAGATGAACAGCTGCACCAGCGGCCAGATGAAGACCCAAAGCGAGCCGAGCATGGCGCCGGCAAAGCGCTCCTGCAGATCCTGCTTGCAGAGTGAGGCGGCCAGCAGCCAGAGATCGATCATTGCGCGCATATCGAGGTGAAAAGCTCCAGATGGCGCTGCACGGACGTTTCCCAGCGGAAGCGGGCGGCCTGTTCCGGCCCGCGCCGGCGCAGATCGGCGCGCAGCGTTTCGTTTTCCAGCAGTTCCCGCAAGCGGGCGCTCATGGCGTCCGTATCGTCGGGCGGCGTGCTCAGGGCCGCGTCGCCGCAGACTTCCAGCAGGGCCGCGTCGGTGGATATCAGCGTCGGACAGCCGCAGGCCAGAGCCTCCAGCGCGGGCAGGCCGAAGCCTTCGTACCATGAAGGATAGACCAGCGCGTCGGCCGCGTCGTACAGTCCCGCAAGGTCGGCGTCCGCGACGTACCCCAGAAGATGCACATGCGCGGAGCGCGCCGCGATATCTTCGAGAATGCCCGCATTTTTCCAGCCGGACGCGCCCGCAAGCAGGAGGGGAAAGCGGCGTTGCAGCTTTTCCGGCAGGGCGGCGTGCGCGGCAAGCAGCCCCTGCAGGTTTTTGCGCGGTTCCATCGTGCCCACATGCAGGATGAATCTTTCCGGCAGCCCGAGGCGGCGGCGCAGCTCCTGCCGGCCGCGTTCCGTGCCCGGGTGGAAACGGGCGAGGTCCACGCCGTTGGGAATGGCGTGAACGCGTTCCGGCTCAAGGCCGAAAAGCTCCAGCGCTTCCCGGCGGATGGCTTCGGAGACCGTTATAACGGCGTCGGCGCGTTGCAGGCTGTCGCGAAAATGGCGTTCCATGAAGCGGACGCGTTCCGCCGGATGCCATTGCGGATAGAGAAAGCAGGAAAAGTCATGGGCCGTCAGCACGGCATGCCGGGCGCGTATGCTCGGCAGCAGTACAAAGTTGGGCTCAAAATAGCAGTCGTAGCAGATGCCGCGCAGGGTGTGCCAGGCGGCTCCGGCAACGGAAAGCGTTTTCTTGCAGATACGCCGCAGCAGCGGCTGACGGGTGATCAGCGTCCTGAGAGTCCCGATCCACGAGGAAGCGCCGCCGTTTTCGCCGCCGCCTATGAGGCGCCTGCTATAATAGCCGTAAAAGTAGACGGGCGAGAACAAGTCCGGGCGAGCCGCCACGCCCTGCGCGATCTGGCGCGCATAGTGGCCTACGCCGGTCTGCTTGCCCAGCAGGGGCACGGCATTGAAAACCAGTTCCATGTGCTTTCCTGACAACGTCGCGCGGGGGAAAGGACCCTTCCCTCCGGCGCGCTCTTGATGACGAAAACAGAAAGGCGACGTTTACGTCCGCGAAAAATGCTCACGCTCTCCCGGCCGTCTGTTCAAGGGCGCCGATCAGCTCTTCCAGAGGACGCATCACGGCGCGCCAGTCGTAACGGGCGGCAACGCGTTGCGCCGTGTCGGCCAGCGCCTGAGAAGAAGCCGGTTGCGTCAGCACCCGACGTATTGTCCGGGGAAATTCCTCCGGCGCGCAGACATGGACGCAGGGGTCCAGCGGCTCCTCAATACCGCGCAATCCAAAGGGGGTGGAAACCGTTTCCAGCCCGACGGCGGCGTATTCGATAAGCTTGAGGTTGGTGCCCGATCCTGAAACGACGGGATTCAGCCCGACGTCGGCCGCGCGCAGCAGCAGATTCTTTACCGCATCGCTGACGATACCCAGAAGATGCACATTGTCCGGGCGGGGCGCTTCCCGGACGGCCGGCTGCGTGCCGACGCTGCCGGCCGCCAGGAACTGCACGTCGGGCAGTTCTCCGGCCATGCGGCATATGAGCGACATCGCCTCGATGTTTGGCTGATGCCCGCTGCCGATGAACAGGGCGAGCGGCACGTCGGGGTACAGCAGGCGACGCCGCAGGGCGCGCCGTTCCTGCGCCGATGCGAAACGCGCGGACGCGCCGTCGCATCCGTTGGGCACAAGAAGGCAGCGTTCCGGCGGCAGATCGAAACATTCGCCGAAACGACGTATATCCTCCCGGGAACAGGCGCTCACCGCCCTAGCCGTCAGGGCGCATTCACGTTCCACTTCCGCTATTTCCTCTACCAGTTCCGGACAGCTTTCGCCCAGAACGGCGGCCTTCATGTCCTTTTCCACGTTGTGCGCGTCGTAGATCAGCGGCGTTCGCGGCAGGCTGCGACGCACTGCGGGAAAAAGATAGGGGGGCGCGATAACGCAGACGGCCTCTTCCCCTTGCCGCCGCAACGCGGCGTCCAGTTCTTCATGATACAGGCAGGTACGCATCAGGGCAAGATCATCCACGCTCGCGCCGCAGCGCGCCCGCAGCCTTTCGGCCTCTTCCAGCCCCCGCCGGTTCCACGGGAGGCGCAGTTCCCGGAAATGCGGCAGAATGTCAGCCGTCTGCATTCCCTGTTGCACGGGGGCCCCGAAGCAGAGCAGCAGGACGTCGTAATTGCGCGCCAGCGCCTTGCAGAGATGATACAGGCGCTGACTGCCCCCCGAGGCTTCGGATGCGGGGAAGGTGCTGCAGACGAGCACGCGCCGCCGTCCTTCCCGCGCGCCGTGCTGCGCCGCCGCCTGCGCCGCATGAAAGAGCAGCTTCCGGCTGACTTCCTTCCAGTTGATGTCGCGCACCCGTTCCCGGGCGGCCTGCCCCATGCGTTCGGCCAGAAGCGGATCTTCTGCAAGGCGCTGCATGGCGGCGCCGAGGGCCGCAGGGTCTGGTTCCGTACAGAAGCCGGTCGCGCCGTCTTCCACAAGTTCACAGACGCCGCCGGCATCGGCGACAGTGACGACGGGCTTTGCCGTGTGCATGGCCTCTACCGTGATAAGCCCGTAATCTTCATCATAGGGGACAAAGGGAACAAAGAGCGCTTCGGCATAGTAGTCGGGCAGCTCGGCATCCGGCACGTAACCGAGAAACTCCACGCGCGGATCGTCGCCGGCCAGCGCCTTCAGATGTTCCAGTTCCGGCCCCAGCCCCGCGATTTTGAGCGGAATTTGCGCCGAGACATGACGCATGGCCTCGACAATCAGGCCCACGCGCTTCATGGAGGTGAGGCGGCTGGCCGTGAAGATGAAGCGCCCGGGCGCGGGAGACCGGGCGGGGATGTCCGAGGGGTGCGGCAGCGTCAGCACGTCGACGTTCGGCGGCAGATAATCGCGGCGGCGTACCGTATCGGAAATGGCGGCGTAGGCTGAGATTTGCGAGGGCGCCAGGGCCGCGCGGTCGAAGAAATGCACGATTTCCCGGATCAGCGGTCCGGGAAAGGCCAGATAATGGGACGGCAGGCTTTTGAGATCGCGCAGACGATCGAGCATGTCAAAAGCCCGTGCAAGGTCGTCGCGCGAAGGAGAAGGCGTGCGCGCCAGCGTCGTCAGATCGCGCAGGGCTTCCGGAACGGGATCGAGCCGCTCGGGCAGGCCTGTGAAATGATAGGTATCATAGAGGCCGCGCAGCGTGTGCTGCATGTAGACCACATGATGCGGGTGCCGGACCATCCATGCGGGATACTTGGTGCTGATAACCATGTCGAAATGGGAGAGATCCAGCTCGCTGAACCGCCGGTAGGCATCGATCAGATCAAAGAAGGATTCTTCCCGGCAGGGGATTTTCAGCAGCTCCACATGGGCGTCGCTGTAGGCGGAGAGGGCGCGATGCAGCCCCCACCAGAACTTTTCCGCGCCGCCAATCTGAAAGGGGACGGACGACGGCGCAATGATGGCAATGGTTTGCGGCATGAGATGCCTATAGCCTGTCAACAGGTTGTTTGTCTATGGACCTTTGATTTTCTTTTTTTCAGACATCCAATTGAAGAGGTAGTAAGTTTAGAATTTAACTAGGAAAAGAAATGGCCAGCTCCCCGGAATTTTTAATCTTTGTACGGCAGTGGCTCCATGCCGTTTCCAAAGATGGCAAAAACCAACTTGAGTATAATGGCAAGTATGTCCTGGAGCATATTTAAAAAGTGATTTTGAATCATTGATATGCAGAAGCGATGCCATGATGTCATTAAGATCATCGGTAATCGGAACGCTGATAAGAGCAGGGGTTCTATATTTTTGGCAGTAGTAAGCGATAGCTTGGCAGAGATCATCCGGATTTTGTATATGTTCAATAACCATAATGCATATTATGACATGATGCTTGATATTGTTTTCAATAAGGAAAGGGTTTAAATCTTCTGCTGTTTGTATGGAAAAAATTTTATTATGCAAATCAAGTTTTAAATTTTTGATCCCATATTCGACAGAATCTGTCGCCAGATCATATCCGATAGTGCGAATTCCTTTTTTTTGTGCCTCATGGAGGAGCCAGCCTGGGCCGCACCCGATCTCGACAATAAATTCAATTGGATTTTCAAACAGTGTAGTAAATTTTGAAAGTAAATGCTGACTGAGCTTCCGATTACGCAATTCAAAATTTAAATGAGAAACAAGAGAATTGTTTACAGAAGAGAATTCTTTGGTATCGTGACTTATTTCTTGTATAGTAATATGCTGAGGAGTTCTGATTGTTCCGCAATCAGGACAGAAATAGATGGGGGTCAAAGGGTGAAAGCGATCTCGAGGCAGAAAACTGCCTACGTATTTTACATCCGATAAACATGCTGGACATTTAAAAAATATTTTTTGAAGAAGATGATCATTATTAAAATGGATAAAATTCATATTAATATCAGTATCATCAAGAGAAAAGAAGTCTGATAGCAATTCTTCTGATAAGGAAGATAGTATTTCGGATTGCAGAAAATTCTTTTTCATCATTTTCCCCTTTATTTCTATATTTTCTGGCAAAGAGCGGCGCTACGTTTCATTTCTTCAGGACGCGTACAGATACAATTGGGAATACCATAGCTTGTAAACTTGGGGGTAGATGATTTAAAATCAATATTTATCCATTTCTTTATTTCGTGTACGAGCTTTTCGCGTCCTGATGCTTTCAGATGTTCCGCATCCGTAAATTCTGTGCTTGCAGCGAGCTCTGAGAAATCCTTGACCAAGGCTCCAGCTGACAAACAATAATTTTTAACTTTTTCAATATTATTTTTCATAAGGGGAATTTCATTTTTATGAATGAGGAGTTGATAGTTTATCGGCGTTATAAATATGTATGGAATAAAATTTTTATGTTGTAAAATTTTAATTACAGAAATAAGATTTTGTATCCTTACTTTTATAAATTCGATAGGAAAACAGTAGTGAAAAGATGTTCTGAAAGCTAATTCACGCCGATATCCTGTAGTCGAATTTTTTAAGATCGTTTCAGTATAAAATTTTGTTTTTTTCAGCATGGCGTCAGAATGCGTAATATAAAAATAATAAGGTAAATAAATTTTTTCGATGATTGGCGACAGGAGAATTTTTTGTAATCGCAACGAGTTACAAGCAGAGCGCAGGCTTTCAAATTGATAGGCTGGACGCAGATACCATTCATCAGATAATGAGCGTAAGTTAAATTCAAGCAAGAATATTTTAGGTAGCGTAGTTTTTGGGATAAGCGTAAAAACATCTTTATATAAAATAGGTGAAAATGCACCACAGTTAAATGATAATATTTTTGCATTCAACTGACGAGAAATTTTTTGTCCCAATGTTTCTTTATCTTGTTCTTTGGAGTCAACAGCAAGGATAACAGAATCTCCGCAGAGGTACATATCATAATTTTTATTAAAAGATTCAATATAATTTGATATATACAGCTGTTTATTATAAAATTCTGAACGAATCTGGAAAAAAAAATCTTTTTCTTCGTAAGGTAGCTGGTGAAAAGTTAATATTTTTTTTGAATCAGGGAATAAATATTTATATCGAATAGATTTTATTATTTCAGGGATGTTCATATACTTCTCCTATTCAAAGAAAAAATTTTATGTCCATAAAATAGACTGCTGACAAACGGCTGCTATATCTTCAGCTTTAATATTGGCGCTCTTGTTTTTTTTGCATATAATATAAGTGTCATTTGTAAATTCAATACCATTGGGATAAAAACGATGCTCAATAGAAAATCCAGAAGCAACGAGCATGAGTTCAAAAAGACTACGAGATGGCTCATAACCCATAAGAGAATCTCGTTTATATTTAAGACAACGATTTTGCATGACAGGATTGGGATTATTTGTAGTTTGGGTACTGAATACAAATGTAGAAGCTGAAAGTAGGGAACAGTAATCAAGAAAGAGTTGTGGATACCGAAAATGATAAATAAGTCCTAACATGAATATAATATCAAATTCTCCATAAGTATGAGCATTAAAAAGAGTGTCTTTGCATATTTTTACATTATTTATAAAAGATTCTCCTTTATGTTTCATATAGCTGATATAAAGATTTTGCTGTGCGATATACTTTGCTCCAATCTCAAGCGTTGTCACTTTTGCACCACGTTTAGCGCATTCAAATGCTATTCCTCCGCCATTGCTGCCACAATCAAGAATGCGGGTTCCTTCTTCAATCTTGAGATACGGTGCAAGCATGTCAAATTGCGCTTTGACATCCCAGCGCCCTGGTGAAAAAATATTATCGCCAAAGTCAATCTTTTGATTCCAAGGTTGCAGTATTTTTATTTCTTGTCTAATATTTTGCATCTGTGTAATCCTGTTTGAATTTATTTCAATAGGTGCTTGCTCTACTATATGCTGCGGAGGATAAGGAGCTACTTTTGTACATGTTTCTAAAATATTACAATCATATTTTTTTATATTTATATGAACTACATTTTGATTTTTATCATAAAAATCAAAGTATTTTTTTATAATTTCTTCAGGGTTGTATACTGTATTCCGAACTTTAAATATTTGCTGATTTTGAAAGGTACATTTTAAAGAATTGTATATTGCTGGATGAATAGGAAAGAAACTATTTGCAAGATATTCATTTTTGGTTTTTATATTAATGGTTTCTCCAGAAATCATATTACAGATTTTATTTGTAATATAGTTCAAGAGGTAGTTCGTGGGATGATTGAATGTCCAAAATAAACGATGGGCAGTATAATTTTCAAGAATAAAATCAGAAAATATTATTGGCGTGATTGCAGATGACACTTGTGAGAATTGGATAAGCGATGCTTCTCGCTTTGCAAGCGATAAATGAGCATTTTGTACCAGGTTTGGGTTAAATGTTATGCTTTCAGGTGAAGTAAGAAGTTCTGCTGCCTGCTTGATCGTATATCCTTTTGTATATGAATAAAAAATAATTTTATTGTGATAGTCGAAAAGTTCAGTATTTTTTGTTCCATCGTCATTTTTAAAATAAAAGAGCTCAGGTGTCAGACCTTCCCAGTGGATTGAGGGGACAACAATGATTTTTGCCTGTGATGGGAGAAGTGAAATAAGAGTTCGCGTATCTATACCAAGATTATTACGATATCCTGCATGAACATAGGAGCAAAGTAAAATGTCACAAGAGACTACGTGATGATAGAAATCTTTTACTTGATCTGCTGTAATTACATGAACTGGATGGCCAAGAGTAATGGAAAAATTTTCCTTGAAATTGTGATTAGTATAGAGAGCATTGGTAATTGCCGTCATTTGGCAATTACCAATTGCAGCGATTTTTTTCATCATTGATCCTTATTATAATTGTTTTATATTTTTAAATATAACAGTATCGCTTCTTTGGAAAGATGCTGCGAGATATTCGCCGAATTTTCTGCGCTCTTTTTGAGAAGGTAGAGGATGTGTTGTCAAGGAATCTTCAAGCGCATCCGCGACGCGCTGAATGGCCTGATCTGGGACATGCGCACTGTAACCAGCATGAAGAGCCAGGAAGGACGGCCAGTGTTTACGTAAAGTCTCTATATTTTCCTTCGTTTGCAAAATCTTTTTCTTCAATTCCTCTTTGCTGTTCGCAATATAATAAGCTCCCATAGGATTTTTAAATTTATCGACTTTCTCTCCATGAGGATTAAAATAGATAACAGGGCGATTCATGGCAATTGCCTCAATGATGCCAGAGCCAAAACGCGAAATAAAGATCGATCCATGCCATATCGCATCGTACATTGTTTCAGATGTGACATTATAGGCAGAAAAATCTCCTTTATCTGCAGGATGTTGTGAAATTGTATATTTAATATTTAATTCATTACATGCGTCAACAGCGGCTTTTACCCAATCATCGCGCTTGTCTGTTAAGACGTTGTAAGAAAAATTGGAATTGATAACGATAGGATCATCGAAAGAAAAAGGATAACACTTTGCTTCTGTTGCTAATTTGGAAATACGAGGAATGCCGCCTTCATAAATTTTTTGTTTAGTTCCTTGGAAATATTTCATGTCAAAGGCGCAAGGCGTTATGACATGATCGCAAGTTCTGTAGGTATTACGTACACGACCTGTATCGGCATCGTTATAGTCTTGGACCCCTTCTACAATCCCCATAGCCACAATGCCGGCCTTTTTTGCCGCTAGCATCGCTGGATATGTAATAGCCTTATCCCAGTCGTTAAAAACGACGACAGCTTTTGGAGAAAAATCACCAAAGCAAAGTTGCGCTAGGCTGACATGAGGTATATCAGCTTTGGCCAACACAGACCGTACGCCTTCATCTCGATATATAGCTGAACAGTCTGCAACGACAAAGCTGAGCCCTTTTTCTTCAAGATACGGTTGGAGAAGTTGTACGGTTGCTGTATGATAATCTTTATGCGGGATAAAGGCGATATCTATGTTGCGCTGCCATTCTGCAGAATATATGTTTGAACTTTCTTCTTCTACATTTAAACTATTATTTAATCTTGTTTCTGTGATGAGTTGTGATAAAAAATTTGTAATTGCCAGATCATATGTTTTTAGCTCTTTTTGATCCTTTTTCAAGGAAACATTACTACGTTGAAGTCCGTAGCGTACGAGTTCAAAAGCATCAAGAGTAGTAGGAAAGCCTTGATAAAAGTGAGGAAGATATTGAGAAATTTCTTTGATATCTATTTCTATATTGTTAACAAGCTGCATCCCGACAAAACGCAAAATTCTATTTGCATACTTTTCTTCTTTTACATATTGATATGCAGGCTCATTCAATCTAATCGCAGCAATAGAAAAAAAAGTATTTTTTTTAACTTTTATATTATTATTACTATATATTTTCAAAGCATATTTTAAATGAGGACGTGCATCTCGTCGAATCATTGAGTTTGCTTTTTCTCTATAAAAGGCATTTTGTGTATTTGTCGGAATATAAATAAAACCATGCCGAAGGATACGAGTCCAAAAATCAAAATCTTCAGCGCCTAGAGTCAGTCTTTCATCAAACCCGCCTACGCCGCAAGCAATACTGCGACGTGTCAGAGGGGAGTGTACGACAAACGGATTATCACCTCCTGTATATTGAAAAGAGATAACAGGACTACTTACTTTTGTACTTTCAGGACAATCTTTTTGATGTTCAGGAATGCCTCTATGCGTACTGTAACAACCTGCGATATGCGCGCCTTTGTATTTTTGTGCTGTTGCATATCGTTCTTCCAGACAGGTTTTACTTAAAAGATCGTCGGCATCCAGAAATATAACAAATTCGCCTGAAGCATAAAGCAATCCAATATTTCTTGCGGCTGGTAACTTTGAATTAATTTTACAACTGACAATATGGAAGCGGCTATCTCCATCTATAGCTTTTTGAGCGCATTCAATACTCTTATCGCTGGAACAATCATCAACAATAATACATTCAAATTCCTTGAATTTTTGAGCTCTGAGACATTTGATTGTATAGCCAATAAATTTTTCTTCATTCCAGAGAGGAACAATAACAGATATTTTAGGCATGAGATCCTTCTTTGTCATGTTGTATAAGAAACATTTTTTCTGCTATCGAGAAATCATCCTCAGTATCGATATCGTAGGATTCCTGCTGACTCATGATAAAAATATATGGCTTTTTCCCGATGCGATTTCTTTTATTATCAATAAAAGATTGTCGAGAAAAAATATATATACAACTATTTTCTTCATAGATAGGATCGAGATCCTGCGTATTTTGCAGTATCTGAGGATTATGATTCAAAGGTAAAAAATCTTTATCATATAGGCGTTGTTGAAGCTTCTTTGCTGAAAAGAGAGAATCATATTGTTCTATATTTTCGCAATATTTTAATATAGCCTTTTCAATTGTTTTTCTTGATAGTAGCGGATTTGTGCTATGCGTTTGAAGGAATATTTCTCCTTCACTGTGTGCAATATCATAATCAAGTATAGTATTCATTGGAATATGCCCGCCGCATATTTCAGCAGGACGATCATGAAAGCGAACTTTTGGATACTGACATGTCAATTTCTTTATTGTATCGCTATCGGTATTGATAATTATTTTTGTGATAACGGAGATTTCAGACAATGTGTCCAGAATGTGGCAACACAGCGGCTTCCCGGCAAAGCTGCGAATATTTTTGAGGGGAACACGCTCAGAATGTCCCTTCATAGGAACCAGAGCAGTAATCTCAGGATTCTTAATCATTTTTTCTCCCTTCATGCTGCTGCATAGATATTTCTTCAAGACAGTCCAGTAATCCCTGACCAAAGTCTATAAATTCATTCCGGGTAATTTTTGTACCCACATGAGGATTAAAACTATAGGGGGTTAACGTATAATGACAGGAATCTTCACGCTCCTTTATCGTAATTGTTATTTTTTTATCTATTATTTCACATATCATTTTTAGGATATCTGCATATTCAAATTTTTCATTCCCTGTTATGATGATATCTTTATTTTCATACTTTGGATCAAGTATTGATACTGATATTTCAGCAGCATCTTGAACATGTATATATTCTCGAAGTTCCTTGCCTGTTCCTTTGTATATAATCTCTCCATTAATAAGAGCACTCTTTAATAGATTGTAAATTGAATTTCTTTCATCAGCTCTTCGGCCATACAATGAACCATATCGGATGTTAGTATATTTAAGGCCATAAATTTCACTGAAGTCATGTATGAGGTTTTCACAAGCTATTTTTGTCGTTTTATATATATATCCATATTTACTAAATACATAAGCTGAACTTGCGAATATGAGACGCTTTATAGAGTGTTTGACGCATGACTCAAGTATGTTAAGAGTTCCAAGCGCATTAATTTCAAAAGCCTGGCGGGGATTTTTTTTACAGTCTTCAATACCGGATATCCCGGAAAAATGGTAGACGATATCCTTGCCTTGGATAGCTTTGTCTACGATATCCTTATCAGTAATATCGCCTATAATCGTTTTTATTTGAGGAGAAGCATACTTTGAAGCATGAATATCAAAGATTGTAACGTCATGCCCTTCTTTTTCCAGGGCATCGACAATATGGCTGCCAAGAAAACCAGAACCGCCAGTAACCAGTATCTTCATTTTGTTCTCGTATTTTACGGAGGAATTTTTAGCGCAACACATAGGCAATTTCATCGATTGTTCCCATAGAACGCGCCTGTTGATTCCCAGCATACATCGCCTTGGTTGTTATTGCAAGTATCTCATTTTGCGTAATTTTTTTCCCTCGCGGCCATGCAAGGATAATGTCTGATGCAACTTTGTTTATCAGAAGATTTTTTTGGGCTTGCAACGCAGGGACTGTCAGCGGGGGAAATACATGATAATCATGCTGAGGTGCGTCTTCAGTAATTTCTTGAAACCCTGTTGCTGTTTCGCGCAAAAAATGAAAATGAATCTCTAACGCTGCTGTTTTTAGTTTATCTTTCATAGCTTCTGCTATTTTCATATCCTCTTGCAGCACAATTGAAATGGTAAAAACTGCCTTGTATTCATCATATCTTGATATATTCCAATTCATCTTGAGGCTATGTTCACGTTGCTCTCTTTTTTCTCTAATATTGCTATCCTGAACGTCTGGAATACAGACAGCCTCACTAAACACAAAGCATTTATTTTTATGTTTAAGATAACTTGACCCTAATACGGCATTGTCAAATGGTCCTATGTTTTCTTTAATATTGAAGTGTACTTCATTGTAGATGTGTTTATCGTAGATGACAGCAAAGCTGCCGCACGTATATCCGGGTATTGGGTTGTATATTGAATTGTTAAGTGTATAGTCAAGAAAATACTTTGATTTTTTGTTGCTGTATTCTGAAGCACCCAAAAGAATTATTTTAAAATCATCTGGTATGGTATTTGCTATTTTGTAAATGAGATTTTCTGCATTCTGATGGAAGAAGACGTCATCGTCAAAAACAAGAATTTTTTCATATTTTTTTTGCATCGCATCTTCTAGAATATACTTTTGCGATAGAAGATATCCAAATACATTTGGCGTTAAATCTTTTTTCCAAAACTGTTTGATCTCTTTTGGAATATGCATATCCGAAAATGAATAGATGTCGGGGGTGCGGGTTTGAAAGCTATTGAAGGCCTTTTGCGCTTCATTGTTTGAACCATCAACAGCCTCTACCATAGTTACTTGAAGGCCATGATTATTCATTTCGCGCAACATGCGAATTCGTCTATCAAGGCGTGATGCTAAACTTATAACATATATTTTATCAATACCAAAAGCATTTTGCAATGCTGTTGCTAATGAACTTGAGCCGATAGACTCTTCTTTCCGGGCCCACCGCAATCTATTTTTACAATATTCTATATTTGCTCTTGCAAGAGGGGCATGTTCATGATATCGTTTAGAAAATTGTTCATAACACAGGAGTGCTTTTTCATAGCGACCTTGTTTTATAAAGTTAAACGCTTCTGCAATAAAGTTTGTTGCCATAGAAGTATCCTAACTGTTCTTTTCTAGTTGAGAATATTTTTCAACTTCTTGCTGTAGAATCGTGAGCTGCTCGAGAAGATAACCGTTTTCTTCTTGAAGTTCCTTAATCTGTTTGCGTACCTTATATGGGATATAATCATCATATTTAGAAGGGACTTCTTTGGATTGGGAGAGGAACGAAGCGTTTTCTTCGTGGAATTCTTGTTGTTGCTCTGTAGTCTTTTGGGGAAAGTTACGTTTTTCGCTGATTCCATATTTTACATAATGTTCAATTGCTCCTATTCCATTAGTAGATACATCTGGATTGGCAGCCATATAAGCTTTTTCGTCGAATAAGCCGCTCCGCCGTAAAGCCTGTATGGTTGCCCTTTGGGGATCCGTTTGCCACAGGTCTCTGGGGGCAAGGGCATAAAAATCTTCAATTGAAAATTCTTTTGGAAGAGCGAAAGGCAAGGTCTCTGTCATTATTTGGCAACTCCTTGAATATAAAGGAAAAATTTTATAAAATATAACAGTGACGCTTACTTTTGGCAAGCGTCACTGTTATATGCGTTAGTTTGTATGTGTTGTCGCTACAGCATGCAGCAGCGCCCGGATCAAACATGGCTGTAGAGGTTCTATTGAGTGTTTTTGTAATTTGTGCACCGGCAGCCAATAATCTGTTGCAACAGAATCGAGCAGTGCAAAAAGAGCTGCGTCCGCCATGGCGTTCCAAGCCTTTTTGTCTTGTAACAAGAGCTGCCAGCTGGCGAAGTATTTTTCGACTTCGGCAGCCGATATGGAAACATCCTTGGAAGATGGCACTGTCTCTGCTTGGCGATAAAGGGCTATCGTCGAGCTCATTTGAATGCGCGCATGAGGAAGCAGAGACAATACAAAGTGTTCTTGCCAGCGAGGAGCTTCTGCGGAAAAGGTTGATTCCGCCAGCAGAGAACGACGAAATACCATCCCTGCTCCATCAATGGGAATCCCTTTTTCCAAGAAACAGACTGCCAGCTCGGAGCCTTTTTTTATCGTATCGTCTGACAATGTGAAAGTTAGAGTATTCGCTCTTTCAGTACGGCTTGAGGAAAAGACGTATATATCTGATGTTGAGGCGTGCAGTTGCTGTACTGCTTCCGATAGAAAATCAGATGAAAGTTCGTCATTTTCATCAAGGAAGACAACCCCCTGCCCACGTGCATGCTGTAAGCCGATATTGCGACAATGCGCAGGATGCGCTGTTTTCTGCATGCGGAAGAGGTGGAGCTGCGGATACATGTCCGTCAGATCTTCCAATGCTATTCGCGTTGAGGCATCGCAGCCGTTGTCGATAAGCAGACATTCTGTCTGTGATGGATCCATACGTTGCAGGAGTTCCATCATCGCTGGCGCGAGCATATTTTCCACTGTGATGATCAGTGAGAGAACTGGCTGCAAACCTAGGTCCTGGGATATGGCGCCGTAGGAAATAGATTCGGGAGGCGCGGCGGGAGTTGAAGCTAGTTGTACCGGGACAGTCGATAATGGCAGCGCTGCCGCAATGTCGTCCAGTAATTCTGGAAGCTGAGCCATTATTTTCATAAATTTTTCCGGCAACAGTTCTTCGAAATCCGTAATGTTGTCGATTTCCCGCAGGCATTGGCTCAGCGGATGTTGAATATCCGCGAAGCGACGACGTATCCAGGCTGCCCACAAGGAATCATCCCCGGGCAGATTATGCGCCGCGCGAAAACGAAGCGCGAGGTCCAGCTCTTCAAAGAAAGCGCGAATGCTTTCCCGTGGTTTGACTGGAGAAGCAGCCTCGTCGTCGCAATGTTCGGTCAGCTGGCCGGGGAGCGAAAGAATCTTGTCTGCCAGATAGAGGAACTGGAAAGTAAAAATATCGCTCTCTTGTCCGCTTTGGGCGTTGACTGTCAGCAAGTGCTTTCGCAACAGGGGCGTCGCAAAGATCTTATCACGCAAGCCTGGCGCGCCAAATTGTCCCGTAAGGAAGCGCGTCAGTGCCAGCGCGCCTTTCATGACCTGCCGTGTCAGCCCTTCGGACGAAAGCACGGCCATATCGGCATGTTCCTCTTCAAGAGCGGTAACTGTCGTGGACAGGGCCTGATCCGCAAACGTATCGCCACAGACGAGCAAACAGGCATAGTCGCCCTGCGCCATGTCCAGACCGGCATTCCATGCGGCCTGCAGAGAAAACGTCTCGTCAAAGCGGAAGGGGCGCACCTGCCAGGGAGCGCGGCGGGCAAAGGCGTCCGCCGTTGTGCTTGCGGCGCCGCTCGCGTCGTCCAGCACGACGATAATTTCCAGCCGGGGCAAGGGTTGGGCCAGCGCGCTTTCCAGAGAACGCGCCAGAGCTTCTCCGTCCTGCGTTGCGGGCAGAATGACGGAGAGCAGCGGAGGGCTATCCTTGTAACGGGGAGGAAGCGGCATCCGGCGAGCGCTAAGGGTACGCGGCATGGCATGCAGGCAAAGACCGTCTTCTTCGGTAAGATGCAGCGCATATTCCGGCAAGGCCTCGTGCAGCAAAAGTATCAAATCGAGCCAGTCCGTTTCTGGAAGCTCCATCATGATACCTGGATGATACCACTGGATACGAGGTAGCAGCGCGCGAAGTTGTTGCGCCGTCATGTTCGGCGCAAGATGCAGGATACCGTTTTCCTCGTGGAGTACGGGCGTCGATTGAGACTGCGCAGCGATTTCGCCGGCGGAGGATTTTTCGTCGTGCTTTTGGCTTGTTTCCTTGTCTGGCGCCAAGCCGTTGTCTGCCTTGGCTGGAACCTTGACGGCTGCATTTACGGTGGTGTTGTCTTCATCTTCCAGAACAAGAAGATCCGAGGCCATGGCCTGCACGGCTGCGGGAACGGCGGAGGGCATGTCCTCGCCGGAGGTCAGCAGCGTTTTTTTGAGACGACGCTCAAAGCATGCGCGATCCTCTTCGTTTTCAAGGATATTCCAGACGTGCAGAATATCCGCGCGTCGTTCTTGCCAGAGCTGAGGCGCGCCTCCCCTTTCGCCCTGACAAGCGACATGGTATCGCTTCAGGCGTTGACGCAGACGCTGTTCATCCGTCATGCCCGTGTGCAGAGGATGACGAATCGCGCCGCCGTCCAGCTCCTGCCGCAGAGCAGTTCTGCCAAAGGCTTTCAGCCAGGCCTCGGCGTCCGCATGGCTGGGAAAGGAGGGTATCTGAGGGAATCCGGGGCGCATGAGAGGCAACTTCATGACGCGGGGATGAAAGTCATCATCCTCTGCCGCCAGCCCGAGCGTAAGTTTCCCTTCCGGCGTAACATGGACGCTGGTTGCGCCGAGGCAGCAATAGGGAGCGGACCCGGACCCGGCATGCTGCGGCGTTGCCAGCGGCATGCGCGCCGTTATGGCCCAGGCGGGGAGTCTGACAGGAGCGGCGACGGACGTAAAGGCATTCATTGCCGCTTGCGCCGACGCGGGATCTCCACCAAGCGGGAGACGGATTTCAAGGGCGAAGGGAAGCTGACGGCTGAAAATCGCAAGCTTCTGATAAAGAGTTTCGGCCTTGCGCGCGTATTCCGATACGTGATTGATAACGACTCGGCAATGCTGCTTGTTCTCAATAATGAGCGCCATTAGAGGGAGCAATTGCTCAAGCGTCAGATATTTCAGGTGAACGTCAATATTGCAGCACAGAATTCCATGCGGTATTCCTTGCAGCAATTTCTTGTAATAATCGGGAGAGCGCAGTCCGTTGGTATCCAGTACGATGTTCAGCTGTTTTCCCGAGGTGGCAATATAGCGAAAAAGTTCCGGGAAATGCGGATGGATGGTCGGCTCGCCCCCGTAAAAATGAACAACGGGGTTGGGGCGTTGCAGACTTAGCAGCGTATAAGCCGCTTCCAGCAGCGGTTCCCTATAATATTTCTCCTGCAGGGCGCTTGCCGGCTCATGATTATAGCTGCATTCATGATTGCAACCGTCCAGCAGATGCCAGTCGATGTAAAAGCTCGAAATCTGATCCGGAAAATTTGCACGGGGGGATTGCATGCAGTGACCCTTTATCCAGCTGGTTGAAATGAGCGTTGAGCGGCAAGAGCGGGATGACAGTGTTCCAGCAGGCGCAGATAGGCATTTTCAGAAGCATCCGCGTCTTGTTGCGGAATGCCCGCCGAACGTTTGGGAAGCGTACTTATTATTTTTAAGCAGCTATATTTATTAGAATATTCTAAGATGTTCCCTCTGTCAATCTTTAAGGCGGCCGGGCAGACGACAGGGATTCCCACGGCACTGTACATGCCGATTTTGATAGGATTCATATACATTGAAATTCTGTCCAGAATATGGGGGACAATGGCCGCATCCATGAGCGACAGCAACGTCAGCGTTTCCCGTTCCGGGGTGACGCCGTGATAAACGACGCCCTGGGCAATCAGCTGGTTCAGCTTTTCGCGCGCGCGTTGCGCCGTTCCTGCCAGATGCAGACAGACGTCGGGCTGCGCGGCGATGGCGTGCAAAAGGGACCAGTCCAGGCGATCGTTCATGTTTCCAGAGTAGAAGATATGCCGCGTAGTCCCGGGGATGGGGTGCGGTTCTGGACAGATGCCATCCGGCAGCGTATACCAGTTTGGAATAACTTCAGCTGCGGCGCCATTCAGAAAATGACGATCCGCAAAAAAGGCGCGCGTCTGCTCCGTATTGAAAACAACCCGGGAAGCCGGAGCCAGAAGGCGGAAGTATTGATCAAGCAGACGACAGCGGCGGATATTGTTATCCGCCCAGCTTAACTGATTGTCCACAACGTCAATCAGGCGCGTGTAGGGACGCAGAATTTCTTCGACGTCTTCCAGGGCGTCAATAATCGGAAAAAGAATAAAAAGCGTTGAATCAGGCGAGAGGCGCTCGCGCTCCAGGAATGAGGACAGGGTTTCCCGCAGATTCTGCGGCGAGGAGTGACGCAATGTCTGCAAGAGAATCCCATCGCGCTTCAGACCGCGACATTTAAGCGCAAGAAGCATCTCCTTGACAGCCTTTTCATCACCGAAATCTTCTTCGAGAGGGGGCGGGGGAACCGGCGGGAGTAGTTGAAAAGCGCCGTCTATCTGCTGCGAAGTTTGCAGGGAAGATTCCGTCTGCGCCGCCAAAAATTCCAGAATAATGACGCGATGATTGGGATAGCGGCGTTTGTAGCTGCGCGCTATCTGATCGACGCGGCGGCCGTATAGTCCCGCGTCATGCTGCTTCCAGAGCAGGACGAGGGTCGGAGTGTCGGGTTCCATATCAACAGCAGAGAAGGTTGCTGTCAGAGCGCACAGGGCCGAAGCGGTTCGCGCTTTTTTTTCAACCCTGGAAAACGTTTCGTATGCGCCCTCAGGCGTGAACTCTGAAGGCAGGGAAAACGTGCGTTTTTCGCTGAGAGCGGCGACAAGTTGTTCTGTAAAGTTATCCTTGGTAAAGAGGTAGACGCCGGGAATATCCCGCAGGTCGTCAACTGCGGGCGTGTCGGGCACAAGAATGGGGCGCGCTGCCGCCAGAGCGTCGGAGATCTTCGCCGGGACCTGGCATTGAACGATTGCCTGCGTGCGCTCGTCGGTATCCGGGGCAGGGAAGCCGCTGATCAGAACATGCATTGCCGCCAGCGCCTCCGGCAATTCGCCAAGGGGCACTGTGTCGCGAAGGACAACGCCGGTATCTTTCAGCGCTTCGCGATATTCGGGAGGCTGAATGTCTCCATAGACATGCAGCTCCAGCGGCAGATGCGTTGTCGCCGAAATTATCCTCAATGCTCGCGCAAGCGGCAGTACCTGCTTGTGAGGGCGGACCGTGCCGACAAATCCAATTCGGTACGCTGTGTTGTCGTCAGGCCGCGGACGCGGATCCGGACGGCGGACATGACGGATGATACGTCCGCCAAAGCGGCGTTGAAGCGGCGGACTGACAACGGTGCGCGAGGATATTTGCTCCAGCAGAAAATGCGCCAGTTGCGAACCCGGCGCGTCATATTCCGCTCGCGAGTCTTTTTGAAAGGCGCTGAAGGCTTCCTCGTTGTCGTCGATATCAAGAATGAAGCGTGTGGAAGGGTGGGATACCGCGGCCGCCAGGCGAAAGGAAGGCAGACGCGGCTTGCATATCCAGACGGTATTGAAGCTGACGCCATGACGACGCAGCAGCGCGTGTCCTTCATGACGACGATTCCAAGGGATGGCGATCAGGGGCAAATCGCACTGCTGCAAGGGCGGCCAGACAGATCCGCCAAATTCTTCGTGTAGATAGCAGAGCAGTACGGCCGGACGTTTGCCTGCCGTGACAATATCATACAGAACTTTTGCCCGGCCTATGGGGTTATGGGCGCCGTCCCAGCATACGATGCCGACGGCGTCCTGAGCAGCCGCAGCCGCGGCTGCGCGACGAATCTGTATTCCGAGCGCGCGTTCGTAGATGGCATGGTTCAGAGGGCGACGCGTAATATGAAAGACGCCGTCCGGCGTGACGCCGTATAATGAGAGTACGGCGTCGCCGGAGGAAGCGGGAAGGCGGCAGGCAAAACCGGCGGCATGGGCGTTGGCAATGCCAAGATCGCGGCAGACGTCCGGCCGGGGGATGGCATCATCCAGGAGAACGGCGGGAGTATCGTTTACAAAGACCAGTGGGCGCACCTCGGGCGTTGCGCCGACAATCCAGCCGTGGAGAATATCGCCGCGAATGACGTCAAAAGAACCCAGTATCAACGGATTGTTTTGCGTAAACGCATCCAGTCGCATGCCGCCTTCCTTTTTCCAGCAGGTGTTTCGCGGCTAGTCTTCTTCCAGCAGAATGATATTTTCCAGCGAACCGCCGCCCATGTCCGTGGCGGAGCTTTCATTCAGCAGAATCTGCTTGAGAGCCGGGAGGGTTCTGGAAAGATCCAGCGCCTCGATACCGCGAAGATTACCATCGAAGAAGCCTTCCGGCTGATGGGAAAGACGATGCAGCACCTGACGCGCAAGGCCGTCGACGTCGTCGAAACGCACGAAGTCCAGGCCGCTCAGGTGGCTGAATTCCTTTACCGGCGGGGTGTCTGAAGCCACAATGGGCAAGCCTAGCCCCGCAGCTTCGAGGAAAGACCACGACAGAATGAACGGCGTCGTCAGATAGACGTGGCAGGCGCTCAGCTTCAGCATGGCAAGATAAAGCTTGCGATCGAGCATTCCCAGAAAATGCACCCGCTTCCAGTCTACGCTGTCGCCAAGTTCGCTTTCCATGCTCTTGCGCCAGCTGACGCCTTCAGGGTTGCCCTTGCCGTAGCCGACGTTCTGAATGCCCGCGTCCTGTCCCATGACGATCACATGCGCTTCGGGATTTCCGTTCAGAATGGCGGGCAGGGCTCGCATGAAGTAATGGAAGCCGCGCACGGGCTCCAGATGGCGCGCGCAGAACGTGACGATGGGCATGCCCTTCCGCAGCTTGAGACCCTGCGAGGGGATGCCAAGACCGCGGGGTTTGACGGCGGCAAGTTCGTCCAGGGCCAGCCCTTCATGAATAACATGAATTTTTTCCTGAGCCCAGGCGGGGAAGCGGCTCCGCTGCCATTGCGTGGGGGCGACGGCGGCGTCGCATTCGCTGAGCGCATGGAGGAAAGGCGTATTCTTGAAGGTGAGGCGAAGCTCGTCCTCTTCCGACAGAGGAGGGAAGGCCGGATCGAAATTCACTTCCTGACCATGCAGATTATAGAACCATTCCGCATAGATGACAAGTCGCGCCTCTGGCCAGACGTTCTTGATGAACAGGCATTCGCCCCAGCCGGGATGGGCGTAGATGACGTCGGGATTCAGGCCCTTGCCTTTCAGCAGCTTCATGGCCTTGTAGGCGCTTTCCGCGCGGATCAGCTTGGCGTCCATGTCGCGCAGCAGGTAGGGCGTGTTGTCGTCGTCCTGGCCGCGCAGGGGCATATACTTATACTGGGTGACGCCGGGCAGGGCCGCCTGAGGATTCATGGCCAGAGCAAAGACCTTGTGCCCGTCGACGGCAAGGGAGCGGGCCAGCGAGTCGAACTGTCCGGGAAAGGACTGGTGAAGAAAGAGAATGGTACGGGGATTCATATATCTTTTCCTTGTGAAGTAGGGTTGTCGCCTGTCAGCGGAGACGCCGGGGAAGCGGCGGCAGGGCGAGACCTTCAAAGGCTTCGACAACAGTGCTCAGCGGCAGATTTGGGTTGTAGAAGGGGTCCTGATAGAATGGCCAGCGCTGCCGGAAACCGCGCATTTCGCGTTCCGCGCGCGCCTTGTTCATGGGCGCGACGTCCTTGCCGCGACTGGCGGACTCATGATGCACTATCCGGGCAAAGGGCGTCCAGAGAATTTTTTTCCCGGCGGCGCGCACGCGCAGGCAGTAGTCCACATCGTTGAAATTAACGGGGAAACGACGGGCGTCCAGCCCGCCCAGCTCCTGGAAGAGCGCGCGCGGCGTCAGCAGGCAGGCCGCCGTCACGGCGCTGTACTGTTGTACGATCAGGTTGCGATCCATGTACCCGGGTTCGTCGGCCGTCCAGTGATTGCCCGCATGGGCGGCCAGCAGATGCGTCCCCACCACGACGCCGCCATGCTGTACCAGTCCGTTGGGCCAGAGCAGCTTTGCCCCCACGCAACCGGCCTCATCTCCGGCGGCCGCCAGCAGACTGACCATTTCCTTCAGCCAGTCGGGAGACGGCATTTCCGTATCATTGTTGCACAGGCAGAGCAGTTCGCCCGAAGCTTCCTGCACGGCGTCGTTGTTCAGGGCGGCGTAGTTGAAGATACCCGGACGCCGCAGTACGCGGGCGTTCGGTCGGGCGTCTATGTCTTCCAGCAGGGCCAGAGCCTCCTTGTCGGCGGTATTGTTGTCCACCACAAGGATTTCCATATTGTCATAGTCGGTGGTCGCCAGTCCCTCCATGCAGCGACGCAGCAGATCCGCCCGATCCCGGGTGGGGATGATGACGGAAACGCGCGGGAGATGCGGCAGAGGGTAGCGGACGCGCGACAGGGACGGATTCTCCTGCGCTTCGATGCGCGCGCCGGGATGGCGTTCGTCCAGCCATTGCTGCCAGACGGCGCGCCGGCCGTCGCCGTCGTCCAGAGGCAGTTCCTCGCTCAGCAGGTAGGGAAGGTGACGAATGCCGCCCAGTTGCTCCGCGGCCAGCGCCAGACGCACTCGCAGGGCGGCGTACCCTTCGCCTTCCCTGAGCGGCGTCGCGTCCATGACGGCGCGGGAAACAAGAATGGGTCCCAGATAATCCTTGCCCATGAAGGCGTCGCGATCCCATGCCGGCTTGCACAGGGCGCGCGCCTGTCCGTCGTCCGCGCGAGTTTCGCCGTCGGCATAGACCAGACCCGCGCCGCTTTGCTTCAGGGCGGCCGCAAGGTGAGCGACGGCATGAGGATGCAGTCGTTCGCCGTGTTGCAGGAACAGCGTCATGTCAGCCTTTTCGGCGACGAGACGGCATGACGGGGCTTTTTGCTGACGCCAGACTGTTGCGGCCGCATTGGAGGGCCCCCCGGCTACATGCAGGGATAGCGCGTACTTGCCGCCGGAGGGTGGGGGAGGAACGGGAAAGGCTTCTTTCCAGAAGGAAAGATCCGCTTCTCCCAGCGCCTGGGGGGCGCGTCTTTCCAGATGGCGGAGCAGATCGAGCAGCAGCGCGCGCCCGGCGGCGTCCAGCGTTTTCTGCTGTTCCAGCCAGCCGGCCGGCCCTTGCGGCATGACGCGCAGCTGGAGCGGACTGCCGGGCAGGGGGCGTCCGTTCTCGTCCTCCACGGCGATAAGGCGTTCCTTGCCGTCGGCCAGTTCCGGGGGCAGATGCAGGCGGAAGCCATGCCTGTCGCCCTGATCCGGCGAGGGGCGGCGACCGTCCGCAACCGCGGAAGCGACGACGGCGCCTTCATGCCGCGCGAAAATACGCAGGTACTGCTCGGGACGGCTGACGTCCTGCGCCCAGCCGGAGAGCGTCAGTCCCCCGTCGCTGTCAAGCTCGCCTTGGAGGACGCCGTCCGAATCCTTTTTGCCCGGCAGGCTTCTGGGATCGCCGATAAACTGCGACGTATTGGCGACGCGTACGCGAAGCGTGCAGGGGTGTTCCAGCACAAAGGATGGCAGAGGCATCCAGAAGCCGCACCCTTCGGGTTCGGGCAAATCCGCGCGACCGGCGGCGACAACGACGTCGTCGGCCAGAAGCTCCAGCCAGAGGGGGCCGACAGCGTCCGAACCGCGGGCCCAGCCGCGTACGCCGGCTCCGGCCAGTTCCATTTCTCCCGTAATAGCGGTTGGTTGCATGGGCTGCTCTCCTTCTGTCGTATCTTCGGGAAGAACGCGCAACAGAGTATGCGGGCAGCGACGGCGCGTCAACCAGTCCCGCCAGACGCCGACGTCGGCCTCGCTGCTGTCGGCCGGGATAAACAGGGCATGCGGCGACAGGGGGCTGAGATCGTCGACTGACGGCAGTGAGCGTACATTTGCCGGATGCGGCAGCTCCTCCGTTAATTCCTGCATACCGAGAATGAAGAACGTCGTATGCGGACGCTGCGCGGCCAGACGGCAGAAGCGCAGCCAGTCGGCGGGAGCGCGCGGGGGCGTCGCCAGACAAACGCCGGTTTCGGGCGGGCTGGACGGCGGGACGGATGTTTGCCGGTCCGCGTTGGGCTGAAGCTCCAGCGGCAGCGCCTGAAGGATCTCGCCAATCAGGGACGAATCTGTATGCGGGACGCCGTGTTCAATCCCGCGGCGCTGGAGCGCCGTCGCCAGCGCGTCCGTTTCTTCCGGCAGCTGAAAGAGCATGTCCATTGTCGGCGGGGTCTGACGCAGACGAAGCAGCGCATGCGCGCCCCCGGCGAGGAGTCGCACGAAGAGCACGGCCTCCGGGGCGGCGGGATTATCCGCGGCCGTTGTCGGCAGAAACTGATCCGCCCATGCGCGGATATGCAGGACGGCGTCTTTCTGCGCGGGGGCGTCCAGCGCGCGGGAGACGCGTTCCCGCAGGGGCGCGAGCGGATCGGCACGCATGAAGGACATGTAGTCGTCGTCGTAATCGGGGTAGCGCGCGAATATGGCCGCGTTGTTCTGGGCGACAAGGGCCCGCTTGGCGGCGCCGAAGGAGCGACCGCCAAGGTGCGCGACAAAGACGTTCATGGCGGCATAGTTCTTCAGTCCGGCCTCGGCGACGCGCAGGCAAAGATCCACTTCTTCGCCATAACCGCTGAAGACGCGCAGGCCGTCAAAGCCGCCGACAGCGTCCAGCGCGCGACGTGCGACAGCCATGCAGAAGCCGACGCCTACGGGGATTTCCCGCAGCGCCTCGGCAAAGGGCAGGAGACGGCAGGCGTCGTCAATCCGGCGAACATCCCTCAGGCGGCGTACGTCGCCCCGGTGCTCGGGAGAAGGATAGGAGACAAGCTCCGCATCTGAGCCCATCGCGGTCACGGTACCGGCGTCGGGCGTACGGACGGCCTGCGCCATCCGATCGACCCAGTCGCCGTGCACAAGCGTATCGGCATTGAGCAGGACGACGTCTCCGCGCGGGACAAGCGAGAGCGCATGGTTGACGCCGGCAAGAAATCCCATGTTGTGGGGCGTCTCCCGCAGAATGATTTTTTGTCTGGAGGCAAGCCGCCGGAGTGCGGCAAGCAGCGAGGCGTCCGGGCCGTGATCCCAGAGAACAAGCAGGGTGAAGGCCGTCTTGTTGCGCTTGCGGCTGGCCAGAATCGAGGCGAGGCAGGAAAGCGTCGCCTGCCGGTCGTCATAGACGGGAACAATGATCGTCATGCCCGCCGCGCCGGAGCGGGGAGCGCGTTGCGCGCGGCGCGGCGCTGCGCTGCGCGCGGGGGAGCAGATCAGGGGGCTGCCCTGAACATGGCGGCCGGTCGCGTCCGTCAGATTGAGCGTGTAGGGCGTTTCCGTGACGGGAAGGGGAGCGTGCAGCACATGCAGGGTATGCGGCCCCAGCGTGGCGCGGCGTACCGGCCCCAGAGAAAAGGCGGGGCCGCCGGAAATCTGGATATGAAAATTCTGGGAAGCCGGCAGCCAGAGCCATGCGCGCAGGCAGCCTTGATGCGTGCCGGCGGAACCGATTCCCTGCCAGCCTCTGGCCGTCAGCTCCGCCAGAAATTCGGGATGCGGCGCGTCAATGAACAGGCGCTCGAGCAGGTGCTGCCAGCGTTCGGCGTAGCGCGCGGCAGTTTTTGACGAGGCCTCCGCCGCCCATGCGGCGCGCAGACCCTGCGCCAGCCATGCGGCGTTGAACCCGCTGCGGTGAAAGGCCTTGTCCCACTGGGCAAGGGATGCTTCCAGATGTCCTGCCCGGGCCAGAACGGCAGCGCAAAGGGCGTGCGCTTCGGGCATGAAATGACCAAAGCGTGTCGCAAAGACGAGGGAGAGTTCTATGGCCTCCGGCGTTTTCCCTGTTTGCAGGGCGGTCAGGGTAAGTTGCGCCAGGGTGTCCGAGTTCAGCTGATGCGCGAAGGCCGGGGCAAGGGGATCGAAGTCCATAGGTAAAAGAAACGGCGGCCTCGCCCGAGAGTGAGGCCGCCGCAAGGGGTTAAAGGATTAGCGCTTACGCGCCGGCGTAGGCGTCAATAACGTAGTTTTCGCCGTCAACGCCGAGCACCTTCACGGTTTCGGCGTCGGTGGCCACAGCGTAGGCCACATCAACGCGATCCATGGTGCCGTTGTTGAGGGCATCCAGCCACGCCGCCTGGTTGGCGTTGCTGATACCGGCGTTGCTGATCAGCGTGTTGACGTAATCAGCGTTGCTCATGCTGTCGTACTTGGCGTGGAATTCGTCGCAGTTCAGGAACGAACGCACCAGATGGTCGGTGGTACCGTCGGTCGCGCCCTTTTCGAACTCGTTCATCCACCAGTTGATGCCGCCCAGGGTGCTGCCGCCCCAGCCGTCGGCGCCGTCGATGGCTTCGCGGCCCAGGGCCACCTTGTACAGCGTGGCAACCAGAGCGTCGTTGGAGTTTTCGGCAAGAACGGTGATGTTGTCGGCGCTGGTGATCTGGCCGTCCTTGTTGGTGTCGAAGGTCACGACCTGCACGCCGTCCATGGTCACGCCATAGTTGCTGTGCATGATCACGTTGCCGTTGGCGTCAACAGCGAAGGTGTGGTTGGCGCGGTTGTCCTGCAGGGACAGGCGGTCGAAGCCGTCGCCCGCGTTCACCGTGGCGTTGCCGGTGGCGTTGGCGTCAAGCCAGATGGTCATGTCGCCGGTGCCGCCGGTAACGTTGGCGGTGGCGTTGGCGCCGGTCAGCACCACGCTGTCGTTGCCTTCGCCCGTGTTGACGGTGGCGTTGCCGCCGTTGAGCACGAGGTTGTCGTTGCCGCCGGCGGTCGTGATGTTGTCCTGGCCGCCAGTGGTTTCAACGCTGATGGCCTTGTCGGCCTGGAAGGTCACGTTGTTGTTGCCGCTGCCCAGCACCATGGCGTCGATCTTCGAGCTGGCGCTGAAGGTCACGTCGGCGGAGGAGTTGCCGCTCATGATCACGACGGGCGCGCCCAGATCCTGGGTGAGGTGAGCGCCGGCGTTCACCGTGACGAGCTGCGTGCCGGCGTCGACGGGGGTGGTGCCGTCGGACTGGGCAATCAGGGCGTTGCTGTCAAGACCGCCAAGCAGAGAAGCAATGGCGTCTTTGGTGGACTGGCTGAGGCCGGAAATATTGTCGATAACATTACCGACCGACTGTTCGTAAGAAGCCATGATTCCTCCCAATTGGATTGGCTAGAAGGGTGTCGGAATGGCGAGGCGGGGCGACGCGATGTCGCGGCCTTTTCCCTGAAAGGGCTTTCCCGCTTCGCACGGGAAAATATGACGTAAAGAACTCTCTTTCAAATCCCTGTCACTGTCAAGCGAAAGTATAAAATTTTATATTTGAAATTCATGAAAACGTCAACTTCCTTTGCTTGTTTCACGCCGGCCGCGCTCGCGTACGGGGATTGTTCCCGCAGGCGCTTCGGGATATGAAGAGGGCGTCTCATCCTTAAATTAATGTTGCGAGGTTTGCCCATGCGCGCCGAACTTCTCTGTTTCAAGGCTTATGATATCCGGGGACGTTTCCCCTTTCCCTTGACCGCCGAAATGGCGAGAGCTCTGGGAAGGGCCGTCGTCGAGGAACTGGGCGTTCGCAAGGCTGTCGTCGGGCGCGACGCGCGTCTTTCCGGCCCCGAGCTGGAATCCGCTCTGCTTGCGGGCCTGAACGAGGCCGGGGCGGAGACGTCGACGATAGGGCAATGCGGCACCGAAGAAATATATTACGCCGCCGCCCGGGGAACCTTTGACGTCGGCGTCATGATTACCGGCAGTCACAATCCGGCCGATGAAAACGGTTTCAAGCTGGTGCGCGGCGGCGCGCTGCCGATCAGCGGCGATTCCGGCCTGTACGCGCTGCGGGAGCGCGTCGGCCGTCTGCTGGAAGAAGGGCGTGCGCCGGCGCCGGTCAAGCCGGCGCGCCATTCGCTTGAAACGCGGCCCGACTATATACGCTGGCTTCTGGAATTTTCCGGAGCAGGGGAGCTGAAGCCCCGGGCCGGGCGCCGTCCCCTGCGGATTGTGGCGGACCCCGGCAACGGTTGCGCGGGGCCGGTGGTCGCCGCCCTGGCCGAAAGGCTGCCCTTTGAGTTTGTGTTTCTCCATATGGAACCCGACGGTTCCTTTCCCAACGGCGTGCCAAACCCTCTGCTGCCGGAGCGGCGCGCCGCTACGGCGGCGGCGGTGCGCGAGGCCGGGGCCGATCTTGGCGTCGCCTGGGACGGCGATTTTGATCGCTGTTTCTTTTATGACGGCGACGGCGAGTTCGTCGAAGGCTATTACTGCGTCGGTCTGCTGGCGCGGGAAGTGCTGCGCCGGGCGCCCGCCGGCAAGATTGTGCATGACACGCGAGTATATTGGAATACGCGCGACGTCGTGCAGGCCGCGGGCGGGACGCCGATCATGGGCAAGACGGGGCATGCCTTCATGAAGGAGCGCATGCGGGCTGAAGACGCCGTATACGGCGGAGAAATGAGCGCGCATCACTACTTCCGCGAATTTGCCTACTGCGACTCGGGCATGATCCCCTGGCTGCTGACGGCGGGTCTGCTGCATCGTTCCGGCGCGTCGCTGGCCGAGCTGGTGCGCGAGCGCATGGCGGCCTATCCGTGCAGCGGAGAAATCAACCGGCGGGTGGAAGACGCCGCGGCGCTGATGGAGCAGGTCCGGCAGCGGTATGCCGGCGGCGCCGTGTACGAGGATCGGCTGGACGGCGTCAATCTGGAATTCCCCGACTGGCGTTTCAATCTGCGAATGTCCAATACGGAACCGCTGCTGCGGCTTAATGTGGAAACGCGGGGCGACAGGGCGCTTCTGGAAGACAGGACGGGAGAAATCCTGCGCTTTCTTGAGGAGCGGGGCGGCGCTGTGCCCGCCTAGCATAGGAAACCATCTTCAAATTCAGGATACGGCAAATGCGAGAAATCGTTCCGGTTATCTTGTGCGGCGGCAGCGGCACGCGCTTGTGGCCCCTGTCCCGGGAAACCTATCCCAAGCAGTTCGTCGATCTTGGCGAGGGCGAAACCCTGTTTGGACGCACCCTGCAGCGCACGCGCTCCCTGTCGGAGCGCGGCGCTCCGGTTATCGTCTGCAATGAGGAACATCGTTTCTATGTTCTGGACGCGCTGCGGCAATGCGGCGAGACTGGCGACGTGCTGCTGGAGCCGGCGCCGCGCAACACGGCTCCCGCGACGGCGCTGGCGGCGCTGGCGCTGCGGGAAAGGGGCGGCGATCCGCTGATGCTTGTCCTGCCTTCGGATCATGCCATTGAGGATACGGAGACCTTTTGCAAGGGCGTGCGGCAGGCGGCGGCCGCCGCGGAAGAAGGGCGTATCGTGACCTTCGGCGTGACGCCGACGGGGCCGGAGACGGGGTTCGGCTACATAGAGATGGGCGCCCCCTTGCCGTTCGGCGGTTTTCAGGTCGCGCGCTTTGTGGAAAAGCCGGAGCGGCGGCTGGCGGAGGCCATGCTGGCCGAGGGGAATTTTGCATGGAACAGCGGCATGTTCCTTATGCGGGCTTCCGTGCTGCTGGAAGAGCTGGAACGCTACGCCCCCGGCATCAGCGCCGGTTGTCTTGAAGCCTGGGAGGGACGTCGACGGGATCGCGGTTTTTGCCGCCCCGACAAGGCGGCCTTTCTGGCGACGCCCTCGCTGTCGCTGGATTACGCCGTCATGGAAAAGACGGACAGGGCGGCGGTATTGCCGCTGGCGCTGGGCTGGAATGATCTTGGTTCCTGGGAAGCCATGTACGTCGTCGGGCGGAAGGACGAGCAGGGGAACGTCTGCGTCGGCGACGTTCTCGCGGAAGATACGGAAGGATGCTATTTCAATGCCCGCCATCGCCTGCTTGCCGCGCTGGGCGTGCGCGATCTTGTCGTGGTGGAAACGCAGGACGCCGTTCTGGTGGCGCCGCGCCGTCGCGCGCAGGACGTCAAGCGTATCGCGGCCAGATTGCAGAACGAGCGGCGGGAAGAATGCCGCCGGCATCCGCTGGTGCCCCGTCCCTGGGGCAGTTACGAGACCCTGGCGCTGGGCGATCGTTTTCAGGTCAAGCGGATTATCGTCAATCCGGGCGCGGAGCTTTCCCTGCAGATGCACCATCACCGGGCGGAACACTGGGTTGTGGTCAGCGGCACGGCGGAAGTTTCCAACGGCGACGATATCCGGCTGTTTACGGAAAATCAGTCTACGTATATCCCCGTGGGAATGAAGCATCGCTTGAAGAATCCCGGCGTTATTCCGCTGGTCCTGATAGAAATTCAGTCCGGCGCCTATCTGGGCGAGGATGATATCGTGCGCCTTGCCGATGCGTACGGCCGCTGATGTTGAAACGGGCGGCGCCCCTATGGAGGGGCGCCGCCCGAGGGATGAGATTTTTTTGATAGCCGCCCCCGCCGGAGAGGGGGCAAAAACAGAAAAAGTCCGCGTCGCTCAAGGCTTCGCGGACTTTTCGCACTTTTTTGAAAAAAGTATGGCGGAGAGAGTGGGATTCGAACCCACGTACCGGGGATTAGCCGGTAACTCGATTTCGAGTCGAGCGCGTTACGGCCAGCTTCGCTACCTCTCCGCAAGAAGTAACCGAGAACTTGTTTAGTTGAATTCGCGATCAAATGCAAGCTATTTTATTGCCAGAGCGGCATTTTGCGACGCGACACGGGGAATCGCCGCTTCCTGGAGCATTTTCAGTTTGAAACGCGTTGCGTTTCAAACCATACGGCCTGTCGTTTCGCGGAAAAAACGCGGTTTTTCCGCTCACTTCTGGCCGGGCGGCGCTGTGCTGCCGCCTCGCGTTTCACCTTTTTCAAAGATGAAACGCTCTAGGTGGCTACGGCGTCGCCCCTGTTGTTGATGTGTTCCATGATTTCAAGGGCTTCCGGCTGATTCGGATTCCCTTGCAGGGCGCGGATGGCGAGCTCCTCGGCCTGCTGGCGCTTGTGCCATCTCCAGTACATCTTCGCCATGCGCCCGAAGGTGTTGGGATGCCCGCCGAAGGTCCGCAGAACGCTCTTGTAGACGCGCTCCATCTTTTCAAATTCGTTGATTTCTTCGTAGGCGTTGATGGCCCCGACGTAAGCGGCGGACTCGCGCGGATAGCGCGCCATGGATTCTTCATACATTTCGCCGGCGTCGGCGTACTGCTTGGCGGCGAAGAGAATCTTGGCGATCTGGATGTGCAGGCCCTTTTCGCTGCCGAATTCGTCGGCGGCCCGCTTGAGGAAGGCGCGCCCCTTGCCGAACTGCCCCTGCTGCAGCAGCTGAATGCCGGTTTGAATGAGGGTGCGCTTGCGTTCGGCCTTGGCTTCCTGGGCGGAACGCTGCGCGTTTTCCGCTTCCTGCTGCAAGATGCGCGCAAGACCGTCAAGGACAGCCGCGATGGCCTGCGCCTTGGCGTGCTCAAACTTGATTTGTCTGGGGCGGCCCGTGTTTTGCGGATCAAGCAGATGCTGCAAGGATTGATGACGTACCAGCGCGTGCAGGAAGTCATCCATTTGAATTTCCACTTCCGCACGCGCCGAGCGCATCAGTCTGACGCTGGCGTACTGGCGCATGGCCGTGGCCATGGCGTGTAGGGCGCGTTGGACTTCTTCCCGGCGCAAGTAGCCGTTGGCGCGGGCGATATTTTCACGCAGTTCTTTAGGTGGCGTTGTCAGCATGCTTGTGTTCCGTTGTCTGCCAGTGTTTGAGCACTTCGGATTCCTGCTCGCGCAGAATGTCCGCAACAGTCTTGGGCAGTAAAAAATCCGTATTGAGTCCAGCCAGCCAGCGCCGACGAATATCCGAGGCACTGATAGGTAACCAAGGTATATGCAAAAAATGAACCAGTCCGAAAGTTTGACGCCCTTCACCGGCGGCGGGCGCGCAAATGCGAAAACTTTTTCCCCCGGGCAGGAGCGCGTCCGTTTCCCGTGCGTCAGGCCAGAGCCGCCGCGTTGCCGCCGCTACTTCGGCGTCGGCGGCGCTGGCTCGCGGAACGACGAGCAGATGGCAGAGTTCCGGCAGACGCACGCCGCGATGCCAGGAATCCAGCATTTCATAATCCTTGCTGCCCAGTATGAAAAAAACGGGTTCGTCCGGGCGCGTCTCCCTGATCGCGCGCAGGGTGTCCCATGTGTAGGAGGGGCCCCGGCGCAGCGCTTCGCGGCGGTCGCAGACTATGCCCGGCAAATGCCGCGCGACGCTTTCCACCATTCTGGCGCGCAACTCGAAGGGGAGCAGACCCTCGGCCGCCTTGTGCGGCGGCATGGCGCAGGGCAGCAGGGCAAGATCCCGGATTCGGTCGCCAAGCGCCTCCCTGATTTCAATGGCCAGACGAAAGTGCCCTATGTGGGGAGGATTGAAGCTGCCCCCGAGAATGGCGCGTCCTCCGGCGTCGCGCCCGTACGCGGAAGTCATTTATTCGCGCACCTGCCCTTGTCCCATGACGACAAATTTGGTGGATGTCAATTCGCGCACGCCCATGGGGCCGTAGGCGTGCAGCTTTGAGGTGGAAATGCCGATTTCCGCCCCGAGCCCCAGCTGCCCGCCGTCGTTGAAACGGGTGGACGCGTTGACGGCTACCATGGAGGCGTCCGCTTCACGGACAAAACGCATGGCAAGGGGATGGTTCGTCGTGCAGATAATTTCCGTATGGTTGGAGCCGTAGCGGGCGATGTGCTCCAGCGCCGCGTCCATGTCGTCCACGACCCGCACGGCCAGGATCAGGGCGTGATATTCGGCGCCCCAGTCGTCTTCCCGCGCGGGAACCGCGGCCGCGCCCAGCAGGGGCAGGGCGCGCGGACAAGCATGAAAGGCGACGCCGGCGCTTCCAAGGCGTTCCGCGACCTTCGGCAGAAAGCTGTCGGCGATGGACGCCTGCACAAGCAGGCACTCCAGCGCGTTGCAGACGCCGGGGCGCTGCGTCTTGGCGTTATGCACGATGGCGAGCGCCTGCTCCTGATCGGCGCTTTCCTCAATAAAGGCGTGGCAGACGCCCTTGTAGTGCTTGAGCACCGGCATGGTCGCGGCTTCCTGCACGGCGCGCACCAGAGCTTCGCCGCCGCGGGGGATCATGACGTCGATAAAGTTGTCCAGCTTGCAAAGTTCCGTTACGGCGGCGTGATCCGTGCTGGTCACGAGCTGGGCGGCGTCGGCCGGGAGGCTGGATTCTTCCAGAGCGCGCGAAAGCAGGGCCGCCAGGGCCGTGTTGGACTGCAGGGCTTCGCTGCCGCCGCGCAAGATGACGGCGTTCCCCGCCTTGAGGCAGAGAATGGCCGCGTCGATGGTCACATTGGGACGCGCCTCGTAAACCATGGCGACCACGCCCAGGGGAACGCGCATCCGGCCCACAAGCAGGCCGTTGGGGCGCTGCCACTGGCTTTCCGTCGCGCCTATGGGGTCGTCCATATCGGCCACATGCCGGCAGGCGCGGGCCATTTCCGCGATGACGGCGGGCGTCAGACGAAGGCGATCCCTGCGGGGAGCGTCAATGCCGCGCGCGTCCGCCGCATCCAGATCACGGGCATTGGCGGCGAGCAGGGCCCGCTCTTCCTCTTCCAGCAGCGAGGCAAGACGGAACAGGAACTGCGTCTTTGTTCTGGGGGTCGCTCTGGCCATGCGGCGGGAGGCCTCCCGGGCTCTCGCTCCGATAAGGGACATTTCGTGCGCCAGCGTCATGACTGCTCCTCGAAAAATGTGGAATACGCGCGATATGCTACAGCATAAGGCGCGCAGTTGACAAGAGCCAGTTTGTCCCCGCGGCGAAGAACCGGGCGCGAGGGGATTTCAGGCTTTTTCTTTGACAGGGTATGGCGTCTTGACCTAAAAAAAGATCCTTTCCTTCGCCTCATTGCGGACGGTCGGAGAACGAAAGTCTTTTGTCAAGGAGAGCCTCATGATGCAACGACCTGCGTCGTCCGAGCAAGCAAACCCCACCCTTCTGGGAGATCTCAGGGCCGAGGTCAGCGCCGAAAGCGCCCCTCTGCTTCAATTTATCGTTACAAACAGCAAGGCTATCGCCGCCGTTGTCGTGATTCTGCTGCTGGCGCTCGCCGGTACGGGCGCATGGCGCTGGCATGCGGCGTCCAAGGCGGACCAGGCTCTTGACGAACTTGCCAGGGCGACGCTGACGACCAGCGGCGCGGAGCGCCTCAAGGCCTTGAGCGCGCTGGCGGAAAAGTGCCCCGAGGAATACCGCTACGGCGTTCTGAGCGCGCTGGCCCGCAGCGCCGTGGAAGCCGGAGATTTCGAGCGCGCGGCCGCGGCCTACGACGAAGCCGCGCAGCTGGAGAAGGGGCGTCCCATGGGGCTCGCCGCGGAGCTGGCCCGGGCCGGCGTCCTGCTGCGCGCCGGAAAGGGCGAACAGGCCCTGACCATATTGCAGACGCTGGAAAGCGGCATGACCGAGGAATCGCGCCTCGATATTCTGCCCCTTGTGGCCGACGCCGCCGAACTTGCGGGAAAGAAGGACGCGGCGGCCGCGGCCTACGCCCGCCTCGGCGAAGCGCTGCCCGGCGAGGACGGCGGCTTTTACCGCGCCCGCGCGGCGGAACTCGGCAAGAAATAGGCTTTTTGACGACGACGCGCCCGGCTCCGGCCGCGCGCGTCTTTTTTATTTGGACAGGGCGCCGAGCGTGAGCGCCTTGCGGAGGAAACATGAGCAAGCATCCCTTGTTGACGGGCGGGCGCGGCGAGCGCCATCTTTTGCTGGGCAATGAAGCCATTGTGCGCGGCGCGCTGGAAGCTGGCGTCTCGCTGATTTCCTGCTATCCCGGAACGCCCTCGTCCGAAGTGCCGGACACGTTTCGTAAGCTGGGAAGCGACCGGTACGCGCTGGAATATTCCGTCAACGAGAAGGTCGCCATGGAGGTGGCCGCCGGGGCCGCGCTTGCCGGAGCCATGGCGCTGGCGACCATGAAGCACGTGGGGGTGAACGTGGCCGCCGATCCGCTGTTCACGGCGGCCTATATCGGCCTGCCCGGCGGCCTTGTCCTGCTGAGCGCCGACGATCCCGGCTGCCACGCCAGCCAGAACGAGCAGGACAACCGTCACTATGCGCGCGCGGCCTCGCTGCCCTGTTTTGAGCCCGCCTCGCCCGCCGAGGCCAAGGAAATGACGCGCGAGGCCTTTCGCATGGCGCGGGAGCTGCAACAGCCCGTCATGCTGCGCACCACCACGCGCGTGAACCATATGCGCGGCCCCGTGGAGTTCGGCGAGCTGGCGACGGATCGTTCGCTGGTTCCCTTCGAGCGCAATCCGGGCCGCTTTGTCGCCGTTCCGGCCACGGCGCGATCGCGCCATCGCGCCCTGACGGCGGCCATGAGGAAGGCGCGCGAGTTTGCCGATTCCAGCCGCTTCAATACCGAACACGGCGACCCCTCCGTGCGGACGGGCGTCATCGTCAGCGGCGTCTCGCGCAACTATCTGGCCGACGCCCTGGCGACAGGCGGATGGGCCGGGCGCGTGCGCGTGCTGGAACTGGGCATGACCTGGCCGCTCCCGGAAAGGACCCTGAAGGACTTCCTGTCCTCCTGCGACCGCGTGCTGGTGCTGGAAGAGGGCGATCCTCTTCTGGAAAGCGGCGTGCGCGAGCTGGCGCAGCGGTACCAGTGCGCCGTAAGGGTGGAAGGCAAGGACGAGCTTCTGACGGAGCAGGGCGAATATTCGACGACGCTTCTGCTGCGCCGCCTTGCCCAGTATCTTGACTGCCCCTGCCCGACCCTGTCGTCCGCGGCGCCCGCCGCGGAAGGGCTGCCCAACCGCCCGCCGAACCTGTGCGCCGGCTGCTCGCATCGCGCCGTCTACTATGCCGTGCGGCAGGTCTTTGGCGACGACGCCTATTATTCCAATGATATAGGCTGTTATACGCTGGGCGTGCTGCCGCCGCTGCGCGCCGCGGACTTTCTTGTCTGCATGGGGGCTTCCCTGTCGGCCGGCAGCGGCTTCGCCCGCGTTTCGGGCAAGCCCGTGGTGGCCTTTATCGGCGACTCCACCTTCTTCCATTCCGGCATGACCGGTCTGGCCAACGCGCTTTTCAACCGTCACGATCTGATGGTCGTCATTCTGGACAACGGCACGACGGCCATGACGGGGCATCAGCCCAATCCCGGCATGGCTCAGGAAGCGCTGGGCGATACGGCGCTGCATCTTGATATCGAGGCCATTGTCCGCGGCATGGGCGTGACCCGCTTCGCCCGGGTCAAGGCGTTCAATCTCAAGGGCGTCATGGCGGCGCTGGAAGAGATGAAGAACGAAAAGGGCGTGCGCGTGCTGCTGGCGGAAGAGCCCTGCGCCCTGTACGCGCGGCGGCAGTTCAAAAAGGGCGCGACGCAGGTCGCCGAGGTCAAGGAGCAGGGCGAAGAGGCCCTTCGCTGCCTGGATACGCTGGCCTGTCCGGCCTTTTACCGTGATGGCGACAACCTCGCCGTGGACGAAAGCCTCTGTTCCGGCTGCATGGTCTGCCTGCAGGTGGCTCCCCGGGCCTTCAAGGCCCGCAAGCGCGGCTAGACCTTTGAGAGGTGAAATCTATGAGCGAATCGACGCAAAAACGGATGCGGATTTATTTTACCGGCGTGGGCGGTCAGGGTACGCTGACCGCGACGACGCTTCTGTCGCGCGCGGCAATGGACGCCGGGCTCGACGTGGTGGCCGGGGAGGTGCACGGCATGGCGCAGCGCGGCGGCGTTGTCGAATCCGTGCTGCTGCTGGGCGGCTGGTGTGCGCCCAGGCTCGATCCGGGAGAAGCCGACGTCATTCTCGGCTTTGAACCTCTGGAAACCCTGCGCGGCCTTTCCTACCTGCGGCCGGGGGGCGCCGTCTTTTCCAGCAGCGATCCCCTGCCCCCGGTCAGCGCCGCGCTGGGACAGGCGATGTACCCTGATGTGCGGGAAATAGAGGAGAAGGTTCGCGCCTCCGCCGGTCTCTGCCGTTTCCTGCCCTGCCGGGAGCTGGGGCTCCGGGCAGGCTCCGTGCAGAGCGGCAACACCGTTCTGGTAGCCGCCGCGTGCGCTTCGGGCGCGCTGCCCATCGGGGCGGACGCGCTGGAGGCCGCCATTCGGAAGCACCTGCCCGCCAAATTGCAGGAAGTTAACCTGAAGGCCCTGGCGCTCGGCGTCGAGGCCGCGGGAGCATAGCGGATTTTTCATTCGCGGGAAAACCGTTCCGGCGTTCGCGCCGGGAGCGGAAAAGGGCGCGCGGCGAGCCGCGCGCCGACGCCCTCCGGGTCGGGAAAAGCCGACCCCGGGGGGCTTTTTCTTTTTCAAGAAATCGTCTATATAAGGGGTTTCTGTCCCCTTCACATTCAGCATGGGAGATGTGCATGAACAAATGGGCTCGCAGCCTTGCCGTCGCGGCGATGGCGCTGCTCCTTCCCGCGTACGCTCAGAGCGCCGACATCAGGCTCGGCCTTATGTGCCCGCTGACGGGCAAGTGGGCGTCGGAAGGACAGGATATGAAAAATATCGTGGAACTTCTGGTGGAAAAGGTCAACGCCTCCGGCGGCGTGAACGGCGACAAGATAGAACTGATTGTTGAAGACGACGCGGGCGATCCGCGCACGGCCGCCCTGGCGGCCCAGAAGCTGGCTTCCGCCGAAGTCGCGGCCGTCATCGGCACGTACGGCTCGGCCGTGACCGAAGCCAGCCAGAATATCCTGGACGAAGCCGGCATCGTCCAGATCGGCACGGGGTCCACGAGCGTGCGGCTGACGGAAAAGGGCCTGCCCCTCTTCTTCCGTACCTGCCCGAGCGACGACGCGCAGGGCAAGGCCGCGGCCGGCGTCATCGTAAAGGGCGGTTTCAAGCGCGTGGCGCTGCTGCACGACAATTCCTCCTACTCCAAGGGGCTTGCCGAAGAATCCCGCGCCCTGCTGGAGAAGGCGGGCGTGAAAATCGTCTACTACGACGCTCTTACCCCGGGCGAACAGGACTACACGGCTATTCTGACCAAGCTGAAGTCCGCTTCGCCCGATTTGCTTTTCTTCACCGGTTACTATCCTGAAACCGGCATGCTGCTCCGGCAGAAAAAGGAAATGGGCTGGACCGTGCCCATGATGGGCGGCGACGCCGCCAACCATCAGGACCTGGTGAAGATCGCCGGCAAGGACGCCGCCGCCGGCTATTTCTTCATCAGCCCGCCCCTGCCTCAGGATATCGATACGCCGGAGGCGCAGCAGTTCCTGAAGGACTTCAAGGCGAAGTATCAGGCGCTGCCCGTGTCCGTGTGGGCCGTGGTGGCCGGCGACGCCTGCAAGGCGCTGGAAGCCGCCTTCGCTGCGGGCAAGGTTGAGTCCGAAGATATCGCCGAATGGCTCAAGCAGCAGAAAAACCTTCCGGGCCTGACGGGATCTCTCGGCTTTGACGCCAAGGGCGACCGGGTGGGCGAGTTCTACCGCACCTACAAGGTGGACGCCAACGGCGCGTTCGTCCTTCAGCCCCGCTAGTCGTTCTTCGTTTCCGCAAGGCCGGGCGGCGCAAGCCGTCCGGCCTTGCCGCGCCTTTCTTCCCTTTGCGCTCATCTTTCAGAAGGGCATGGCGCCGGTTTTCCGGCGCGCGTGCCGCAACGCGCGGTCTGCCTCCGCCCGCAGCCGCGACAGCGACCCAACGGGCGCTCCATCGGATGCTCTATGGAACAGTTTTTTCAGCAACTGCTTAACGGTCTGGCCGTCGGCGGCATTTATGCGCTGGTGGCATTGGGCTACACCATGGTTTATGGCGTGCTCAAGCTCATCAACTTCGCGCACGGCGATCTCTTTACCATTGGCGCCTATCTGGGCCTGACCCTGCTGGTCAGCGGCGGGCTGGCCGGAAGCCTGCCGCCGGTCCTTGCCGTTCTGCTTGTCTTTTTCATGGTCGGGCTGCTGGTGGCGCTCATCGGCTGCGCGCTGGAGCGCGTGGCCTACCGCCCCCTGCAAAAGGCCGGTCGTCTTTCGGCCGTGGTTTCCGCCCTGGGCGCGTCCATCTTTTTCCAGAACGCCGTGATGCTGGCCTACGGCGCGCGTCCCTACGTGTATCCCAACAGCCTGCGCCCCGACTTCACCATCGAGCTTTTCGGCTATGCCCTGCCGGGCATGCGCGTCATGGTCATCGTGGCGACCGTGGCCCTCATGCTTGCTCTCTGGGCCTTTATCCAGAAGACGCGCATGGGCGCGGCCGTGCGCGCCGTGGCCATTGATCAGAGCGCCGCCCGTCTGATGGGCATCAACGTCAACCGCATCATTTCCCTGGTCTTTCTCATCGGGCCGGGCCTCGGCGGCATGGCCGGGCTGCTGGTTGGCATGTATTACGGCAAGATTGACTTTACCATGGGCTGGACCTACGGCCTGAAGGCCTTCACGGCCGCCATCCTCGGCGGCATAGGCAATATTCCCGGCGCCATGCTGGGCGGGCTTCTGCTCGGCGTCGTCGAGGCGCTGGCCGCCAGCTACGTGGCCTTTGCCTGGAAAGACGCGGTGGCATTCTGCGTGCTGATTCTCATTCTGATTATCCGGCCTACGGGCATCCTCGGCGAAAGGACGGCCGACAAGCTATGATCGTTCCCTCTTTCTCCGCGCGCGGCCGTCGCGGCCGCCGTCTCGTTTCCTGTCTGCTGCTGGGGGCCGTCATCTGCCTGTTGCCCTTCTTTTGCAACGCCTACTGGCTGGACGTCTGCGTCAGCATTGGCCTTTACGCGCTTCTGGCCCTGTCGCTGAATCTCATTCTGGGGCAGGCCGGCATCTTTCACATGGGGCACGCGGCCTTTTTCGGCGTGGGCGCCTACGCCACGGCCATACTCAATACCATGTTCCACATCCCCGTTCTCTGGCTGATGCCGGTGTCCGGGGCGGCGGCGGCCCTGTTCGCGCTTGTCGTGGCGCGCCCCATCATTCACCTTCGCGGCGATTATCTTCTGATTGTCACCATCGGCATTGTGGAAATCGTGCGTATCGCCCTGCTCAACGACGTGGGCGGCATTACCGGCGGTTCAAACGGCATTTTCGGCATCAGCCGTCCGCAGCTCTTCGGTTTTCGCATTTATAAGAGCCTGCATTTCTACTGGCTTGTCTGGGGCATGGTCGGCGTCACGCTCCTGCTGTTCTACGGCCTGTGGCACTCCCGCGTGGGGCGCGCGCTCAACTATATCAAGGCCGACGACGTTGCCGCCGAAGGCTGCGGCGTCAACGTCTCTCTCTACAAGCTCACGGCCTTTGTGCTGGGCGCCTTCTGGGCGGGAATGGCCGGGACGATCTACGCGGCGAAGATGTCCACCATCGCGCCGGAGTCCTTCAACTTCATGGAATCCGTCATCATCTTTGCCGTGGTCATCCTGTCCGGCGGCAGCCAGCTGGGCGTTTTGATCAGCGCCTTCCTGTTTATCGGCCTGCCGGAACTGCTGCGCGAATTTTCCGATGCGCGCATGCTGATTTTCGGTCTTGCCATGATGCTGATGATGATCTGGCGGCCGCAGGGCCTGTTGCCCTGCCTGCCGCGCGTTTATGCCCGTCTGCGCGGCGCGGTCGCGCCCGGGGCGAACGTTGAGGAGCGTCGCGCATGAGTCTGCTTGAACTGAGGGACGTCACCAAGATTTTCGGCGGCCTGATTGCGGTCAATGAAGTTTCCTTCACTGTCGAGCCGCAAAGCGTGGTCGGCCTCATCGGCCCCAACGGCGCGGGCAAGACGACGGTTTTCAATTGCATTACGGGCAACTACAGGCCGGAACGCGGTTCCGTGATCTTTGACGGCAGAAATGTGACCGGCGTCGCGCCTCACCGGCTGGTGGAACGGGGCATTGCCCGGACCTTTCAGAGCATTCGTCTTTTCTCCACGCTCTCGGCGCTGGAAAATACCCTTGCCGGGCGCCATTGCCGCCTCCGCTCCGGCTGGCTGGCCTCCATGCTGCACCTGCCGTCGCAGCGGCGGGAGGAACGCGAGGCCGTCCGGCGCTGCATGCAGGAGCTGGAGTTTGTCGGTCTTGCCGATCATGCCGAAGAGGCGGCCGGGAGTCTTTCTTACGGCAATCAGCGTCTGCTCGAAATCGCGCGGGCGCTGGCCTCCGATCCGCGTCTGCTGATTCTGGACGAGCCCGCGGGCGGCATGAACGATCAGGAAACCGTGGCGCTGGTGGATACCATCAACGCCATTCGCGAACGCGGCGTCACCGTTCTGCTTATCGAGCATGACATGCGGCTGGTGATGCGGATTTGCGAAAAGCTGGTGGTGCTGGAAAACGGCTGCCTTATCGCCCAGGGCGCGCCGGAGGTTGTACGCAGCCATCCCGCCGTTATTGAAGCCTATCTGGGCGCGGAAGACGAGGCCTGGTAATGTCCCTGTTGACCCTTTCCGACATTCGCGTGCGCTACGGTAACGTGGAGGTTCTGCACGGCGTCAATCTGCGTGTTGAAGAAGGCGAAATTGTCACCATTCTGGGGGCCAACGGCGCGGGAAAAAGCACGACGCTCCTCACCATCAGCGGGCTTGTGCGTCCCTGCGCCGGAGAGATTCTCTTTGACGGCAAGGATCTGCTCAAGGTGCCCAGTCATGAAATCGTCAATCTGGGGGTGGCTCAGTCGCCCGAAGGGCGGCGGGTGTTCGGTCCCATGACCGTGCTGGAAAATTTGCGTCTCGGAGCGTTCAGCGTTCGCGACGAGCAGGCCGCGTCCCGGACGCTGGAGTGGATTTTCGAGCTGTTTCCGCGCCTTTATGAACGCCGTCAGCAACTGGCCGGAACGCTTTCCGGCGGCGAGCAGCAGATGCTTGCCATCGGCAGGGCGCTCATGGCCCAGCCGCGTCTGCTTCTTCTGGACGAGCCCTCGCTCGGCCTTGCGCCGCTGCTGGTTCGCTCCATTTTTGAAACCGTGCGCACCATCAATGAACGCGGCGTGACCGTGCTTATCGTGGAGCAGAACGCCCGCGCCGCGCTCAAGCTCGCCACGCGCGGTTATGTGCTGGAAGTCGGGAACATGGTCAAGGAAGGCAGGGCGGCGGATCTCCTTGCCGATCCTTCCGTGCGCGAGGCCTATCTGGGCGGTTAGATCCTGTTAACACTCTTTGCATTCTTTTCCCCCCAAAGGGCACCCCGTTACACGCCGATGCACTCCCGCCCGCTCCCGTCCCGACATCCGCCTCGCTCCACC
>CALUWU010000023.1 GCA_944324555.1 uncultured Desulfovibrio sp.
AAAAAGCAAGGCTCTTGCGTTAAGAAACCCTTAATAGTCGGCCGTTGGCGGGATTGCCTGCGGTAAACGCAAGAGGTGGCGTTGCGTTGTGCGTCCATGCGCTTGATTGCCAAACGAAGCGAGGACGAAGCGAGGGAGATTGTAGCGCATGAAGCACGGTTGAAGCACGGAGCCGGGGATATTCCCCGGCTTTTTCATTTTGACACGGCAGGCGGCGAATATGGGCCGTTCTGGCGGCGCTGGCGCTCAACTGCCCCAACGATACAGGGACAGAAAGTCAACGGCATAGTCAACGCCGTTGACCCAAAAAAAGGAAGGCGTTGACCGGCAAAGGGCAGCAAGAGAACCGCGGCCCTTGCCGGAGGGGATGCACTGATGCCGCCGCCGCTGCGCTGAAATTTTAGCGCAGCTCCCCCGGCGGTGGGTGTCGGTAGTGTCGCCCCCTCTTGCTGCCGGGAAGACTGGCCGCCTTCAATTCATCAAAATTCATGCCAATGAAACAGGCGATCAGGGCAAAAATGGGGCAGCAAAAAAATTTGGGGGCAACTTTGGGGGCAGCTAATTTTTTATAATTTTTATTTTTGTTTATATTCAGCATGTTACAGAATATGTTCGGTAGCCCCCGCCACCGTTCAGGAAAGCGCAAGAAAGTCCGCACGGCGCCGAGCCGGGCGGACTTTTCGCGTTCCGGGGCTTTCCCCTCGCCCGCCTTCGCCTCTTCCCCGACGGCGCCGGCGCCCGTCCTTCGCGCGCCGCCAGATCCCCGAAGAAAAGGGGCATGCCGTCAGCCGCATGCGGCTGGAACTTTCCCGCCGCCTCTCTCGCTTCGCGCCCGGCCGGAGGCTGTTCAGTTATGAGCCACAACTTGCTCCAAAATGAACACGCTCCCGGAAGCGCGCCGCCGCAAAAAAAGCATAAGTCCATACATATCAATACAGTAGTCTGGAAAAAACTGCTGGCACGGTCTGTGCTTTTCCTGAATCGACCGGGCTGCGCCTCGACACTTTTCTCGCAATCTTCAGAACATGCGCTCACAGGCTGGACGAAAAAAACGCGGCGCGGGAAAGAGCAGCGGGAAGCCCGATTTTCGGCCATGCCGTCGGCAACAATCAGGAGGCCCCATGTTGAAGTCCTGCTTCGCGGCTCTTGCAGCCCTGACCATGCTGTGCCTGCCCGTTTCGGCGTCGGCAGAAAACTATCCCGAACGCCCGATCCAGATGATGATACCGTTCGCGCCGGGCGGCGGTTCCGATCTGGTGATCCGCGTCATAGAAAAAAATTTCCAGCAGGAATTCGGGCAGCCCCTGAGCTTCATCTACAAGCCCGGCGCCTCGGGCGCCGTGGGGGTGAGCGAGCTGAAAACGCTCCCCGCGGACGGCTACACCCTGTGCAGCCAGTCCTATCCGCACATCATCATTCAGGAATTGTCCGGGAGCGGCAACTTTTCCGTTGATGATTTCGATTATCTGGGCATGATTGCCGTGGACGATATCTTCTTTGCCGTCCGCAACAGGTCGAAGTTCAAGACGGTCGAGGAATTCATCGCCGCCGCCAAGGCCGAACCCGACACCCTTTCCGTCGCCACAACCGATACTCTGGGCTGTTCGCACATGGCGGCGCTCATGATGCGCAAGCTCGGCGTGCCCGTGAACATTGTCACCTATGCCGGAGGCTCCAGAGCCGTCGCCGGTCTGCTGGGGGGACAGGTGGACGCCCTCATGGTCGTAAAGGGCGCGGCGGCCGCCGCCATGAGCAAGATGCGCATGCTCGCCATCTGCAACACCCGGCGCGACGCGGATCTGCCCGATGTTCCCACCTTCTCCGAACTCGGTTATCCTATCGTGCAGTTCAACGGAAGGCTGATTCTCGCGCCGAAGGGTCTGCCCGCCGAGGTCAAGAATCGCCTTGTTACCGGCATTCAGCGCATCTACTCCGATCCCGACGTTCTCGCCCGCAACAAGAAGGCCGGTTTTGAATACCGCTTTGCCGACGGCGATACCGTGCGCCGGATGTTCCAGGACCTGCGCCCCGAAGCCCGGCAGCTGCTGGATCTGGCGGCAACGCTCAATAATTAGGGCCTGACAACGCTATCCGCTCTTGTCCGGGGGGAAGGCCCCTCTGCCCGCGCAAGAGGGGGAGGGCCTTCCCCCCGGCGCGCATTTCCGGGCGGAAGCGCATGCGGCAACCGCGGGAGAAGGCAAACGTTTCATAATTCCGGGGGACGGCCGCCGCCGAGAAGACGGCGACGTCCCCGAAACGTTCCATCCCCCCGATAAAAACACGCCGGCGGCGACAGCAGCGCGGAGGGGCTTCCCTTCTCCCCGGATAATCTGCAAATACTGTTACCATGCCCAGCCCAGAGGGAGACCTTGCATGAAAGACTTCATCCTCGAACTGCTGGAGGAAATCTCCCGCATCGGCAGAACGCCTTCCGGGGGTTCAAACAGGCTCGGCCTGTCCCCCGACGATCAGCGCGTCCGCGCCCTCTTTGCCGAACGGATGCGCCAATGCGGCCTTGAAGTGTCGACGGACGCTTTCGGCAACCTGAGCGGCCGCCTCCCCGGCCTCAACCCGTCCGCCCCGGCCGTGGCGACGGGATCACATCTGGACACCGTCCCCAACGGCGGTCACTACGACGGCATTCTCGGCTGCGTCGCCGGACTGGCGGCGGCGCGCGAACTGGCCCGCCGTCCGCCGCTGCCGCGCCCGGTGGAGGTCATCGCCTTCCAGATCGAGGAGTCCACCCGCTTTTCCAACAGCACGCTGGGCAGCAAGATCATGACGGGCAAGGCGGATTTTGAAGCCCTGCGGGGGGCGAAAGACTTCATGGGCAACAGCCTCCCATCCCTGCTCGCCGCAATCGGCCTGGACTTTGAAAAGCTGCCCTCGGCCGTTCGTCCGCCGAATACCTACGGCGCCTTTATCGAAATGCACATCGATCAGGGGCCCGTTCTGGAAAATGCGGGCGTGCCGCTCGGCGTCGTGACGCATATTGCCGGCGCCATCCGCGCGCGCATCTCGCTGTCGGGCGCGGCCATGCACGCCGGCGCGACGCCCATGACCGGACGCCGCGACGCCCTGCTTGCCGCGGCGGAAACGGCGCTCGCCCTGAACGCCGTCGCCGTGCGCTATGCCGGACGGCACAGCATGGTGGGCACAACGGGCAATCTTCGCGTCAGCCCCGGCGCCATCAACGTCATTCCGGGCGCGGCGGAACTCTTCTGCGAGCTGCGGGGCACGGATCTGGCGACGCTGCGCGAGGCCTGGGCGAACTTTGAAACGGCCCTTGCGGGCATCGCCGCGGCGCGCGGCGTCGAGGCGAGCGTCAACATTACGGAAAACGGCGTTCCCGTTCCCATGCACGCCGAGGTGCAGGAAAGTCTCTGCCGCGCCTGCCGGGCCCATGATATTCCCTACATCAAAATGGCCAGCGGCGCGGGACACGACGCCCTCAACATGGCGAGCATCGCGCCCGCGGGCATGCTTTTCGTACGCGTCCGCAACGGCCTGAGCCACCATCCGGACGAATACGCTTCCCCCGAGGACATCGCAGCCGGCAGCGCTGTCCTGCTTGACGCCCTTGCCGAACTGGCGGCGCGCCCATGACGACCAGCCATTCCACCCCGCGCCCGGAAACGAACGAGCGCCATCCCGAACAGAACGCCGAAGGGGCGCGCGCGGCCATTGCCGCGGCCGTCGCCGAGTGCGCCGACGAGGCGCGCGCCGCATGGAGCCGGATTCATGCCAACCCCGAAATCGGCTTTCAGGAAACCCTGGCCTCTGCGACGCTGGCCGATCTGCTGGAGCGGCGCGGTTTTGCCGTGCGGCGCGGCGTGGCCGACATGCCTACGGCCTTCGTCGCCGACAGCGTCGCCGGCACGCCCGGGCCTTCCGTCGGCTTCATGGCCGAATACGACGCCCTGCCGGAACTCGGCCATGCCTGCGGACACAGTCTTTCCGGCGTCGCCTCGGCTCTGGCCGCCATCGCCCTTGCCCGCGTCCAGCCGCCGGACAGCCTGACGCGCGTTCTGGGAACGCCGGCCGAGGAATCGGTCGTTCCAGGCGCCGGCGGCAAGCTGCGCTGTCTTTCCCACGGCCTGTTCAAGAACCTCGACGCCGTGATGATGAGTCACGCCGGCCCGCGCGACGTTCTGGAAACCACGGTGGCGGCGCGCGCCGTGCTGCGTCTGAAATTTTTCGGCAAGGCGTCGCACGCAGGAGCGGCCCCTCACAAGGGAATCAACGCCCTGACAGCCGTCGTGCAGACGCTGAACGGCGTTAACGGCCTGTACCAGCAGCTTGGAGCAGGCCATCGCATCAATGCGATCATTACCGACGGCGGGCGGGCGGTGAACGTCATCCCCGAATACGCCGCGGCCTCCCTGCAACTGCGGGCGAACACGATGGAGGAGCTGAACGCGCTGGAAAGCAAGGTTATTGACTGCGCCAGGGCCGGCGCCCTGACGACGGGATGCAGATTCACCTCGGCGAATCCCTCGCCCAGCGTCTCCAACCTGGTTCCCAACGAACCTCTGCTTGAGGCTTATGCAGCCAACGCAAAGCGGCTGGGGTTCAACCCCGTCCGGGAGATTGAAACCTGCATTTCCACGGACGCGGGTACGGTCAGTCGCTATGTTCCCTGTATCCATCCATTCTTTGCCGTGGGCTGCTCCCCCGCTCTCGAACTGCACAGCCGTCCCTTTGCCGCCGCATGCGGCAGGGAAGAGGCCTTCCAACGACTGCTCGCCGTCGCGGAAATCATGGCCCAGACGGGTTATGAAGTCCTGACCGACGCCGTGCTGCGGGCGCGCATTCGCGAAGACTTCCTGCGCCGCGCCTGCGCCGACAACGAATAACAAGGAGCATCTAGTGGACCTCCTTTCCATTTTCCAGCATGTTCTGGCGGGAGCCCTGCAGGCGCTCCTGCCCGCGAATCTTTGCATAATGCTTATCGGCCTGCTCGTGGGCATTGTCGGCGGCATGCTGCCCGGCATCTCCACCATCACGGCCGTCGCGCTCTTTGTTCCCTTTACCTTCGCCATGCCGACGGACATGGCCTTTGTCGGCCTGGGGGCCGTTTTCTGCGGCGCCATGTACGGCGGGGCCAACGCGGCCATCCTGATCAACACGCCCGGGACGGCGGCCTCCATCGCCACGTCCTTTGACGGCTATCCCATGAATCGCAAGGGACTGGCCGAACAGGCCCTGTATCTGGCCTTGCAGGCCTCGACCTTCGGCGGCCTGTTCGGCGCCCTCATGCTGCTGTTCTTCTTTGAACCCCTGTCCGCGCTGGCGCTGGAATTCGGTTCCGAAGCCTTTTTCTGGATGGGCATATTCGGCCTGACGACCCTGGCCTCCATGTTTCCCGGACAGGTGGCCAAGGGCTTGCTGGGCGGCGCCATCGGCCTCGCGCTCAGCACCATCGGCCTGGACCCCTCGTCGGCCATGCCCCGCTTTACCTTCGGCTCCTTCGATCTCATGCAGGGGCTCGACATGGTCGCCGTCGTCATCGGGCTCTTCTCCGTCTCTCAGATGCTGCTCATGCTCGAATCCAGGGAAGAGTTCATTTCCTCGTTTGAAAATACCTCGGGAGCGTTCCGAGCCGCGTTCGGGCACCTCAGACGCCATATCAGAAAGATGCTTGTGGCTTCCGGCATCGGCACCTTTATCGGCGCCCTGCCCGGCGCGGGCGGCAGCGTGGCCTCCATTGTCGCCTATAACGAAGCCAGACGCTGGGACAAGAATCCCGATCGGTACGGAACGGGCATTCCCGAAGGCGTTCTTGTACCGGAAAGCGCCAATAACGCCAGCGTCGGCGGCGCGCTCGTGCCGCTGCTCTCTCTCGGCATCCCCGGCAGCGCCACCGCCGCCTTTCTCGCGGGCGGACTCATGGCGCAGGGCATCACCCCCGGCCCGCAGCTCATGGAAACGGCCCCGGAAATGGCCTATGTCTTCATCGCCAGTCTGATCATGGCCAATTTCGGCATGCTGCTCATCGGCTTTTTCATGGTCAAGATATGCACCCGCGTGCTGACCGTGCCCAAGCTCTATATCATTCCCGCCGTCATCGCCATTTCCCTGATTGGTTCCTATTCGCTGCGGAGCAGCATGTTCGACGTGTTCGTGATGATCATTTCCGGGGGCGCCGCCTATCTGCTGCTCAAGGCGCGCATCATGCCCGCCGCCATCGCCCTCGGTCTGGTCCTCGGCAGCATCATCGAGGAATCGCTCGTCATCACCATGATGCGCGCCAGAGGCAAGAACACGCTCTTTGATCTGCTGGTTCTCTCCCCCATGTCCCTGGCCTTCATCGCGGCCATTCTGCTCGCGATCTTCATTCCCCTCTACGTCAACCGCAACAAGCCGGGCCTTGTGCGCCTGCGGCCGCGGCCGAGCCTGAACTGTCTGCGGCGCTATGATTTCTGGACGACGCTGCTGATCGCCTGCGGCGGCGCCTTCTTCATCCGGGAATCGCTGCTTCTGGACGGCGTGTCCCGCGTCTTCCCCCTTGCCGTCTATAGCGCCATCACCCTGATCGGCCTGTTCATCTGCCTGCGGATGTTCTTTGAAACAGGCGAGGTCGCCGTCGGCACGCGGCGCCGCGATCTCGTCAATGTCGGCCTGTACATGGCGATCGTTCTCGCCGTGTACCCGCTGCTGTCCATACTGGGATTCTATTCGGCCTGCTTCCTCGGCCTTCTCGCCATGGGCGCGTTCGGCGTCTTTCATGTGGGCGGCAAGCCGGTTTCCGTCAGGGAATGCGGCAAGATAGCCCTCTATGCCGCCTGCGTGGTGCTGGCCCAGTATGCGGGCTTCCACCTGCTGCTCAATGTGCAGACCCCGGCGGGCCTGATTGGCTAAATTCGGAATTCGTCAGGTTTTGTGTTGAGGGGGAAGGAACCCCTTTTGCTTGCGGCAAAAAGGGGTTCCTTCCCCCTCAAACTCCCCCATCCTCCCCAAAACCAGCGCATTATTTACGGTTTTCATCGCAGGCGACGATAATTTCGCGGCATGCGATCGCTGCGATTTCCGCAGGAATACAGCCTCTGAAAATGCTCCATGCAGCCTTGAGGGAGAAAGAAAACCCCTCCTCCGGCCCCGCAAGGCTCCCGTGCCGCCTTGCGAACACGGTTCGGGACAAGAGGGGTTTTCTTCCCCCGCCAGCCTTCTTTTTCCGGGGCCGGCCTCATGCGGGAAAAGACACGACCTCCCGCGGGACGGGAGGTCGTTCTGTTTCAAAAAACGCCGGAGTCCCGGCGGCGCGGGAGATTTCCGGTCTTATGCCTTGACGCTCCGGTGCCACATGATGAAAAAGACGGAAATGACGATCAGCGCGCAGGCGCCGGCCATCATGGCGTTGACCGGCTCTCCGGCCAGCTGCCAGCCCAGCAGCACGCCCACGACCGGGACAACGTATTCATAAGAGACCGCAATGGCGATGGAAACGCGCTCCAGAAGCCAGAAATAGCAATAATAGGCAAGGATGCCGCCGCCGATGCTCATCCAGAGAAAGGCGACGGACGAGCGCGCGTTCAAAAGTTCCCAGTGCGTCAACGCGGCCTCGCCCCAGAGCAGACCGACGGCAATGCATTCAAGACCGCCCACGAGCAGCAGCAGGCCGCACGATTGCAGGCCGGAGAGCGCCGACTTCTGCGGAAAGCGCCGCGAGAGAAGCGAACCGGCAACCCAGCCCCAGGTGGCGAACACAACCCAGAGCATACCGGACAGCGGAAGACCGTCCTGTCCCGGCGCCGTCATGCCCTGCGCCGCCCGCGCGGCCTCCTGTCCCATTTCCAGCATGACGAGTCCGACGCAGCTGCCCGCAAGCCCGATCCACTGCATGAAGCAGGGGCGGCGTTCGCCGGCGAACAGCCAGCCCGCCAGCAGCATGGAAACAGGCGTCGAGCCGGTAATCAGGGCCGCCGCGCAGGCGGATACCCCCATCTGCTGCCCCTTGGCAAGAAAACCGCATCCCATGAGCACCATGAAGGCCGAAAGCCACGCGGCGTGCAGCCAGTCCGCCCGCGCGGGCCGCTTCCAGCGTCTCGCGACCAGCAGAATCAGGGAAAGCAGCGCGCCGGCCGTCAGCATGCGCGCGCCGGCCAGAAGGAAGGGCCCGAGTACCGCGAGACACCACTTGAAGGCGACATAGCTGGACCCCCAGGAGATATAGAGCAGGAAAAGATGCAGGAAGACATGAGGAAACGACGGAGAAGCGGCCATGAATATTCCTCCCGAGAAAATCGGGCCGCGCATGTCGACAAGCCGCGCGGCATATGAGAAAAGACGGCTATTCCATCCCGGAATTACCGGGAAAGACGACGCGACGTCGCTCTGAGCACACTAGGAGGGGGCGGGGAGACTGTCAACGCCCGCAGGACATCCCTTCTCTTGGCAGACGCTGATCATCGTGGTAGTTACAATCTTGCAGCATCGCAGTCGCGGGCGCGCAAACATGCTCCGCCTGCCATCCTATGGGGAGCGCCATGAAAAAAGATGCCGAAACCAACGCCTTGCCTTCCGTCCGCGCCTTTCTGGACTTCATGAGCCGCAAGGGGCTGAATACGACGGCGCAACGCAAGGTCATTGCAGAAGCCTTCTTTGACTTCCCCGGGCACCACTCGCTTGAAGAGTTCTATCTGCACGTCCAGAAGAAGGACCCCAGCATCGGGCAGACCACCGTCTACCGGACTCTCAAGCTGCTCTGCGATGCGGGGCTTGCCACGGAAATCCACTTCAGCGACGGCATTGCCCGCTATGAGGTCGCGCATCCCGACAGCCATCACGATCATATGGTGTGCCTCTCCTGCGGCCGGATTGTTGAAATCTGCGATGAGCGCATAGAAACCCTGCAAAAGGACATTGCGTCCGCGCACGGTTTTGTGCTGAGCGGACATATCCATAACCTCTACGGCATTTGCCCCGAATGCCGCGCCCATCGGGACACCCACAGCGCCTGAACGCCCGGAGACGCCCGGGCCGCGAATTTCCCGCGCGTCGCCGCTTCCCTCCCTGCGCGATCCCGCCGGCTCAGGAGTTCTTTTTGCGGATTGGTCATGTGCGGTCTATAAAGTACCTTTTCAAAGAAGTTGACATTCATTTTCTTTTTTACTAGAAAAAAGACATCGTGGACGGGCGCCTCGCGCGTCGTGTTCCGGCGTTGCGCGAAGCCGCCTCCGGGAACGCGGGAAGTCCCGCGTTCCCTTTCCTGTCATTCTGATTTCCCCCTGTTCAAGAGGTTTTCGCCATGAATATGGACAGCATTATTATTGCGCTTTGCCTTGTCGCCGCCGTGCTCTTTATTGGCGTCAAGGCTTACAGGGCCGTCGCGCGCAAGGGCGGGTGCGCCTGCGGCTGCAACTGCGCCTCCAGACCCGGCGCCGGCCGGCCGGAGGATGCGGGCTGCGCCTCGTGCCGCGACCGCATGCCGCGAAACTAGGCTCAGGGCTCATGACGGTTTTCTTGAGGGGGAAGAAACCCCTTTTGCTTGCGGCAAAAAGGGGTTTCTTCCCCCTCAAACTCCCCCATCTTCCCCAAAACCCGCGCATAATGTACTGACAAGCATGGATATTTTTCATAACATGCAGTGATATTTTATTTTTTATATGCTATCCCGCAGGAAGACGGCTTCTGATAAGGAGTCCTGACCCTAGAGAGTTTCACCTTTGAAAAAGGCAAGGCGGCGGCCGCGCCGCCCGGCCAAACGCGAATGGAAAAACCGCGTTTTTTCCGCGAAGCAACAGGCCGTAAAAATGTTCTCAAGCCTGTGCCACAAATTTACAAGCTCGTTGCCCGTATGCCCCGAAAAAAGCGCGCAGGGGAAGGGATGGGGGCCCGGGGGGAAGGGAAACACCTCTCGCGCTGGCAGCGACCGGATGGCGGCCGCAGGCCGTGCCCGTTGCGACGAAGGAAGCTACGGGCATCGACAGCAGCGCTGAGGGGTTTCCCTTCCC
>CALUWU010000024.1 GCA_944324555.1 uncultured Desulfovibrio sp.
CCGCCGGCGGCGCAGCCGCTCAGGGCGAGACCGGCGCAGCAGAGGGCGGCGAAGGGGAGAAGGCGTTGACGACGCATGGCGCTACCTCATTCAGAAAAGTTTCTTGCCGGCCTTGCCGCGACCGGCGAAAATATAGATCAGCCCGCCAAGCACGGGCAGAAAGACCACGAGCACAAGCCACTTGCTGCGTTGCAGGGGCGAGGAAAAGGCGTGGCTCCAGATATGCCAGATGCTCCAGAAGGTGGGAAGCATCGGCAGCAGGGCTACCAGCGCATACCACCATTCCACGGTAAGGGTCATGCTTGCGTTCCTTTGCGCGGCCCTTCTTCGGGCGGCTGGCGCCACAGGGAAAGGCAGGCGAGCAGCGCGCCGAGGCAGATGGCCATGTCCGCCACGTTGAAGGCGGGCCAGTGCCAGGAGCCGACGTAGAAGTCGAGAAAATCGATCACGGCGCGAAAGCGCACGCGATCCACGAGGTTGCCCACCGCGCCGCCCAGCACAAGGCCAAGCCCCAGCACCAGCCGCCGATCAGTACGGCGCATGCCGCGGACAAGGGCGACGATGGCGGCGACCGCCGCGGCGGTCGCCGCAAGAAACAACCAGAATTGCCATTCGATATCCGACCTGTTGAGGAAGCCGAAGGCGGCGCCCCTGTTGCGGACGTTCACCAGATCGAAAAAGCCGGGAACGACGGGGATCGAACGATGCTCGGGAATGTGGGCAAGGGCAAGCCATTTTGTCCACTGGTCGAGCGCGACGACCGCGAGGGCCACGACGGTCAGCAGGCCGAAACGGGATCGCATAGGTTTAGGCCGTCTCCTTCAGGGCCGCGGCGCAACGGGGGCAGAGCGTCGGATGCGCGGGGTCCGCGCCCAGTTCCGTGCTGTAAATCCAGCAGCGTTCGCACTTTTCTCCGGCGGCCTTGTCCACGCCGACGGCGAGGCCGGGGGCTTCGGGGTCCCGCACGGCTTCGGCGGGCGCGTCGGCCAGCGCGGCCGTATGCAGCTGCGAGACGATGCAGAAGGCGCGCAGATCGGTTTTCAGGCCTTCTACGCGGTCGCGCAGTTCATCGGCCATGTAGAGGGTGACGGCGGTATCCAGCGAGTGGCCCACGACGCCGTCGCGGCGCAGGGGTTCGATGGCGCGGGTCACGGCGCCGCGCTCGTTGAGCAGGGTGTTCCAGTCGTCGCGCACGCCGTCTTCCAGCATATAGGGCGCGGGGTCCAGCGGCGGCAGGGCGAAGACGGTCGGGGCCTTTTCCCGCAGCTCTTCGGGGATGCAGCCGAAGATTTCCTCGGCCGTGAAGGAGAGGACGGGGGCCATGTCGCGCACGAGCATCCGCAGGATATGGCAGAGGGCCGTCTGGGCGGAGCGGCGTTCACGGCTTGCGGGGGCGGAGGTGTACAGCCGATCCTTCAGGATATCGAGGTAGACGCCGGAAAGATCGGTCACGCAGTAGTTGTGCAGGGTATGATACACCTTGTGGAATTCAAAGGCCTCGTAGGCTTCCTGCACGCGCTGATGGGCCAGCGCCGCGGTATCGAGCGCGAAGCGATCCAGGGGCAGCAGCTCGCTGACGGGCGTCATGGAGGCCGCGTCAAGATCGGCGATGTTGCCGAGAATGAAGCGGCAGGTATTGCGGATGCGGCGGTAGGCGTCCACCAGCCGGTTCAGAATCTGATCCGAGATGCGGATATCTTCGCGGTATTCCACCGAGGCGACCCACAGGCGCACGATTTCGGCGCCGAACTTGTCGATCAGTTCCTGCGGCGCGATGACGTTGCCGATGGATTTGGACATCTTGCGGCCTTCGCCGTCCACAACGTACCCGTGGGTGAGGACGGTCTTGTAGGGCGGCGTGCCGCGCGTGCCTTCGGAGACAAGCAGGGAGCTGTGGAACCAGCCGCGGTGCTGGTCGGAGCCTTCCAGATAAAGATCGGCGGGGAAGCGCAGTTCCGGGCGCGCCTCCAGCACGGCGGCAAAGCTGGTGCCGGAATCGAACCAGACGTCGAGAATGTCGGTTTCCTTTTTCCAGTGCTGCCCGCCGCAGTGGGGGCATTTCAGGCCTTCGGGCACGATTTCGGACAGATCGGCTTCATACCAGTAGTCGCAGCCCGTGGGATGCGCGGCAAAGCGTTCGGTCATTTCCGTCATCCAGCGGGGATCGTTCCAGGCTTCGCCGCAGTCTTCGCAGAGCAGGGCCAGGATGGGCACGCCCCATTGGCGTTGCCGCGAGATGCACCAGTCGGGGCGCGATTCGATCATGTTGTAGATGCGTTCGCGACCCCAGGCGGGAATCCAGCGCACCTTTTCATTGATGGCCGTCAGGGCCTGCCGCCGCAGATCGTTCTTTTCCATGCCGATGAACCACTGCGTGGTGGCCCGGAAGATGACGGGGTTCTTGCAGCGCCAGCAATGCGGATAGGAGTGGCTGATTTTCTGTTCCCGCAGCAGCGCGCCCTTTTCCCGCAGCTTTTCAATGACTTTCGGGTTGGCTTCGAAGACGTTCAGACCGGCGAAGAATTCCACGCTGGGCAGGAAGCGTCCGGCGTCGTCCAGAGGCGACAGCACATCGAGCTTGTATTGCAGGCCGACTTCGTAGTCTTCGCGGCCGTGACCGGGGGCGGTATGCACGCAGCCGGAGCCGGCGTCAAGCGTCACATGGCGGCCGAGGATCAGCATGGAGGCGCGATCATAGAAGGGGTGGCGGGCTTCCAGCCCTTCCAGCGCGGCGCCGGGGGCTTCCCCAAGAACCGCGTAATCCTTCCAGCCGAAGGCGTCCGCGCAGCTTTCCACCAGCTCGCGCGCCAGAACGTACTGATCGCCGCCGGCTTCCACAAGGGCGTATTCAAATTCGGGATGCAGGCAGACGGCCATGTTGTCCGGCAGGGTCCACGGGGTGGTCGTCCAGATGACGACGTAGCTGCGCCCCGTATCGGCCTTGGGGAAGACGTCCTTCAGTTTCGCGTCCGGCAGGGGGAAGCGCACGAAGACGGACGGCGAGGTATGATCGGCGTATTCCACTTCGGCTTCGGCCAGGGCCGTATGGCAGGAGCAGCACCAGTAGATGGGCTTCTTGGAGCGCGCCACGTTGCCCTTTTCCACGAAGCGGGCCAGCTCGCGCGCCGTGGCGGCCTCATAGGCGGGGGTCATGCTGCGATAGGGGTTTTCCCAGTCGCCGAGCACGCCCAGGCGCCGGAACTCCTTGCGCTGAATGTCGATCCACTTGTTGGCGTAGTCGCGGCAGCACTTGCGCACCACATGGGCGGGCAGGGTCTTTTTCTTTTCTTTCAGCTCCTGTTCCACCTTGTGTTCGATGGGCAGGCCGTGGCAGTCCCAGCCCGGAACGTAGCGGGCCTCGTAGCCCTGCATGTTGCGCGACTTGATGATGATATCCTTAAGAATCTTGTTGAGCGCCGTGCCCATGTGGATATGGCCGTTGGCGTAGGGCGGGCCGTCGTGCAGCACGTAGGCGCCCCTGGCTGTGCAGGATTCCACCATCGCGCCGTAGGCGTTGCGCTCCTCCCACTGCTTGAGCATCTGGGGCTCGCGCTGGGCAAGATTGGCCTTCATGGGGAAGGCGGTCTGAGGCAGATTCAGGGTCTTTTTATAGTCGCTCATGCTGGCTCCCGTGGTGCGACGCATTCCTGCGCCAAGATAGACGGCGACGCGTTCGCCGTAAGCACTTAACTCTGGTGAAAGACGCGCCTAAAGTCAAGCAAGTCGGAGCGGGGAGAAAATCAGGAACGGCGATTCCCGCGGGCGCGGCTCCTTGCCCGCGATCGCGCCTCCGGGAGACGGCGGGCGCGAGGAAGGCGGCGCGCCGTCGCGCGCCGCGCCGGAGAAGGGGCTGCGGTCGGGGGCTTTCCCGCGCCGGCGCGAGGCGTTCCCCCGAAGGAGGGAATCGCCGGCCGCGCGGGCGGGATCAGAAGGGCGCGGGAACGCCGTCGGAGGCTTCCACAAGTTCGCGCAGGGCCGCGAGGCTTTCCCGCGCTTCTTCGGGATTCAGGGAATGGAGGGCAAAGCCCGCATGGACAATGACGTAATCCCCCACCCGGGGCGGTTCGGGCAGCAGATGCATGGAGGCCGTCAGGTAGGTGTCGCTTTCGCCGACGCGAACCCGGGCCATGCCCTCGGGCTGGAGTTCCACAATCTGGGCTGGAATGGCAAGGCACATGACAGATTTCCTTGAAGGTGCGTTGCGGCCCGGCAAGATGGCCGGGTCCTGAAGAAGTATAGGCGCGCCCGGCGCGTCTGACAAGGCGGGAGCGGGAATTTCGCACGCGCCCCGGCGGCCGCGCGCGGGGCGCGGGGGCCGGGCGGCCTAGGGTCAGGATTCATTACGGTTGGCTTGAGGGGGAAGAAACCCCTTTGCTCTGCTGTCGATGCCCGTAAGGCGCCAGGGCGCCTTACGGGCACGGCCTGCGGCCGCCCGTCGGGTCGCTGCTCGCGGCAAAAAGGGCCCCGCCTTTCCGCGGCGAAGCGAGGAAAGGCGTTCCCGTAATTCCCCCTCAAACTCTCCCATCTTCCCCAAAACCCGCGCATAATGTGCTGACGGGTAAAGATGGGCCTTGTTGTACCGAATAATATTGTATTTTTTTGTATGTTGGCCCGTAGAAAGCTTATCTGATAATGAGTCCTGACTCTAGAGATGCAGCAGCACGACGCCGCAGATAAGCAGGGAAATGCCCGCGAAGGCGCAGGGGCGGAGCTTTTGCCGGAAGAATATCCAGCCGCCCACGGAGGTGCCGAGGATGCCGAAGCTGCCCCAAAGGGCGTAGGCCACGGAAAGATCCATATGGCGCAGGGCAAGGGAAAGGCAGTAGAAGGCCGCGCCGATGCAGACAAGGGCCGCGCAGCCGATAATGCGGCGGCGGAAGCCGTCGGAGCGGGCGAGCAGCAGGTTGGCCAGCACGTCCAGCGCGGCCGCGCAGGCCACAAGCAGCAGGGCCAGCAGGCCGGCGAGGGAGAAGGCTTCGCTAGGCATGGCGTTCCCCCTTGTCCGTTTCGGCGGGGCCGTGTTCCGTGCCGCGATTGACCAGCATTGCGCCGGCAAGAACGCAGACAAGGCCGAGAATGCGCTGCGGGGTAGGTTCTTCATTGAAGAAGCAGAAGCCCATGAGCGCGATGAGGCTCAGGCCGCAGGCCTCCCAGAAGGCGAAGGCCACGCCCACGGGCAGGCCGGTGGTCGCCTTGGCAAGGCAGTAGTAGGAAAGGCAGATGGCGACAAGCATGCCGGCAAGGCCGAAGAGTTCCGCAAGGGGGAACGTCCACGACTGGGAAAATTTCAGAAAGGACGTGCCGCCGACTTCCAGCAGAATGGCCAGCGCAAGGGCCAGCCAGTGTCGAATGGTGGGTTCGGTCATGAGGGCATGGCCTCCTGCGCGCCGATGTGGCGACGGGCATGAATGACGAGCATAAACTCCTCCTGGGGTTGGGGGTTCCGAAAGGAGCGGAACCCGGACGGGAAATGCCGGGGGCGGCCCTGCGCCGCATTTTGCACCGGCAACAAATTCTTAGTATAGCCGTTCTGTTGCTGGTTAGCAAGTTTGGCGACGCGCGCGGTCTTTCTTCCGGCGCATTTCCGGGCGCGGGCCGCGCGCTCGCGACCGGGCGTCTTCCGGCATCCCCCGTCCCGGAGCGGCGGAAGGCGCTCCGCTCCCCGCTTGATTTTTTCAAGCGAACAGGGCTTTTTTTCTTCACGGCGTTCTGTATCTTTTCCCGGCGTTCCGCTATCTTTCCGGCAAAACAAACAACCGCGCGCTTTCCCTTTCCGGGAAGCGCGCACGTCTGCCAAGGAGCGTCGTTCCCGTGAAAATACAACAGATTCGTAATGCGACCCTGCGGATTTCCTATGCCGGAAAAACCTTTCTGACGGACCCCTGGCTGGCGGAAAAGGGGGCCATGGGCACGATTGCCACATCGCCTTTCCGCTGCCGCCGGCCCGAACAGGAACATTTGCCCATGCCCCTGTGCGCTCTGCCCATGCCGGTGGAGAGAGTGCTGAAAGGCGTGGACGCCTGTATTGTAACGCATATCCATCCCGACCATATCGACATGGCCGGGGACGGCTCCGTCGGGGCGGCGCTGCCCCGGGATCTTCCTCTTTTCGCGCAGAGCGACGAGGACGCCGCCGTCCTGCGGCGTTCGGGCTTCGCGCGGGTGCGGACGCTTTCGGATACGTCGTCCTTCGGGGATGTCCGGCTGATGAAGACGCCGGGCCTGCACGGGACGGAACGCCCCTGCGGCCCTTCCTGCGGGGTGGCGTTCCGGCATCCCTCGGAGCCGACGCTCTACGCGGCCGGGGATACCGTCTGGTTTGAGGGCGTGGCCGAAACGCTGGCCGCCCTGCGGCCCGACGTCGTCGTGCTGAACGCCTGCGCGGCGGAGCTGGTCGATTTCGGCCGCCTGATCATGGACGACGGCGACGTGGAAGCCGTATGCCGGGCGCTCCCGGATGCGCGCGTCGTTGTCAGCCACATGGAAACGGTGGCCCATGCGACCATCAGCCGCAAGGACATGCGGGAGCGTCTGCTGCGGCGCGGGATTCTGGACAGGGTTCTGATACCCGACGACGGGGAGGTTCTCGACTTCCCCGGGCATTCCGCATGAGCCGCGCGCGGTCTCACTCGTCGGGATCGCGCACTTCCTCAAGGACGATGTGCAGTTCGTAGCGGCCAAGGGCTTCCAGCCGGGGAAGAAGGGCCTGAAGCGCGTCCATGTCGGCAAAGACGGCGTCGACGGCAAGGGCGCGCTCGCCGGTTATCCGGTAGCAGTGCAGAATCCTGCAATCAACGGCGTCGAACAGGCGGCGCGCGTCGCCGGTTGTGCCCTGTTTCTGGTGCAGGCGGAGAAGGGCGTGAACCTTGTAGCCGAAGACCGGGCAGTCGATATTGATGGTATAGCTCTTGAGAATGCCCAGATCCTCAAGGCGTTGCAACCTGTTTCTGACGGCCTGTCCGGTCAGGTTGACCCTTTTCCCCACGTCCTTCATGGTCGCGCGGGAATTCTTGTGCAGATATTCAAGAATCCGCCTGTCCGTTTCGTCTATTTTTTCCGGCATGAGTTTCATCCATAGAGCATTTTCAGTTTGAAACGCGTGCGTTTCAATCTGAAAATGCTCTAAATGCTCTGGGGGGAAGGGAAACCCCTCTGCTCGCGCGAGAGGCGTTTCCCTTCCCCCCAGGCCCCCTATCCCTTCCCCAGCGCGCTTTTTCAGAGGGCGCCGGAGATGCGGGAAACGTCCGGGATGTTGCTTGTGTTATCTATCTGAATGCCGCGCGGGGCTTATGCGTCCCGGTTCTGCGCGTCGATCCAGGCGTTGGCCTCGGCGAGGGAGAGGGTTCCCTCGTAGAGGGCGCGACCGCTGACGGCTCCCTGAAGGCGCGTGGTTTTTGTCAGCGGGTAGAGGGCGCGCACGTCGTTCATGGTAGCGACGCCGCCCGCGGCGATGACGGGCGCCGTGGAGAGGGTGGCGAGGCGGCGGAGCGCCTCGATATTGACGCCGCACTGCATGCCGTCGCGCTCGATATCCGTATAGATGATGAAGGCCGCGCCGTCCCGGAGGAGACGGGGCAGCACGTCGTCGACGGTGAGCCCGGCGTCGGCGACCCAGCCCTTGGTCTTGAGGCGGCCGCCTTCGGCGTCGAGAGAGACGCCGATACGGCCGGGAAAGGCGCGGCAGAGGGCGGCGAAGGCGTCGGGGTCTTCCAGCGCGAGGGTGCCGATGATGAGGCGGCGCACGCCGGCGTCGAGGTAGGCGCGCGCCGTGGCCTCGTCGCGGATGCCGCCGCCGAGCTGAACGGGAATGGACAGGGCGGAGCAGATGGCGCGGACGATGTCGCGGCTTTTGGGCAGGCCGTCGAAAGCGCCGTCGAGATCGACGACGTGCAGCCAGCGGGCGCCCTGCGCTTCCCAGTCGCGGGCGGCGGCCACGGGGTCGGCGGCAAAGACGGTGGCGTCGTCCGCGCGGCCCTGACGAAGGCGGACGGCCTGTCCGTTCTGAATGTCTACAGCGGGAAAGATGATCATAGACCAAAATCCTTTATGGCCTTGCGGATGCCTTCGTCGGCCAGTTCTGTGGCGGAAACCCAGCCGCCCTTGCGGCGGAAGAAATCCCCCATGTTGAGAAGATTGTCGGCAAGACCGGTCTGCTCCACTTCGTAGATGGAACGGTTGGCAACCGTGCCGTTTTTGGCGCTGACAAGATAGAATTCCACGCGAACGTGCGCGGGGCGGGTGACTCCGGCGCGGGAACCTTCGCGTTCATGCCAGTCGATGACCTGCGGCACGAGGAGGAAATCCGTATCGCGGCCGGCGGCGAATCTGGCGAGAACGGGCAGCGCCTGCGGCTGGTTGGCGCTGTAGCCGTCGGCCACCCTGGGCAGGGCGCTGGACGAGAGGAATTCGTAACGACGGCTGTTCCTGCGCTCGCGCAGCGCCTCCTGGAGGCGGTTGTCGAGAACGGCAAGGTGGCTTCCGTCGACGCGTCCCTGGGGTTCGGGCAGCTGGCCCATGACAAGTTCGGCGTTGCTGCGCGGCTGGGTAAAGGGAAGCACGCTCACGCTGTAGGCGGGCGAGAGCAGCCGGGGCATGTCGGCCGTGCTGGTGGGCTTGCGGGTGCAGCTCACGGCGGCAAGGCAGAGACAGAGAATCGCCGCAAGGCGAAGCGGGCTGACAAGACGCATCAATCCAGACCTCCTTTTGTGCTGCGGATGGCGCCGCCGCGACGGCGCGCGGCCTGCGCCAGGGCCAGACCAAGGCCCTTGGCGGCGGATTCCAGCAGGTGGTGGCCGTTCTTTCCGTACTGAAACGTTACATGGATATTGCAGCGGGCGCTGGAGGCAAGGGCCTTGTAGAATTCGCGCCAGAGGTCCTTTTCTTCTCCCGCGATGACGGGCGGCAGCAGTTCGTCGCCGCGCCATTCGAGCCAGGGGCGGCCCGAAAGATCGACGGTCACGTCGGCAAGGGCCTCGTCCATGGGCACGCGGCCGCAGCCGACGCGGGCGATGCCCGCGCGATCCCCGAGGGCTTCGAGCAGGGCGGCGCCGAGGCAGAGGCCGACGTCTTCGGCGGTATGGTGGGCGTCCACGTGCAGGTCGCCCTTGCAGGTCAGGTTCAGATCCATTTCGGCCCAGAAGGCCGTGAGGGTCAGCATGTGATCAAGCATGCCGAAGCCGGTTTCGACGGCGGTCTTGCCGCCGCCGTCGAGGGTCAGCTTCAGATCAATGGAGGTTTCCGCGCTGCGGCGCCGGTATTCGGCGGCGCGGGGCGCGAGGGTCGCCGTCATGGGTGTTACTCCTTGGGGTCCGCTTTGGTTCCGGCGTCTTCGGCCGGTTCTTCGGGAGCGTCGTTCTCTTCCGGCTCCTCTTCTTCCTTCTTCGGCTTCTTGCCGCACAGGGCCGCCACAAGGATGCTGAATTCATAGAGAATGAGCATGGGGCAGGCCATGAGGAGCTGGGAAACCACGTCGGGCGGCGTCAGAATGGCGGCCACGATGAAGATGCCGACAATGGCGTAACGGCGGCCGCGCCGCATCATGGCCGCGGTAAGGACGCCCATGCGCGACAGGAAGAAGGAGAAGAGGGGCATTTCAAAGATCAGGCCGAAGGCGAGCAGCAGCTTGAGAATGAAATCAAGGTAGTCGCTGATGCGCGGCGTGATCTGAATGCTTTCCGTGGAAAATCCTATGAAGAAGTTGAACGCGTAGGGGAAGACGATGAAGTAGCAGAACAGCCCGCCGCCGATGAAGAAGATTGCGGAGATGACGGCAACGGGAATGATGAAGCGCTTTTCCTCGTCGTAGAGACCGGGCGCGATGAACGCCCATATCTGATAAAAGATGAACGGGCTCGCTATGAAAAGGCCGGTCACGAACGCCACCAGCATGCGGGTGAAGAAGGGTTCGGGCATGCTGGTGTACTGGGCGTGCGCGCCCACCGCGCCGAGCGCGTTGTTGAGGGGCAGGGTCAGGATGTCGAACAGCGGTTCCACCACGGCCCAGCAGAGGCAGAAGCCCACAAGCGCGGCAATAAAGCAGCGCACAAGACGCCAGCGCAGCTCGTTCAGATGATCGAGCAGGCCCATGGGCTTGCCGTCTTCGCCTTCTTCCGGGGCGGGGGCGGGCGGTTCCGCCGGCGGCTGCGCACCGTCGCCGGCGACGGGCAGATCCGAAGAGCCCGCGTCGGCGGCCGCCGCGTCCCGGGCGGGGGGGAGGTCGCCGTCGTCGTCGCGGGAGGAGGCGGGCGCCCCGGCGGCGCCGGGTTCAGCGTCGCGCGCGGCGTCGTCGGACGTCGTTTCCGGCGCGCCGGCGCCGGTTTCCGTTTGCGTTTGCATTTGCGTCGTCGCGGCGTCGGGCGTCGTCGCCTCGACGTCCTTTTCCGCATCCGGGCGCGATGATTCCGTCAAGGGATGCTTTTCGCTCATGCCGCGCCGCCTGTGGATTTCTTGTTGGAGGCGGCTTCGGCTTCGGCGCGGGCCTTGGCCAGCGCCTGCGCCAGGGGGCTGTCGGCGGGCGGCGCGGGCGGCTGGGGAACGGCGTCAAAGGCGGGCATGGAGGCGCCGTCGTTTTGCGGCGCGTCCTGCCGAGACGCCGTCGCCGTCGCCTGAGGCCGGGTTTCCGGCTGGCCGGGCCGGGAGTCCGGAGCGGGCTGCCGGGCCGCCGGGGCGGAGGCGGCGTCCGCCGGCGCTTGCGCCTGCGCGGTTTCCGTGGGAGAGGTTGTCGCGGCGGCCTTCTTGCGATCCTCTTCGGCCGCCTGATCCACTTCCGCATTCAGCGTGCGCTGAAATTCCGTGGAAACGCGGCGGAATTCGCCGACGGCCTTGCCGAGCGAGCGCGTGATGCCCGTCAGGCTCTTGGGGCCGAGCACCACAAGGGCCACAAGGATAATGACCAAAAGTTCCGTACTGCCGATGCCGAACATGCGTCCTCACTTTTCCCTGACGTCCTGTAATGGAAAGGAGCGAAAGCCCTTTCACGCCCGTAAACAGGCCTGAAAAGGCTAGCGTAGGGGAACCGTCTTGTAAAGTGCCCGCGCCGCCGGAAGCGGCAAACGGGAAGGCGCGGCGGCCCCGGAGACGAAACGGCGCCCCGCCGGAGGCGGAGCGCCGTTTCCCACGGACGGAAGAGGGAGCGGCGCGGAGGGAACGCCGCCCGGAACGGGACAGGTATACGGCTGCAATCTCCTTTAGAGCATTTTCAGTTTGAAATGCTTCGCATTTCAAACCATACGGCCTGTCGTTTCGCGGAAAAAGCGCGGTTTTTCCGCTCACTT
>CALUWU010000025.1 GCA_944324555.1 uncultured Desulfovibrio sp.
AGCCCCGTATTATCGATGCAGATATCGGCGCCGGGCAGGCCCGCCTCCCGCAGAATGGCCATGACCGCTTCCCGCGCGTCGGTCTTCGCGCTGTTGACGATATGCGTAGCGCCGAGGCGCTTTGCCAGATCAAGCCTGTTGTCGTACAGGTCCACGGCAATAATGGGGAAAGCGCCGCCCAGCTGCGCCGCCTGCACCATATTCAGACCGACGCCGCCGGCGCCGAGAATCACGATCGAGTCGCCGGGACGCAATCCGGCGTCATTGATGACGGCGCCGAAACCCGTCGTCAGGGCGCAGCCGAACAGCGGCAGAATCTGGAGCGGCGCATCGCCGGGAACCGGCGTCATGCGGTTTTCCGAAATAACGGCATAGTCGTTGAACGTCGTTATCCACCCCGCGTTGAGCTTCTTTCCCTGCCAGGAATAGACGGGAGGCTGCGCTTCGATGCCCAGCCCCTTGCGCCAGTGCAGCACGACCCGGTCGCCGGGCGCCACATGGCGCACCCCGGGGCCGCACTGCACGACTTCGGCCACCGCCTCGTGGCCAAGCAGATGCGGTAGATAATGATCCTCGCCCTTGCGGGCGTCGATTTCGCCCAGTTGCGAACCGCAAATTCCCGAATAAAAGATGCGCGTCAGCACCTGACCGTAATCAAGCCGTTCCGGCAGGGTGATGGTATCCACCACAAGAGGCTGGCGGCTCTGAACAAGAATGGCGGCCCGCGCCGTGCGCTGCTCTATTTCGTACATGCTTCCCTCTCCGCGCGGCGGCTGTTTCCGCCGGACGTTTCTTGCAAGAATGCTCTTGCGCCCTTGATGAAAAGTTCCGCCGGGGGCGGGGGCACGCTCTCGCTCCCCCGGCTCTGAATAGCCTCTGCGTCGCGCCGCGCGGCCTCGCAGGCTTCGCTCCAGACCGCGTCCCCGGCGACGTCCGCGCCGTGAAAGCGGCAGGTCTGCGCAAAGAAGATACGGTTCCACAGGCGCATGCCGGCGCGAAAATCCCGCGCGAACCCCTCTGAAGAATACGGCGGCCAGCGCATGGCGTTGTCCTGCGCCTCAAGGGGATCAAGGCTTGCGGCGCAGAGCGAGGCGTTGTCCGTCAGCAGGGCGACCTCTTCCGGAGCAAGAAAGGGACTCAAAGGATGATCGGCGTCAATGGTGGCCCGCACGGAGGTTTGCCGGTCCGGCCTGATGACAAGCGGCACAAAGCAGGCCATATGGATGACGTCTCCGGCATTGCCGTTGCGGTACATGCGCATGATCGCGCCAAAGTAGCGCAACGGCGCGTCTTCATAATATAAAAGCGTTGAAGGATGCCTGTGCGCGGCGCAAAGCGCGCGCACGTCCTTGTTGCTCATGGCCAGGATTCCCTCGCGCACGCGGGACCGGATTTCCTTTTCGGCCGTTTCGTAAACAAGATAGGGGCCGGGATAATACAGGATATGCGTCTTCCCTTCCCGGATGAGCCCGGCGATCTTCGACAGGAAATTTTCCTGCCAGATCATGTCGGGGAAGTTGAAAAAGACGTAACGCCCCTCCGCCGCGGCCCGCCGCATGCAATGATTGTGCGCCGCCGTCATGGGCGCGTACTTGTCGGCAAAGCGCATGCCCAGAAGTTCCGGGGCGGTCTCCCGCAGCAGCCGCTCCATCAGCACGAATCGCACCGAGGCCAGCTGTCGCAGACGCCGGTAGGCCGACAGGTTGCGGATGCGCTCCATATCCTCGCGCGTTGTATAAAAGACAAGCCGAACCGGCATTTCCGCCGCAAGCGCCGGAAGATTTCCGGGGGCCAGCAAGGACGGCGCGTTGAGTTCCGCCCAGCGCAGCACATAGTCCCGCCCCCAGAGAACCGTCGCAAGATCAAGCCCGGGCTTCCCCTCCGGCTGCGCTCCGGCGCAGCTTTCCTCAATGACGGGAAGGCGCGCCGCGCGCAGCCGCGCGTCGCCGTCCGCCGCTTCGGAACGCGCGAGCATAAGCAGCGCCAGACCGCCCGCGGCGAGACGCCGCCACGAGGAACCCGCCGCCGCGACGTCATGCCGCAGGTAGAAGCGCAGCAGGGGTCCGCGCAGCGGCATGCCCGGAGCGGAGCAGGCCCGGGCGAGAGGCGCAAGAAGGACGCGGGCAAGGCGCGCCCCCGCGCCGGCGGCGTCGCGCGCCTCTCTCCGGCGCAGACAGCGCGCAAGCAGGGGGCGACGCTCCTCCAGATAGGCCAGAACGCTCGGCAGGATGCGGCCGCCGGAAGAGACGTGGCGCAGCGCCGTCGTCAGGGCCTGAAGGGGCGCCATGCGCCAGATCTGAAAGGCGTCGATCTCGTCCTGCACGTCTTCGCGGGCATAGAAGGTTTCCCGCAGTTTTCGCAACCAGGTGATAGCCACGGCCGAAGGCAGGCGCAACGACAGCTCCAGCGCGAAGGGATAGGCGTACGGATACCGCTCCAGCAGCGCGTGACAGGCGCGAATCCGCTCCTCTCCCTGCCGCGACGCCAGATCGTCTCCCAGCATACCGGCCGCAAGTTCGGCAAAACGACGGATTTCTTCCTCGTGAAGACGATAGCCAGCGCTCGCAGACTGCATTTGCACCCGCCTCCGACCGTTCCAAGACTAAAGGGGCGACTCGCCGTCCCGCGTCACAAGGCGCGGCTCGGGGCACAGCACGACAAAGGCGCCGCCCTGCTCGACGTATTTCCTGTGTTCCTGAATGATCTTCGCGGCGTGCACCCACGCAAGAATGACGGTATACGGCGGCATGCGCTCGTAGAGTTCGCGCGTGGGCACAATGGGCAGCCCCTCGCCGGACGAGAAACGCCCCACCTTCTGCGGATGATCATCAAAAACATATTCCAGCATTCCCGTCAGGCCCAGCTGGGCAATCAGGGTGGGGCCGCTGCGCGCGGCGCCGTAACCGGCGAGAACCGCGCCTTCCGCGCGGCGCGCCTGCGCCCATGCGTGTATGCGAGAACGCATATCGGCGATATCCGCGGCAAAGGCCCGCAGCGAATCAATCTTGTCGAGTCCCTGCCGCCGCTCCATTTCAAGCAGGGCCGCCACGGACGGCCGCGCGGCATGGGCGCCGCCCTGGAGCTGGGCCACGCCGATGATGGAGCCGTGCTGAATGGGGGCGCGCGAAAGATCAATGAGTTCCATGCCGTGCCGCCGGAAGAAGGGTTCCAGCGCCACGGCGGAGTGATGGCTCATATGCTCGTGGAAGATGGTCGCGATGAGGCGCTTTTCAATGATATCGCCAATATACTGGGATTCAAAGACAAAGATGCCGTCCTTGTCCAGCAGCGTCGCAATGGCGTCCAGCATTTCCTGCAGGTTGTCCATATGGGCGAAGGCATTGAACATGCACACCACGCGCGCCGGGCCGTGCTCCGCGCGAATGCGCCGGGCAAGCTCCAGAGACATGGGCGCGACAATCGTGGGAACGCCCCTGTCGTTGGCCTTCGCGGCCGCGGCTTCCGCCGGGTCCACGCCGAGCACGCGCAGACCGGCCTTCTGAAACGGAAGCAGCAGCGAGCCGTCATTGCTGCCGATATCCACAACCAAGGAGTTCTCGGGCAGCGGGAATTCCTTCATGATGCGCGCGGCGACTTCCTCGAAATGCTCCGGCATTCCCTTGGCCGCTCCCGAGAAATAGGTATATTTGCTCCAGAGATAGTCGGCGTCCACCACATCCAGCTGCTGTACGTGGCCGCAGTCGGCGCACATGTACAGGTCTACGGGAAAACACGGCGTCTCGCGCGCCTCCTCCCTGGTAAGGGTATAGTTCTCTGCCAGAGGAATGGGATCCAGCTTGACGGCCAGTTCCACATTGGGCGAGTTGCACAGGCGGCAGGTGGAACGATGATAGACATGCAGCATGCTGTTTTCCTTAGTTAGACGAGTCGAGAGTCAGGGCCAGATCGGCAATCACATCCTGGATGGTCTGCGGCTTCAGGCCGGTGCAGGCCGTCGTCCGCGTCATGCCCAGCCCGCTGTATTGCGGTTTGAAAGGAATTTCCACGCCCTCGGCCGTCGCCGTCGTGGGAGAAATGAGCGCGGGGTCCACGCCGAGCGCTTCGGCCAGCGCATGGGCAAACGCAACGTAGGAAATGTTCTCGGCCCCGGAAACGTGCAGGGAGCCGGACGCCCTCTTTTCTCCGATGACAGCCAGCGCCAGCGCGGCAAAGCGGCGCGACACGGGGGCAAAGATCAGATCGGCAAAGGGACGTACCGCGCGCCCTTCCCGCCAGGCCGCCAGCCATGCCGGCAGGGGCGAGGAAGACGGCCCGAGTACCTTTGTCAGCCGGACAATGGCCAGATGATCCTCCCGCCCGGCGTCGCGCGCGGCCTGAAGCACGCCCTTTTCCGCCAGATCCTTCTGAATGGAGTACGGAAAGCGCGCGTCGTGCGGATCGTCCTCATGCGGCCAGGGTCTGTCCCCGCCAAAGACGGAATTGCTGGACACAAAACTGACGAAAAGCCCCTTGTTCAACAGCTCTCCGGCCAGCCTCGGCGTATAGACGGTATTGACGGTATGACTTTCCGGCACGGAGGCGCAACGGGCGTAATCGGTCGCGGCCGCCACGATATGCGCGCAGGTCGCGTCCGGCGGCACGTCAAGCGAAGCCGGATCGGCAAAGTCGCAAAAAAGGCGCTCGGGCGAAAGCGTGTCCTTGCGTCGCGTCGTTCCGTAGACGCGATGCCCGCGTTCCCGAAGCGTCTCTATAAGACAGCTTCCCACGAAGCTGTCGGCCCCTATAACCAGATGTGCGGCAACACTCATGCGCCCCCCCTTCCGGGACAATACCATAAGAACTTTTTCCCGCCCCCGCCGCGCGACGGCGGAACGACGTCACGCCCGGACGGAACGCAACGCGGCCATGAAACGCCCGACGGCCTCCGCATCGTCCGGCGAAGGCGCAAAGGGGGCCGTATCCGTGGATTCCGGGCAAAATGGCCCCGTCACCGTTTCATGAATGACCAGCATGTCGTCATGCGCCAGCACCGTATGGTACAGCGGCTCGGAAAGACGATAGTAAAAACCGTCCGGGCTGTCGGCGCTCAAGGAGAGAGTTTGCAGAATCGTTCCCTTCTCGTCAAAGAAAAAGAGATCCGCCCGCCCCTCGACGACATGAAAGGATTCGCTCTTTCCCCTGTGCCTGTGCGGCGGAATATAGGAATCATGGCAAAGGGCGATAATCATTTCCTGCACGGGGTCATCGTTGTCGGCATGGGCGCAGATCCTGCACCGGCGCAAGGGCGTCAGCGGCGCTTCCGCCCGGATGCGCGCCACGTCTTCGCGATTGACGCAGGCAATGGGACCCGGCACGGTAAAGACGCCCGTCGCCCTGGAGATCAGTCTGGACATGTCGCATCCTCAGGCAAGAAATTCTTCGGGATCGGCGAAGATGGAAAGCCATCTCCCCCCCCGCGCGGCGAATCCCGTATAACGCCGGCGGATAGCCTCGTACTTTTCCGGGTTCACGGCAAGCAGGCATACGCCGCCTTCCTGCTCCAGAAGGCGCGACGGCGCGACCTGCAGCAGAGAACCCGGCAAATACGTCCCCTGCTTGTGCGGATGATCGTCCAGCACATGGCCCAGCAGAGGGCCGATGCCGTAAAAGTTGATGAACTTCATGCCCAGATGCCCGGCGCCCAGCAGGTTGACGGCATGTCCGGCGTCCGCCAGCCTGCCGACGGCGTCCCGCATTTCCTGACGCCGGCGGGGAAAGGACGCGCCAAACTCCCGCAGCAGGGTCAGAAAGGATTCCAGCCCCTCGGCGGAACGCCGCGCGCCGCCGCTTTCTCGCGCCGGACGCGCCAGCGCCGCCACCGAATTTTCCAGCGGCATGGGGTATTCTATCAGCTCCAGCACCTCAAGCCCGCAGGACTCCAGAAAACGCCGGAGAGCGTCCCCGGTAAAGTAGACCGTATGCTCCTCCCAGAGGAAGCAATGCAAGTGCCGGCGCAGCATGACATCGCAGCCGGGTACCTCGAAAACGAGCATCCCGTCGGGAGACAGCAGGCGGGCGCATTCCTCCACAAAGCGGCGGGGCTCCCTGGCATGCTCCAGAATATGGCGGGCAATCACCACGTCCGCCCCCGGACCGTCTTCCGGCTTCGGCACGACATCCCAGCCCATGCGGCCCAGGCGCTCCAGCAGCGTCGTATCCTTGTAACTGACCCCGCAGACCCGCGCCTTCTTTCCGGGCAGCCGGGAATGCAGCAGGGCCGCGAACGCGTCCAGATGCTGTTCCGGCTCGTCGTAGCGCAACCAGTCGTGCGTACAGCGCGCCATGCTTTCCGGCATGGGGTCCACAAGCTGGGCCAGACCGCACGCATGGCAAACGCCGAACCGCAGCGGATGCCGCGGGCAGGGCTGCGCCGGATCGGTCAAAAAAAGGTTGCTGGGCGGCTGCGGCCCCAGATCCAGCACCGTTTCCACAGCCTCCCGGCCGCACGCGCAGCAGCGCGCGCCGGCGGCGCCTTCATCACTCGGGTTGACGCGCATCGGATTTCTTTCCCTCCAGAGAAAGTACGGCCAGCACGCCGGTAGCCCCCGGCGTGCTGCGTTCCCGGGCAAGGAACGCGCTGTACAGATTGTTGCAAAGACAAAGGCAGGCGATACCCAGCATTCTTGGCAGGTGCCAGACGGGATTCAGCCGAACCCTCCTGAGCCCGTTCAGCATCCATGCCGTCAATGTAAGGCCCGGCAGATTCCCGATGTGGGAAATGGACGCCTTATAGGGCGCCAGTTCCTGCAAGGCATGAAAATAGACGTCCATGAAATGCGTTCTTGTCAGCCTGTTCATGGTGCGGCCCCAGAAGATGAGCACCTTTTTCCGACCGTGCAGGCGGGATTCCAGGGCCGCAAGCAGCCGCGCGACGTCAAGCACGTCGTATTCCAGCGTGACAAGGCAGCAGGAAAAGGTCTTCCCCGGGCACAGAGCGTCCAGATGCCCGTTGAGAACGTCCGTCGCCGGCAGCTTCGTCACGGACGCATGTTTCGCCACGATACCGTCATAGGCGAAACTATCCGTAATATAAAGCAGTTCTTCATTCTTCGGAACATGAACGCGCAGCGCCCGGCGCAAGGCGCGATAATTTTCCCAGAGCGGATGCCAGGGGAAGGCCGCCGGCGGAACGCCGAGCAGCAGCGCCGCCGCTCCGGCAATACGCCCCCGGATCTTTCTTTCCAGCCCGGCGTTGATCCTGACCAGCGGAACCGCCAGCCCCGACAGCGGGATTTTCTCGCCGCGATGCTCCTTGTCGTAAAGCATTTTATCCCGCACCCACATCGCGACGGCGGCAACCCAGTGATAATGCGTCGCGGGTTCGGGCGCGCGGGCGGGAAGCCGCCGCGCCACGTCGTCCATGAAAGCGCTGAAGCGCCGCCGCTCGTCTTCCAGACCGGGGGGCAGATCGCCGCCGTGAATCACCGTCTCGAAACGGGACTGGAAACGATGCCAGTTTGTCGCCCAGCCGGCAACGGAGGCCGCCACATGCCGCGCGCTGGGCGTTCCCATTTTCAGGAAATACATTTCCTGCTGGAAACTCTGCAGCTCCAGCAGGAAAAAGTCGTCGGAGTCCTCAATGGCGGCGACCTTTCCGTCGGGGCAGAATCTCCCTATCATGTTGTAATCAATAAAGGAGTCTATGGTTCTGTGAAAGGCCGCCGGCCGAAAGCAAAAAAGCGTCGTCAGGAAATAGCGGGCCAGAATCGTCTGCTCATCCACGTTCCAGTACGCCTGATTCCAGTAGGAAGCGTCGTAGACGTTCTGATTGACCGTGCGGGCAATGACCGAGTGATGCCTGTGACGCAGGGCAAGGGCGGCAAGCTCGCGCGGCGGCACGGCGGCGTTTCTGGCGTCGACAAGCTCCCGCAGCTCCGGGGCGACGGCCTCCGCGTCGGCCCGGAAGCTCGTTCCCAGGATAATGTCGTTTCCCTGCCTGATCCGCTCCCACACGGCCTTCATGCTGCCGTCCGCCAGAATGAAGTCCGCATTGTAAAAGACGAAATACGTTTGCGTCATGGCCTGCCCGAGACGGGTCATGCCGCGCACAAACGCCAGCGTCAGCGGGACGGCGTACAAGGAACCGACCAGCAGATCGTCGATCGTTTCATACTCGACGGCGCAGTATTCGGAAAGCGCCTCAAAGTTTTCCGTCTGCCGGATACAGGCGACGCTCTCGGCCGTCGTCAGAAAAACGGCCGTCAGCCTGCACTGCCGCGCCAGGAAAGGGATATTCCCCGGCGCAAGCAGCATGGCCATGGACGTTTTCATGAATGTGGAAAGATACCGCTCTCCCCATACGGGGATAAGGATATGCAAATTTATCTTATCCACAGCGCAGTCCTTGCCCTACTCGAAATAAATAAAGGAATAGTCGCCGGTATAGCCCGTCGTACGGAACCACCAGAGCCACTCGTCCGGCGTGTAGAAGCTTTCGCAGGTCACCTGCCAGTAAAGCAGATTGGCTTTCTCTTCCTCATTGCGGTAGGACTCGACGCACAGATACTTGCCGCCCTTGCCGACGCGCTCCATTTCGCGCAGGGCCTTGTCGAGATCGTAGCAATGGAGATTGTGCAGGGTCGTGATGGAGAAGACAAAGTCAAAATAGTTGTCCGGCCACGGCAGTTCCGCGGCCGTGCCCTGACGCAGATTGGCGGCGACGCTTTCATGGGCATGCTCAAGGGCGTAGGAAGAGATATCCAGACCGTAAACTTCAAGACCGGGTTCGGCGTTCTTCAGCTCCGCCAGCTGGAAGCCCTTGCCGCAGCCGATATCCAGAATCTTGTCTCCGGCCTTGAGGCCGTAATGCTCGATCATGGCGCGCGCGACGGGTTCCCAGCGGCCCGGCATATAACGATAACCGCCGTAGCAGATTCTCCGGTCGCCGTCCCAGTAATCGAAATCCCATTTCTTGGCCAGCGCGGCGGCCTTTGCCTTGGGGTACTCGGGATCGTTCACCCGGGCAAGATAATCCCGCTTGGTAGCCTTGTGCAGCGGCGAAAGAAAATCGATATATGCCATAAAAACCTCCGAAAACAGGCGCGCGCCTGTCGTCTTGAATATGAAGCGCTCTCCCCGGCTGTTGCAAGATGCGTGCGCGCCGGCCGAGAGCGCTTCTTGTTCCCGTCGCGCCGGCGGGCCTATTTCTCTTTCAGCGTAACGCTTGTCGTCGTTTCCAGACAGGTGCGGAACCTTTCGTCTCCTTTCTTTCGCAGGACAATGGCAAGACCAAGATTCTGCATCACCAGAGGCTCGCGCGGGGTAATTTTCGCAAAGGCGGGGAAATATTTCCCTATGTAGTGAATCCAGGGCAGAATATCCCGCCGGCCGCCCTCGTTTACGGAAACGTAAACGACTTCATAGTCGTTGCCCCGGGCCAGATCCATGAAAAAGCGCATGGTATATACGACATAGCCGTGATCCGTATGGCCGCCGACGGGCAGCTGATGCATCATGCACCCGCCCGGCCGCGTCAGGTCATGGATCACCCTGAAGGCGTTTTCCTGATTGAGGACATGCTCCGTCGTTCCAAAATTCAACACAAGGTCGAAGGCGCTTTTCCAGGCGTCGGGCGCCTCCTCCGCGTTCAGATCAAAGACGGTCGTCTTGTAGCCTTTCGCAATATCAATGGATTGATACGAGAAGCCGCAGCGTTCGAAAAGCTCTCCGACCCAGGCGCCGTTCCGCCCGCCGGTGACGCAATCATAGTAGGAACCTTCCGCCATTGCCTCCGCCCGCTTCTGCCGTTCCCCGACGTCCCCGGGCGCGGCAAACCGTTCCCAGAGTCCGAGAATTTGTTCGCGCGTCGCGGAATAGAGATTGGAAGAGCCTATATCCATGACGGACATGCCGCTCTTCAGGAGGCCAAGACTGGACATGAGCGTTATGTTTGCAAACGTGATTCCCACTTTTGTTTCCTCTTCTGGTTCCAAAGACAACGGGGATCAGGCGCCCGCGCGCACAAGAACAGGAATCCCCCGGCCCCCCTCAGCTCCGCGAACTCTTTTCCGCCTCGGAAAGCACAAGATGGACAATATAGGGAGAGATGCCGCTCTCCCGCAGACCCGGGCATTTTTCCCAGACCGCTTCGGCGTCGAAGGAGGCGTTCGGCCTGAGCCCCCTGTTCATGCCAAAACGCACGAAATGCTCCAGCGGCGGGCAGATTTCCTTTCTCCCGCGCACGTATTCCCTGCGGTAAAAATCCTCGTCAAAGTCGCCGTGCGCCTCCACATACCGCAACAGCTTGTCCGCATCCGTCCAGCACAGCAGCCAGGCGATATACGGAGGAATGCCATTCTCCTTCAGACTCGGGCAGGCCAGAAAGGCCAGCTCCTCTTCAAAGGAAGGATTGGGCTTGAAATGCCGGTACATGCCGAAACGCACAAAATGCTCCAGAGGAGAAGCGTCCGGACTCTCGCCGCGCATGTATTCCCGCCGATAGAAGTCGGCGTCGAAATTTCCACAGGATTCTATATAGTTCATCAACATTCTCAGATTCATATTAAATAGAATCTGATGATAGAAAAACTTTTTCAGCATCCTGAAGGCGTCGTCAACGCCAAGCGAGGGATAGGGAGCGGCATCCGGCTCAACTTCCGGCAGAGGAGCGAAAAGAGATTCTTCGCCAAAAAAGCGTTTGGCGATTGCCCTGTTTCCGGCCTCGTAGCGCGCCAGGATCGCCTTGCGTTCCTCAAGCGTATATATGCGGCTTGAGGCCGGCGGCGTTTCAATGTCTTCGAGCATGTCAAGAACCGGGACTATCGTCATATATTTAACGTCTGAGTTCTTGATTATGCGATCCGCAATTTCAATGCAGTTTCTGCTTCTGCCGGTATTATATCTGACGGCGTCGTTTTCAAGCTCTATATCATAGCAGCTGGAAAAATCTCTTACCGTATTTTCGCCGTCATATTTAAATACTTTTACATTGCATTCAAGAATATTTTCCCATCTCCTGATTATACCTTCATAATCAAGATCAACGTCAATATCCTTTTCCACAAAGACGCCCGCAATCACGCGCTGCTTGTAGATGGCGTCGAGCAGATCATCCTGCCGCCTGACCCACAGAACGACGTCGACCTCGCAGCCTTGCAGGCAGGAGGCCAGAGCCGCGATATCGCGCTCGGAAAAATTATGCACAAAGTCTTCGCTTGAAAGGATATAATATCGGCAATCGCCAAATTTCTTCAAGCGCGCGAGAAGAACCTCCCCGACAGCATTCGGATCTCTTTTGAAGGCGGCGATGAAGGCATGATGCATTCTGTCGTCGTTCAAACGGCTTCCGCAGATATCGTTCATAAATTTCTCATGAAAGACGTCGGGTTCGTAGACGGTCTTCTGCTCCAGCAATTTTGTCTTGTTGTTGAACAAAACGCATTGCAGGGAAGTGCTGCCCGTCTTTGGCATCCCGATATGAATTATAACCTTGGGCCAGTAAACATGCCCGCGCGCGTCTCTCTCTCTCTCTCTCTCTCTCTCTCTCTCATAAGCATTCTCTTTTATCATGAAACGCATCTCTATAGCTCCTTGACAAACACCCGGCAGGAATAGTCGGGACGGTGCATCAGGACGCAGAGTTGCCGCTGCTCCAGAAAATCGTCCACGGCCTTGCGGGCGCCGCAGAAGTGACCGTAGTCGTCAAGAATGCAGATTCCCCCGGGAACAAGACGATCATAGGCATGCTCAAGCGTATGCTTGTAGGAGCTGTAAAAATCCGTATCAATACGCAGAAGGGCAATCTTCTCCGGCAGCGCGCCGGGGATGGTCTCCTCCACCTTGCCGGCGACAAAGTGCAGCAGCTCGTCGGGATAGCCGGTTTTCCGCATGTTTTCCCGGACTTCCCGCTCGTCGGCATAGGCCCAGGCGCTTGTCCGCCCGTCAAAACTGCGCGGCAGCCAGCCGTCAATGGCGCGATTGTTCAAAATATCCGTGTCCAGCGCCTCGTCAGGACGCGGCAGACCGGTAAAGGTATCGTACAGCCACAAATGACGTTTGCCGCCAAGCTGACGCAGCGTCATGGCCGCCAGCATCATGCTGCCGCCGCGCCAGACGCCGACCTCCATGAAATCGCCTTCCCGGCCGCGCCCGTGCAGATAACGCACGCAGGACCAGAGGGCGTGCAGCCGCTCCGCCGACGTCATCGTATAGGCGCGCACGGCCTCGAACAGCGGAAAGAAGGCCGGTTCCAGATCCTTGCAACCGACCTTTGCGGCATATTCCTGCAAGGCCTGCTGATGGTTGGTCGCATGTTCTTCCTGAATATAGTCGGCGACAAGCTCCTGCGCGAGTTCCTCCGGCGGAACTTCTCCCAGCAGATTGTATACGGACACCATCCGCTGCTTGACGCTTTTCTGCTGCGGATCGTCCTCCAGCAGATATTTCAGACTGCACAGCTCCAGACGCGGCGGCACCCCAAGCCCCTTTTCCATCAAGGCATAAATGACAGAAAAAACTTCTTCCCGCGTTTGCATACCGCTTTCAATGCGATCCAGTACGGCGGCAAGCCGCTCTTCCAGTCCTTCCTTTTTCTGCATCTCCATGCCTCGCTCCCAGCAGATTCTCAGTCTTGTCCAATCCCGCCGCAACGGTTCCGCTCCGGACTCCCGGCCTTGCCGTCAGGCCGCGCGACTCAGTCGCGGAGCCAGGTTTCCAGATAGCGGCGCGCCTTGTCCAGCTGCCCGGCAAGCCGCTCCTCTCCCCGCATCTCCGGCGAGGCGAAGGCGCGCCGCTTTGCATCCAGAAACTTGAAATCATTAAGCAATATGCAACACCACTTGACCCTGTGCAAGGGCAGGAACGCCCCGGCCCGCTCAAGAAGCCCGGCGGAACCGAAAACGTCGAGCGCCTCCGTCAGGGCAGGCAGGCTTGTCTCCGGCACAGGGATTTCCGGCTGGCAGAGAAAATCGCAGACGGCCTTGACGGGATCGTCCCGTCCCGCATACTCGAAATCGACAAAAACCAGACCGTCCCGCGTACGCAGGGCATTGTGAAAGCCGAAGTCGGAAGGCGACACAAGGAGTTCGCCGTCCTCAAGCCGCCGCGTCGCAAGATACGGTTCCGCGCGCCGCTCCGCGGCTTCCAGCGCCGGCGCAAGACGCTCTTCCACAAAAGCCCGCGCCTGCCCCATGAGGGACGCCTCGTCGCAACCGGCAAGTATCGCGCGCAGCCCGTCGACGCGACGCCGCGCCAGCAGCAGATGATCCTGCGGACTCATGCAGGCGTCGGCAGCCGGATCAAGCCTGATCGCCCGGGCGTCCGAAGAGCGGCGGGCCAGCTCCCGCAGCAGGGCGCAGGCCGCGGCGATCTCTTCCTCCGTAACCGGAAGACGCGCCGGGCAACCGTCCACCCAGCTGTAAAGCGCCATGCCCGCCGCGTCGTCAAAAGCCAGGGGGCGGGGAACGGCCCGGATATGCAGCTCGTCGCAAAACTCAAGAAAGCGGTACTCCGCGCGCAATCTGTCGCGCGGGTCCTGCGGATGCCGAAAATACGCCTTCAGGAAATAGGAGCCGCTTTCGGTACGCAAACGGTAGGCCCGGTTATTGCCTCCCCGGATGATGCGTTCAAGATCGCGAAAGACCTCTCCCCGCTCCTCCAGAAACTTCCGGATAAAGGGCGGTATGCGGCCGCCGGAAAGAACATCCATATGTCGCCCCGTCGTGTCGTTGCGGCCGCCGTTCATGACCGCCGCGCGGCGCCGTCCCCTTCTCCAAGAAGGAACGCGCCTATTTCCCGCCAGGAGGCAAACCGCCGCAGGGACTGCTCCCCGGCATGATGCCCCAGCGGATCAAAAAGGAGACGTTCGGTCGCCGGGGGAAAATCGGCGTGACAGAGGAACTCCGGCAGATCGTCCACGAAGAATGAGCAGCCCGTCGTCCCGATCTGCCGCAGCTTTGCGTCAAGAGCCGGCTCCAGCAGAACGTTTTCCGGCGGCAGCATTCCCGGCGCCAGAAAACCGCGAACCTCAAGCCAGCGGCGGGCCGCCTCATGCAGATCGTAGGCGGGGCCGCGATAGGGACGACGCGTCTTGTGGCTGATGACGTACACGGAACAGCCGGCGGCCAGCAGCCGCTCCACGACGTCCAGGGCGCCGGGATAGGCCGGAGCCTCCAGAATGCCCGGCCCGTACACGTATCCCTGCAACAGGGTGAAATCCTCGTCCCGTCCGTCCTGCCGCAGCGCGTTCCGCACGCTCAGCTTGTCGCGGCCGGTGGAAGAAGGCACAAGGCCGCGCCGCACCGCCTCCCGATGGAACAGGCCTTCGTAGTCGACCAGCGTATTGTCGAAATCAATGCCTACAATCATGCGGGGTTCGCTCCCGTCCGGCGCAAGGCGTTTTCAACGACGGCGCACACGCCCTCCGGCGTCAGGCCGGCGAGCCGGCGCATCCAGGCCGTATTGCCCCCTTGCGTATAGAAGACGTCGTCCACCCCGCAGCGCGCCAGCCGGGCGCGCAGACTGTCGTCGTCCTGCGAACAGCGCCACTCCGCCACGGCCGACCACGCGCCCCCGGCGGCGACATGCTCCTCAAGCACGACAACAAGCTTGCGCGAAGCGAAAACCCGTTGCAGCAGGGCCGTGTCCAGCGGCTTTATCGTATGCAGGCTCACGACCTCGGCGGAGATTCCCCGCCCCGCCAGCGCTTCCGCGGCTTCCACGGCCAGCGGCAGAAGGGTTCCCACCGAAAGAAGAGCGATATCGCCGCCTTCGCGCACCGTCAGCCCCTTGCCGATCTCGAACGGCGGTATTGTCTGGTGGACGACGGGTTCATTTTTCTTGCCCAGACGCAGATAGACCGGCCCCCCGAGAGCAAGCGCGGCGCGCAGGGCGCAGCGGGTTTCCACGGCGTCGCCGGGGCAAAGCACCGTCATGTTGGGCAGGCTGCGCATCCAGGCAATATCTTCCAGCGAGTGATGCGTCGGCCCAAGCGACGCGTAGGAAAAGCCCGCGCCGACGCCGACCACGACGACGGGCAGATTCTGGAGGCAGATATCCAGACGCACCTGTTCCGCGCAGCGGCCGGGATTGAAGGAAGCAATGCTGTAGGTAACGGGGCGCAAGCCCGCCAGCGCCATGCCGGCGGCAACGCCGGTCATGTTCGCTTCCGCGGCGCCGCAGTTGAAAAAGCGATCGGGGCACGCCTCCTTGAAGGCATTGAACAGATTGTTCCCCATGTCGCCGGAAAGAAGGACGACGCGTTCGTCCTCACGGGCCAGAGCCAGCAGTTCGGCAGCAAAGGCGTTTCTCATGACAGACCCAACTCCTCACGGGCACGGCACTCCTCTGCCTCGCTGGGAATGCGGTAATGCCAGTTATTATCGTCTTCCATGAAGGAAACGCCCTTCCCCTTGACCGTTCTTGCCACAATGGCCAGAGGGGCGTCTCCCTTTCCCGCGTTTTCCAGCAGTTCCTTCAGCCGGTCGGGATCGTGGCCGTCCGTCTCCACGACGTCCCAGCCGAAGGCGCGCCACTTGTCCGGCAGCGGTTCAAGCGCCATGATCTCAGCGCTGCGGCCGGTGGCCTGCCAGCCGTTGGCGTCCACGACCACGCACAGATTGGACAGCTTTTGCGCGCCGGCCAGCATGGCGGCCTCCCACACGCTGCCCTCGTCGGCCTCGCCGTCTCCCATGATCACGCAGACGCGATAGGGACGGCGCGTCACGCGCGACGCCAGCGCCATGCCCAGCCCCAGGGAAAGCCCGTGCCCCAGGGAGCCGGACGCGATTTCCACGCCGGCAACGGCCTGCAGGTTGGGATGTTCCTGCACGCCGCCGTTGCGGTTGAAACTGGCGGACAGTTCCTCCATGGAGAAGAACCCCCGCTGGGCCAGGGCGCAGTACAGCGCCGCGGCGCAGTGCCCCTTGCTGAAAACAAGCCTGTCGCGGTCCGGGTCATGAACGAGCTCCGGGCCCAGACGCAGGCCGCCGTTATACGCCGCCACAAGAATGTCGGCGCAGGACAGGCAGGAACCGATATGCGAGGTTCCGGTCGCTCTGGACAGCGCAATGACGGCAAAACGCAACTGCCTTGCCAGCGTAGCAAGATGAGACATGATGACCCCGTCAAAAACTCAGATAAAATTGTCATGCGGATGCGGATGGCGCAGCCGCCAGAGATAGTTGTTGACAAGCTCCATGCGACACGTCACGTGACATTCGCTGATATCGAGCCCTTCCTCGCAGCGGCGCACGGCGGAAAGCCGCTTCTCGCCCTGCCAGATTTCCGAAAACGACTGTTCGTTCAGATTGCCGTAGAGAAAATCGTCTTCCTTCAGATGCCGCAGGCAGCCCCAGACATTGGCGCCGGAGTCCACATAGGCCCAGAACGGCAGCGCAAGACAACGATCAAAGGCGGCCTTCTTGTCGTTCCAGCGCTGCATGGCCTCGCGCCTGAAGATGATCCTGAAGTCGTCGCTTTCTTCAGCCCGCAGGGCCGCTTCAAGCTCCGCGTAATCGCCGTACTGAAGATCCCCGAAGGGATTATGCAGGCTCAGGGGGCTGTGCGTGTACGGCTTGACGACCAGATAATCGGCGCCGGCCTCTCTGGCCCGCCGCGCCAGCTTGGGCATGTTGGCGGCGTACTCCGGCAGCAGGATGCACTGAAAGCCCAGCGTGCACGCGTAGCCATTCCGCGCGCGAATGGCCGCCGCCCGCTCGATATTGCGAATGGCGCGCGAAAAGTCTTCGGGCGCGGTGCGATGCACCCTGGCGTACTCCTCTTCCGTCGCCGCATTGCAGCTCACCTTGATCCAGGATGTGATCGGCAGCAGCCTGGCGGCCCGTTCCTCGTCCAGAAGGACGCCGTTGGTCGTAAAGGCGACGTCGATGCCCGCCTCCGAAGCCGCCTGGGCCATGCGGCAGATCTCCTTGTGCAGCAGGGGTTCCCCTTCCCCGGCAAACATGACGGATCTGACTCCCAGCTCGCCGCACTCCCGCAGACGCCGGCATACGACGTCCGCGTCAAGGAAGCGCTTCTTGTAGCCCATGAAATCCATGCTGCAGAACACGCAACGGTGGTTGCAGGTCCCCGAAGGGGAAAATTCCATATAAATCGGATAAATGCTCTCACCCTGCAGCCAGCGGCTTACCCGCTCCGGGTGAAGGTTCAGCTTGTGCCCGTCAATATTGTAGCTGTTCGCGTCCATTCGGTTCACCACCATTGCCGCAGGCATGTAATAATATCGTTTGAAGAAAGGGGAATGTTGCCCTGACGCCCGACCTGAATGCCGGCCGCCACGGACCCGAGGCAGGCGGCCTCCCAGATATTGGCGCCCCCGGCCAGCGCAAGACTTGCCAGCACCAGCAGCGAGTCTCCGGCGCCGACGACGTCCTGCGCCAGGGGATTCAGGGCCGGCACACGATCCGTGACGGCGCAGCCCTGCTGCACAAGAACGCCTGCTTCGCCCAGCGTCAGGATAATATTCTGCGCGTCGGCATTTTTCAGGAGCTGCCCGGCGAGCACCACCAGCCCGGCCTCGAAATCATGAACGGCAAGACGGGCCTCGCGCTCTGTGGGCGTCAGGAGGTGCGCTCCCCGGAATCTTGAGACATCCCCGACCTGCGACGACGACTGGCTGTCGGCAACAACAATAGTATTGTGCCTGTGCGCCCATTCCGTAAGCCGGTCGACCAGCGGCTGGGGCAGGCAGCCGTAATTGAAATCCGAAAAGACGAGCAGATGCGCGTCGGCCACCAGCGGCAGCAGATGCTCCAGCATTTCCTCCGCCAGCATCTTGTCCACGCCGTGCTGGCGGAGGTGACTGACGCGCAGCATGGTCTTGCCGCGGCAACGGAAGCGCTGCTTCAGGGTCGTGGGTCGTGTGGAATCGGGAAACAGGCGGCACTGCACATGATATTCCCGCAGCTTGTCGGCGGCAAAGCCGGCGGCCTTGTCTTCGCCGCACACGGCGGCAAAATGCACCGAAGCCCCCAGCCCCGCCGCGTGGGCGGCCACGATGCCCGCCCCGCCAAGATAACCGCGCGTGTCCGTGGGGGTCACGACGATGGTCGGATCTTCCTGCGACATGCCAAGGGCGTCGCAGTTGATATACTCGTCGACGATGACGTCCCCGACCACGCAAACCCGCAGCTTGCCGATCTGCTCGACCAGCGACACGAGCCTGGCGCAGTCCACGCCGCGCCGCTCCATGTAGTCGTGGGGCTGTATCAGCGGGATTGTCGTTTCCGGTTCCGCGGTGGGGACGCGATCCATGGCGGACGGCAGCGGCTGCCCGGAAGAAAAGATCAGCTTGCCCCCGATTTCCTCCAGTACGGCGGCTTCCGGGTTCTCAAGCTGTTCATGCTCGGTGCCCTTGACGACAAAATCAGGCCGCAGGGCTCGCAGAGCCTCCGCCAGATCGTCAATCACGCAGGCATAATCGACAATGCTCAGCGCCTGCACGTTGAACAATCTGTCCTGCTCCTCCGTATCCGCATTGAAATCATTGCGCGGGAGAACCCCCACAACCAGCAGATCCGCCATTTTTTTGGCCGAACGAAGCAGACGGATGTGCCCGGGATGAATGACCTTGAAATTGCCCGAGACAAAGCTGATCCGCTTGCGGCGGTGCTGACGCCGAAAATCCAGAAGAGCAGAAATATCCTGTTTCATATCAGTTTTTTCCAGCCGTCAGCATGTCCATCCAGTAATGAAGAATCGCCGCGTGGCAACTTTCCGCAAGACCGTAACTGTGGGTTGCAACAAAGAAGTTCCAGTTTCCCAGCCCGCGCAACGGGTTGTCTTCGTCAAAGGCGGAAAGCGTCGCCACAAGCGCCCCCCTGTCGCGGGCGGCCTCCACGGCCTTCAGGATGTTGGGAGAACGCCCCGAGCTGCTGATGGCGACCAGCAGATCATGCCGCTTCATGCAGAGCCGGATCGGCATCATGAAGACGTTTTCGTAGCCTTCGTCATTGCCCATTGCCGTGATCATGGACACGTCTGTAAACAAGCGCGTGCAGATGGACGCATTCTTCATGATATCGGCGGCGCAGTGACTGGCCATGGACGCGCTCGCCCCGTTGCCCACAAAGACGATCTCGCCGCCTTCCCTGCACTGAAAGGCGGCGTCGCGCCAGCCGCACAGCGCCGCGTCAATGTCCACGGCGGCGCCGTTTTCATCCGTGGCGCGGCAGTTTGCAAGCAAATCCGCAATAACGGAAGCATGTCCTTTCCAGCCGCCATGCGGCGCGTCTCCGATATTCCGTTCATGCATCATGAGTCAGGCCTTGTGCTGATAGTTTTGGGGGAGTTGCGTCAATACGGGCAGATTCTTCCGCACCCATGTCAGAACGTCGACAATCCCGTCATGCAAGTTATATGCCGGTTCCCAGGCGAAGGTCTGCCGCAACTTTGACGTGTCAAGCAGGTAGGCGGAATCCTTCCCCAGCCGTTCGCCGACCGAAACAACCTGTCTTTCAGGATTGACCCGCATGATTTCCGCAATCTTCATGACAAGCTCGCGGATGGAAACGACGTCGGGGCTCGCGATATGGAAAATTTCTCCGGGCGCGGCGTCGCGCATGATTTGCCATGTGGCGTTGCAGACATCGGAAATATGAATGAACGAGCGCACGGAAGTTCCCCCGCCGTGCAGCTCGACGGTCTCTCCCGTCAGAAAGCGCAGCGCCACGCGCGGAATGATGCGGTAAAGCTGCTGCCCGGCGCCGTAGACATTGGCGGCGCGCGTAAAGACCACGGGGAAGTTGTAGGCGCGGAAAAAGCACATCAGATTCATGTCCGCCGTCGCCTTTGAGACGGCATAGGGCGTGCTAGGATTATAGACCGTGCTTTCCTTGATCAGCCCTTCCGTGGAGCCGTAGACTTCGGGGGTGGATATCTGAACAAACTTCTTCAGCCACGAGCACTTGCGGAGATATTCATACAGAAGAAGCGGCGACAGGGCGTTCGTCCGCAGCCACTGCTCGGGGTGAAGCCAGCTTTCCGCCACCATTCCCTGCGCGGCGAAGTTGACGACGTAGTCCGGCCGGTCTTCGTCCATGCGCGCCCGGAGGGCGTCAAGGTCATGGTTCAAATCCGCCTGAAGAAAAGAAAAGCCCTCGGGATGTTTCCCGGCGTCGTCCAGATAGGGCAGAAAGACGGGATTGGCTTCAGGGGAGCGGCTTACTCCCGTGACGGCAAAGCCCTGTTGCAGCGCATGCCGGACAAAATGCGCCCCGGAAAACGAATTGCTGCCAAGAACGTACACATGCCCTTTCATACGGGGTTCCCCCAGAAGAGTTAGAAGTCACAGAGTAAGGACGTTCCAGAGGGCGGATCTTCAGAAGGCCCCGTTCGCCGGGTTCCGGGCAGACGGCAAGGGAACGGCAATGGAGACGGGAGCGGCAAACCGCTCCCGGGACGGGACCTCCGCGGCAAGTCCGACTTCAGGAAGTCGCGCTTCACGACGCGTCGAACCGCAGCCGGCCGGCGGAAGGAAAGTCCTTCTGCGCCGCGGCGTAGCTCTCCGGCGTGCCTATGTCGCGATGATAGATGTCATTTCGGAAGGTGGCAATGCGACCCATGCATCTGGGAATAACGTCCAGACTGATATCCGGCGCGGGAGCGGCGCAGTCGTCAAGCAGGGAAAGCACCTCTGGCTCCATGAAATATACGGCGCCGTTGGCCAGCCCCTCCCGGACGGTCGGGTCCTTTTCATAAAAGGCCTGCACCACGCCCCGCTCGTCCAGGGAAACGATGCCGCAGTTCCAGGGTTCCGCGGACTTGAAGAGCATCATGGTCATCAGGCAGTCCGCCGGACGTCCGCAATGCGCCGCCCAGAAATCCTTCATGCTGAAAAGCGACACGTTATCGGCATGGGCCACGAAGAAGGACGATCCCCGCAGCGCGTCGGCATGCCGGAGCAGCGTCCCCCCGGTGCCGAGCAGGGTCCGCTCATACGCCAGCGTCACGCCCCTGCCGTACGGGGAGGCGGCCACATGCGCGGCCACCTGTTCCGAAAGGTAGTGAAGATTGACAATGATGGGAGAAAATCCCGCCGTCTGGCACATCTCAAGCCAGTAATCCAGAAGCGGTCTTCCCGCTATGGGCACAAGACATTTGGGCAGCGTGTCCGTCAGGGGCTGCAGGCGCGTTCCCCTGCCGGCGGCAAGCAGAACGGCGGGAATGTTCATCGAAGAATGTTGCATGAGGTTTGCCGCGTCTGCCGCAACTGCGGCATTCTGATGTTCATGACGCCCATTTTCCTGCCGGCCGCGCGGGGAACGCGCGCGGGGCGGGGAGGCTGCTCCGCCCCCGCCGGCTCCCCGATCCGCATGCCGCCTGCGCGGCTAGCGCCTGCCGGCGCACAGCGCAAGGAGAAAATGGGCCATGGGCGTGTAGCCGGTGTGTACCACTTCGTCGTTCATGGAAAAAATAAAGATATTCTTGAAATACGGCGCCAACGATTCTCTGAGCGTCTTTCCGGACTTCAGATTGATATGCCCGTTGCGGCTGATTTCCGAAGCGTGAACGCTTGCCGCGATATTCGGCGTTCCGATGATGCAGACGCCGTCTTCGGCGATGCAGGCCGCCAGATTCGAGAGAAAAAGGCCTTCCTTTTCCGGCTCGATATGCTCGATGACGTCCAGGCAGTAGGCGGCGTCAAAGACTTCCTGCGGATGCTCCCGCGTAAAGTCGCAGCAGGCAAAGGAAAGACGGGAACCGAATTCGTTCCGCGCCTTGTTCTGCTCTATGACAAGGGGTTCAATATCGACGGCGCACAGGGAGCCGACAGACTGCAGCATGATCGGAGCGCCAATGGCGTCGCCGCAGCCGACCTCAAGCACGCGCTGCTTGCCTTCCAGCATCTTGGCGCAGAATTTATAGCGGGACAGGGTGAACAGCAGATGCTTCGCATCCGTTCGGATGCTGTGACTTGTACGCGGCCCCAGCTGATAGGTGGAATGCTCGTACATCTCCTTTTCATAGGCAAACACAGTCTTGTCGCTCACGCTCTTCCCCCTTTTTTATCCGGATATCCGCTCGCGTCCGCGCCGCGCGGCGACGCAGGCCGGGAGGCGTCCGCCGGAAACGTTCCCGAAAAATCGGCATGCGACGGCATGCCGCAAGAATTCCCCAAAAGAAGACGCCGGCCTCCCGGAAGGCGCCGGCGGAAAGGCCGCTTCCCGCGCGGCCTGCGAACCGTCCCGCTGGCCGCCGACGCGGCGCGGGCGGCCGGCCGCGAAGGGTTCGACGCTCCCGAAACTTTCATAATATATGAAAATTATTTATTTAGTTGAAAGTATACGGGGAGTCAAGGCGGGCGCTTCCAGACCGGCAAGTATCGTACCCCCGGAAAAGAATGCCAGCAAGAAAAAAGATGTTCGGGAGCCGATGCCGGAAGCCGCCGGCAAAGACGGCCCGCAGGCGCCCGTTTCGCGCCCTACAGCGAGCAGAAAAACGGCACCAGAAACGGCACGCTGAAATCCAGCAGCATGGCGTGCACGATGGAGATGAACGTCCACTGCACGCCGGCATGGCGCGCCACGGTCGGCAGGGTGCTGTCCATGGTCGAGGCGCCGCCGCAGGAAATGAGACATTCAGGACCCAGAAAGCGCACGATGACAGGGGCGGCGACAAAGGTCAGCAGCTCCCGCGTGATGTTGGCCATGAGCGCAATCGCCCCCAGTTCCGCGCCCTTGCTCATGGTGATGATGACCGAGGACAGCGAATAGTAGACAAAGCCCGAGCCCACGGCCAGACATTCCGAAAGACTGTACTGCAGCGCCAGCGAGGCCAGCGCCGATCCCGCCAGGGTTCCCACGCCCGTCGCCAGCGGCAGGAGCAGCGTCCGGGGGCGCAGGGTTCGCAAGATATCGACCATGCGCTCATCCTTCCCCAGAGAGATTCCCACCAGCGTCATCAGAAAATAGAGCGCGTACAGGGCCGACAGATGCGACGTCAGCACGGGCGGCAGCACGGCCGCCCAGGCCAGCGCAAGACCAAGAAGAAAAAAGGCAAGGATTCCCGCGCTGCCTGTCGCCAGCGCCAGAAGCCGCCGGGAGAGAGGCTCCGCGGCCGCCTCTTTCGACGCCGGCGCGGCGGCCGGCGCTTCCGGGACAGGGGGCAGCCCGCTCCGGATCAGGCGCACGCAGACAAAGCTGCCGATCAGCCCGCACAGGGTCAGCCAGAGCGCCGCGCCCCCCAGTCGCGGCAGGACGCGCAGGAGTTCGGCGTCGCCGCCGACGCTCGCCCCCAGCATGAAGAGAAGGAAAAGCACCGCGGGCGGAATCGCGTGGGCGCACAGACGCAGACAGGTCGCGGGCCAGCGAAGACGCGGGGCGGCGCGACGTCCCGCATAGCCGAGCAGAATCCCGGAAAGCATGAGCAAGAGCGGCGTGAACATGAACGTATCCTGAAGCAGGGGTTAACGACGCGCCCAGCATGCCAAAGTCGGGGACGCAGGTCGAGCGGGAAATGACCCTTCAAAAAAAATCTTGACAGTTTCGCGGCGGACGCGTAGAAGCAATTTTCGTTATGGGGCTGTAGCTCAGTTGGGAGAGCGCTTGAATGGCATTCAAGAGGTCAGGAGTTCAATTCTCCTCAGCTCCACCAGATTTCAAGGGGTTCGTTACGAACCCCTTTTTCTTTTTTTCCCAGACAAAAAATTGGACGCTCTCCGACGAAAAACGCGGGATTCCGCTCCGGCGGTACAACTTTTTCAACGAAAACGTTTTTACAAACAAAAAAATAATTTTAAAATTCATAATGTTACAAACAAAGCAAAGATGGCGCTTTTATTGCTACAAGAAAAGCACCTTCCTTTCTTTGCTGACATTCATCTCAGGATTAACGGCCCGCCTCCCCAGCGGGCCGTTTTTTCGCGCTTTTCCTCCATGCTGGATTATTTGATTTTCCTGTGCCATACTCCGCGCATGCAGGCAGAAATTTCGCAACGGTAAAGAACGCCGGGGTTTCCCATGTGCAATAAAAATTTTCTGGCATCGGAATATGCGCCTTCGGCGCCCGAAAAGGCCGCCTTTCACGTCATTCCCGCGCCGCTGGAACAGAGCGTCTCCTATGGAGGCGGCACGGCCGGAGGGCCGGCGGCCATTCTTGAAGCCTCGCAGCAGCTGGAAAACTGGGACGGCGTCAGCGCCCCCTGCGAAGGCGGCGTCTATACGGCGCCGCCCGTGGACTGCTCCACAAGCGAGATCGCCCTTGCCGGCATCGAAAAGGCCGTCGGGCACGCGCTCGCCTGCGGCGCCCTGCCCGTTCTGCTCGGCGGCGAACATACCGCGACGCTGGGCGCCCTGCGCGCCCTGGCGCGGGACGCGCAGACGCGCGGGGAGACCTTTGGCGTTGTCCAGTTCGACGCGCATGCCGATCTGCGCCCCAGCTACGAGGGCAATCCGCTCTCCCATGCCAGCGTCATGTATCGCGCGACGGCGGATCTCGGCCTGCCGCTGGTCCAGTTTGCCATGCGCGACTACAGCCGGGAAGAAGCCGAAATCCGTCGGCAATTTCATGTGACGGCCTACGACGCGGCGACGCTCTACGCCGCGGGGCTGCCGGAAGAGCCGCTGCCCCCGGACTTTCCGCGCCGCCTGTACATCACCTTTGACGTGGACGGTCTGGACGCCTCGCTCATGCCCGCCACCGGAACGCCCTCCCCGGGCGGCCTGTTCTGGCACGACGCCCTGCGCCTGATCGAGCGCTGCTGCAAGGGGCGCCGCGTCGTCGGCCTCGACGTCGTCGAGCTGGCGCCCATGCCGGGTCTGCGCCACGCGGACTTTACCGCGGCCAAGCTGACGCACGCGCTCATGGGCTTTGCCCAGCGCGCCAACGACGTCGCGGCTCTCTGAAGCACGGCGCGTCGCATTTTTTGAAAGAAAGGCCCGCCGCGCCTCGCCGCCGCGCGCGGGGCGATCGCCCGACAAGGAGCGTCTTTCATTCCCTTCCCCCCCAACCTTCGTCATTCCTGCGGGCCGCTGCACGGCAGCGGCCCGCCGCCTCACAAACAGGCGCGTTTCAGGCCGGCGCGACGGCGGGTTTCGCCGGGCGCATCGGTCTGAGGCCGCGTCCTGCCCAGGAGCTTTTCCCATGAAACAGACGGCTGTCAGTTTTCGCGCCGCCAAGGGCGATCACAAGCTGGCCATGATCACGGCCTACGATTACAGCATCGCCCGCCTGATGGACGGCGCCGCCGACGCCATTCTCGTCGGCGATTCTCTCGGCATGGTCATGATGGGCCTTGAAGATACCTTGAGCGTCGGCATGGAGGACATGATCCACCACTGCGCCGCGGTTGCGCGCGCCGCGACCTCGGCCCTGGTCGTGTGCGACATGCCCTTCATGAGCTATCAGGTTTCGCCGCAGCAGGCCTGCGAAAATGCGGGGCGTCTGGTGCGCGAGGGGCGCGCGCAGGCCGTCAAGCTGGAAGGCGGCGCGGATTTCGCCCCGCATGTGGAAGCCATTGTGCGCGCCTCAATCCCGGTCATGGGGCACATCGGGCTGACGCCCCAGTCGCTGCACAGCCTCGGCGGCTACAAGGTACAGGGCAAAAGCGCCGCGGCCGCGCAAAAAATGCTGGACGACGCCCGCGCCCTGGAACAGGCCGGAGCCTTTGCCCTTGTGCTGGAATGCGTGCCCACGCCTCTGGCCGCGCGCGTCACCGAGGCCGTCGGCATTCCCACCATTGGTATCGGCGCCGGGCCCCACTGCGACGGGCAGGTGCTCGTCTGGCAGGATATGCTGGGCATCACCGAACGGCTTGCGCCCAAGTTCGTCAAGCGCTTTGCCCCGATAGGCGACGCCATGCGCGCGGCTTTCGCCGACTACGCCGCCGAAGTCCGCTCCGGAAGCTTCCCCGGCCCTGAACACGGCTACGGCATGGATGAAGAGCTGCTTGAAAAAATCTACTAGAGCTTGTTCCCATTCGGATTCTTTGGGGGGAAGGGAAACCCCTCGCCTAGCGCGAGAGGGGTTTCCCTTCCCCCCAAGCCCCCCATCCCTTCCCCCGCGCGCTTTACTCAGGCGAATGGAAAAATGCGGGAACGCAGCCGCTTTTCCTGTGGCAGCCGTCCCCCGGTACGAGGCCACCTCTGACCGCCGGGCCTGCCTCTTTTCCCGCCGCCCGGCACAGTGCCCCCGCCCGCTTCCCGCCGAGGCTGTCTTCCGACAGGGGCACGCCCGTTGATTTTTTCTCTGTAGCGGCCTTCCGGCCCCTTCCCTGTTGCCGGGCTTCCGTTACTTTACTGCCAGATAAGGCCACGCCTTCCGCCTCTTGCGCAGTTGCAGCGTTGTCGCGGGCGCGAAGGCGATCCCGGACGCCCGGAGGGCGGACGGAGCGCCAGAGCAGGCGCGGACATCACCCGGCAAGGCCGGGAAGGTCCGCGCCGACGCCCCATGCGACACGCGGCGGGCGGGGTACAGTCCGATAAAAAAGACTTCTTTCGCAGTACCGAAAAGCGGGGAGTACGGGGGTGCAGGGGGGAGAGAGTTTCCTTTAAAAAAGGAAACTCTCTGACGGCTGCGGGAGCAGACGTCCGCGCCCAAGCACAAGGAAAAACCGCGCTTTTTCCGCAGTGCGCG
>CALUWU010000026.1 GCA_944324555.1 uncultured Desulfovibrio sp.
CCCGTCAGCACATTATGCGCGGGTTTTGGGGAAGATGGGGGAGTTTGAGGGGGAGCCACGGGAACGCCTTTCCTCGCTTCGCCGCGGAAAGGCTGGGCCCTTTTTGCCGCAAGCAGCGACCCGACGGGCGGCCGCAGGCCGTGCCCGTTAGGCGCCCTGGCGCCTAACGGGCATCGACAGCAGAGCAAAGGGGGTTCTTCCCCCTCAAGCCAACCGTAATGCGTCCTGACCCTAGGATTTCTTCCGTGAAGCGCCGTCTTCGTCGGGAAGAAGGGCCGCTTCCCACATTTCCTGATAGTACATGCAGGTGCCGGGATTCCAGGCCGTGGCGGTGGCGTGATCGTAACTTTCGGTAATGGGCCAGGAGGTATGGGGGGCCAGGGCGGCCTCAAAGGAAGGCGCTTCGACAATGGCGTCGTATTCCAGATTCAGGGTGTAATTGGGGCCCTTGAGAAAGCGCAGGCGATAGCGGGGCATGAGGCGTGTCTCCAGTTATGAAAGAACCGGGAAAGGCGGAAGCCTTCCCCGGTTTCGGTCAAATCAAGGCGGTGCGGCCTAGTGCGTGGTCATGACGAACTTGCTGATCAGGAAGAGGATGATCAGCAGGGCCACGCCAAGGCCCCAGCTCCAGTGGATGAGCTTCATTTCGGTTTCGTCCAGGGGTTCGTACTCCATGGACTGCACTTCTTCATGAAACTTCGCTTCGGTATTTTTTTCAGACATGACAGTCTCCTTTGAGTCCCGCGCCTACATGCCGCCGGCGGCCGCCGCGGCCTGAACCAGCGGCGGGGTCATGCCGTGGAAGAAGGCGTAGGAGATGAAGAGGCCCACCCAGATGATGAAGCCGAACAGGCAGACGATGTACACGATGGCCAGACGGCCGATGCCTTCTTCCATGAGCTTGCGGAAGTTGGACACCACGCCGATGGCGAAGAAGGTCAGCATGAAGAACAGGGTGCGGAAGCCGTTCAGTTCGCCGGACATGCTCTTGGCAATCTTGTGCAGATCAGGCGAGGCGATGCACATGAGAAGCATGATGACGAAGGTTGCCAGATAGCCCAGAACGAAGCGGGGGAAGCGGGCCCACACGTCGGACCAGCCCATGGTGCGCTCGCCGCCGGACTTGTCGAACTTCATGGTCCAGATATAGGCCAGCACCAGCGACCACACGCCGATGAACATGTCGATGAAGATCTTGACCGTGGTGGTCACCATCACGACCCAGCCCTTTTCATAGACGATGCCCATGCCGGCCGCCTTGGTAAGGATCAGGGATTCGGTGATGGCGCCCGAGGCGATGGCGCCGCCGTCGGACTTGACGGCGAGGCCCATCCAGCCGCCGGCCACCATGGGCTCGGAGGTCAGGAAAGCCTGGGCGATGAAGGGCAGGATCAGCATTTCAATGCAGGTGAAGACCACGACGAGCGAGGACACCATGATCGGCACCACAGGCCGGGCGCGGATGGCGCCGCCCGTGGCGATGGCCGCGGACACGCCGCAGATCGAAATACCGGAAGCCAGAGGCGCGGCCCATTCCTTGTTGAACTTGAACCACTTGCGGGCGACGTAGTAAACCACGGCCCAGTAGAGCAGGTAGGCTTCAACAATGGCGCACAGGCCTCGGAAAATGATGTGACCGGCAAAACCGGCGGCATCGGCGGCCTTCACGCCCAGTTCGGCGCCCAGAACCACGATGGCGATTTTCACGAACAGTTCGGGACGGCAGGCGTCGCGCAGCCAGTCGGCGAAACCGGGCATCACGTTACCGATGAAGATACCGGCAAGCAGGGCGAAGATAAGACCCGCTTCCGTACTCAGGCCAAGAGCCCACGGAATGCCCTGCTTGGCAAGCTGGGTGGGGTTGGCCGCGATGTAGGCGTTGGCGCCCAGCGTATAGCAGATAAACGCAATGACAAAGACGGCGATGAAGCGCGGAATGAAGGAACCCACATTCCCCTTCATCAGCTTGACGCCGATGCTCAGCAGCACCGTCATGAAAGCGATGGTGCAGAGCACGGCCTGCCAGCCGGCCATGAGACCCTTGGCAGCGGATTTCCAGGCATCCATGGGGCTGTCGACCCACATGCCAACCTTGACGACCCAGCCAAGACCGTCGGAACCGATCAACTTGGCGAAAGCGAGAACGAAGATGATGCCGCCGATAAGCAGGGCGACTCTATCTTCATTCAGGCCGGACTTCGTCGCAGCCATAACCAAACCTCCTCAGAAGGCTGTTGAACAGAGACGCCGCTGGCACGACGTCTTCCCCGGGACTAGCGAGCCCCTCCTTGTCCAGGAAGGAGCGAACTCTCTGTAAAAGGGCTTGACGTGAAGGAAAAAGGCTCACGGCACACCCCCTCTGGAGCATACGAGGTAGGGCAGTTTTGTCAAGCCTTTTCGCCGCGACGCCTTGAAAATCCGCGCCTTTCCGGCGTCGGAGGCGCCGGGCCGGCGGCGCGGAAAAAGCCCGGACGGAACCGGCCCGACGCGGGCGCAACGGTCGGGAATCGATCCGGAAAGACCCGCCGGGAGCGCTCGCGCGCGGGCCGGTCTTCGCAGCCGCGCGCGGCGGGCCGGGAAAAGCGGGCGGCGCCGGAGGACGGACGCAAAAAAAGGGCCGGCGCCCGAAAGCGCCGACCCCTGGAATTCATGGAAAGACAGCTTACTTGATTTCGACGACAGCGCCGGCTTCGGTGAGCTGCTTCTTGGCTTCTTCGGCTTCTTCCTTGGACACGCCTTCCTTCAGGGTGGAGGGGCAGCCGTCCACCTTTTCCTTGGCT
>CALUWU010000027.1 GCA_944324555.1 uncultured Desulfovibrio sp.
TCCCCTTTTTGCGGTAACGCGGAAGGCGTCTCTTTTATGAGGCTGTACCCCGTCCGCCGCGTGTCGCGTGGGGCGTCGGCGCGAACCTTCCCCGGCCCTATGGGCCGGGGTGATGTCCGCGCCTGCTGCGGCGCTCCGTTCGCCCTGCGGGCGTCCGGGATCGCCTTCGCGCCCGCGCCATCGCTGCATCAGGACAGGGGGCGGAGGGGGGAGCCGTATCAGACAACGCGGGGCGGTGGACCAGCGGCAGAAATGAGGCCGGACGGCTGTTTCAGAGCGTTTCAGCTTTGAAAAAGTTAAAACGCGAGGCGGCGGGAAAGGGGCACAGGCCCGCGGGCAAGGCAAGCATCAGGCGGCGATAGAGTCTTTCAACTTTGGAAAAGGTGAAATGCGAGGCGACGGTAGAACTGGAGCTGAATCTTTGCGCCACCGGGGGACGTGTGCGGGAAGGAAAGCGATTATGTTTCCGTAATGCTTCATCCACCAGAATAAAACGCGCTGGGGAGGGAGAGGGGGGCTTGGGGGGAGAGGGAAACCCTCTCGCGTGAGCAGAGGGGTTCCCTCTCCCCCCAACACTATCAAATCAAAACATCTGCTGTATGCCGAGGGCGGGGAGGATGAGGGAGGCGAGCAGCGCGGGGTCTTCGGCCACGGGCAGGAGGGCGGGCGCGGGCTGCGGCAGGAAGTAGGGTTCGAGGCTTGCGGCGGGCAGGGGCAGCGAGGGGCAGGCGACGGGGACGACGCCGGGCGCGGCGAGGGCGGCGGCGTAGTCGGGGCGGCTGGCGTCGGCCTGTTCGGGCAGGAGCACATAGAGGAGGTCGCAGCGGGCGCGGGCCGCGGCGATGCGCGCGGGGCCGTTGTCCGGCAGGGGCGCGGGGAGCACAAGGCCGCCGGTGCCGCCGGGGGGCGTGCCGTGGCGGCCGCGCAGACGGCGGAGCTGCGCGGCAAAGGGGGCGAGGGCCGGGGGCAGGGCGGGCGCAAGCGCGGCAAAACGGGGCAGGAGGCGCGGAAAGAGGTACTCGGCCAGCAGCGCATAGCCGCCGGGCCCCATGTGGCGCACGTCAAAGAAGATTTCCCCGTGGGCGTGCGGACGCTGGAAGGCCTCGCCGGTGGTGAGGCAGCAGAGGAATTCCCGGGCGGTGGGCACGGCGTCCACGGCGGCGGCAAGAGCGCGGCTGTCGCATTCATGCAGCAGCAGCACGATCAGATCGCCGGGGCGGAGAGGGTAGCGCGGGGAAAGAAGCTGCCGCGCGGCCTCGATGAAGGGGCCGCCGGAAGCCGGATTGAGGACGCGCACGCTTTCGGGCGCATGGGCGTTGAAAGCGCGCTGGAGATGGCTGCCTACGGTCTGATCGTCGGGAGCAAAGAGCCCGAGGGCCGGAGCGTCCCCCAGCAGATGCAGCGTGTGCTGCCAGCGGGCGGGAACGTCGGCCACCCGACGGCGGCCGCCCTCGATGGTGTAAAAGGGCGAATGCAGGGGCGCAGGCTGGAGCAGTCCGTTACGTCGCACCAGCCGCAGCCCGGCGGCCTGATAATCGAAGATGCGCACGCAGTCTTCAGGGCTGCGACCGGGATAGAAGGCCGTCAGCGCGGCCTGCCGCCGGGGATTGAGGTAGTAGTGAAAATCCCGCTCTTCCTGAAGCACCGCCTGCTCATGCGGGGAGGGATTGCGGACATCGCAGAGCGGATTGCCGAGACAGACGAGGCAAAGCCCCGCGCGGATGGCATGACATTTGTGCAGCAGGGCCTGATACACGACGGCGACTCCGTGAATAATGACTAAGATTCCAGTCTGTTACATTTAAAAAAAGTAAAATCAAGCAGCGGCACAGCGCCGCCCCGGCCAGAATTGAGCGGAAAAAGCGCGATTTTTCCGCGAAACGACAGGCCGTAGGTTTGAGATGCGAAGCTTGAAAAAGCGCGTTGGGGGAAGGATGGGGGGCCTGGGGGGAAGGAAACGCCCCTTGCGCGCCAGCCAAGGGGGTTTCCTTCCCCCCAGAAGAATAATGCAGCGTCAGCAGCCTAGTACTGGGCCTGCTGCGCCGTGGGGCGGAGCTTCCAGATACTGGCAAGGAGGGTGGCGACGGCCTTGTAGAGTTCTTCGGGAATCATGTCGCCGACCTCGACGGACTTGTAGAGGGCGCGGGCAAGGGGGACGTTTTCACGAATGGGCACGTGGTTTTCCCGGGCAATTTCCTTGATGCGTTCGGCAAGGAGATCCGCGCCCTTGGCGAGAACCACGGGCGCGGGAGCTTCCGAGGCGTTGTAGCGCAGGGCCACGGCAAGGTGGGTGGGGTTGGTGACGACAACGTCGGCCTTGGGCACGTTCTGCATCATGCGCTGCTGCACTACCTGCATCATCTTTCTGCGCTGCTTGTTCTTGATGACGGGGTCGCCTTCGGCCTGCCGGCGTTCGTCCTTGACCTCGCTCTTGGTCATTTTCATGTTTTCCTTGTAGGAATAGCGCGTTTGCCACACGTCGAAAATGGTAATGGTGAGGAGCGGAATGGCCGTGTAGAAGAGGATTTGCCGCGCCATTTGCAGCATGTAGGCGAGCACGCCCTCGGGGGTCGCGTAGTAGAGGGGCAGGAAGTTCAGATACTGGGAATAGATGATATAGCCGGGAATGACGGCGAGAATGAGCGCGAAGGCGAAGCTCTTGAGGGCGCGGAAAATGGTCATGGGCGAGAAGAGCGTCTGTTTCAGGCCCTTGATGATGTTGAAGCGCTGCCACTTGAACTTGAAGACCTTGAAGGTCCAGAGCTTGCCGACCTGAATGCGCTGGACGACAAGAACCATGATGCCCAGGCCCAGCAGCACGGGCAGCACCATGATTGCGAAACGCCACGTCAATTCGATGGCGAGGTCGCGCACGTTCTCGATGGTGGGGTTGAAGTCCCAGCCGCCGCCGTAAAAGCGGCGGAACAGGGCGAGAACGCCGTCCTCAATGGTACCGATCCACGCGGTAAGAATGGCCATGCCGCCGTAAAGGCTGACCATGCGGGGCAGTTCCTGCGAACGGGGGACGTTGCCCTCGTTTCGCATTTTCTGCTGGCGTTTGGGGGTGGCTTCTTCTGTTCTGCTGGGGTCTTTCTGTTTGCCGAACATGCTGTATCCTTATGCCTTCGGGCTTGGAGGAAAGGGGCGTCAGGCCGAGGGGAGATAGCCGTTGCGTTTCAGATAGTCAAGCGTTGTGGGCGGGGCCAGCTGTTGCAGCTGCGCCAGGTCGCCGTATTTCAGGGCGCGCCGCAGGGACGAGGCGCTGATGACGCGCCCGTCGGCGGTTGTATGGCGCGGCAGGACGATGAATTCGATGCCGTGGCGGGGCAGTATTGTCCGCATGGCGGCGTTGTACTGGCGCGTGAGGCGGCAGAGGGGTTCCTCGCCCGCGAAGCGCTTGCGGATGCCCAGCGTGGGCGCGACGACGGTGGAAAATATTTCGAGATCGCGCCCGGCGTCGATGCGGACGTGCTGGAGGCGTTCCTTGTCGAAGTATTCCGGCAGGGTTTCGGACGACAGGATGAGGCGGCCGCCGGGAACGACGGCGACGCGGGGTTCGCCGGAAAGGGCGGCGCGGGCCATGCTCATGCGGGCGTCGAAGCTGAAGAACGACTTGTCCTCGTCGAGGATGAAGACGTAGAGGAAATCGCAGCGGCGCAGGGCTTCGCGCACCAGAAAGGCGTGGCCGAGCGTAAAGGGGTTCGCGTTCATGACGATGGCGCCGATGTCGCGGGCGTCGGGGGGGCGCCTGTCGTTCAGGGCCGCCAGTTCCCGCACATATCCTTCCAGCCCGGGGGGCGCGGGGAAGGGGCGTTCCCGCAGCAGCTCGACCAGCCGGGGAAAGAGATCCGCCGCGGTCAGGGCGTAGCCGCCGGCGTTCATGTGGACGGTGTCGAAAAATATTTCGCCGTAGTCGTGCGGGCGCTGAAAGATGCGGGAGGCGTCGCGGTAGGCCAGAAAGCTCTTGTCGGGGAAGGAGCGCAGGGCCAGCCGCAGGGCGGTCTTGTCCAGATCGCTGGTAATCAGCACGACCGCGTCGCCCGGTTCAAGGACTGTGCGCGGGGAGAGTATCTGCCGCATGGCTACGGGCATGCCGCCCCAGTTGGCGGCGTTGACCACGCGCACGCCCATTTCCGGCCGTTGTTCGTTGAAGGCCCGCTGCACGCGGCTGGCCACGGTCTGATCGTCCGGGGCGAAGGCGCCGACAGCGATGCAGTTGCCGAAGAAGCGAACGGTTCTGCGCCAGCTTTCCGGCGTTCCGGCGGTGACGCGCTCGTGGTTGACGACATTATAATGACGCGACGCGGTATCGGCGAGCAGGAAGACGCCGTTGTGGGCGAAGGTCCGAAAGCCGGAGCGCTCGTAGAAGAAGAGTTCCTCCCGTTCCGCCGGCGAGAGGCCGGGGTAGAGGAGGGCGAGTTCTTCGCGGTTGGCCGGGGTCAGGTAGTAGCGCCAGAAGCGCCGTTCCGTGCGGACGTCGCGTTCGTGGGCCGAGGGCCGCCGGACGCGATCCGCCGGCCGGGCGACGCGCACCAGCAGCAGCCGGGCTCCGCTGACCGATATCTTGTGCAACAATGCCTGATACATGACAGTCGTCATATTGCCCTAATTCCCCGTGATTGGGAAGATCGGGCGGGGGGCGTCCGGGGCGGCCGCCGTCTTTGGGGGCGAGTGGTACGGATTTTGAATCAAAAGGGGGTGAAATTGGTCGCACACAGCGGGGAGCGATGGGTTCCTCTGCAAAGAAGATATGGCATTTCAGGGAATTGAAGAAATGCCGCGTGCGGCGAGACGAGGTGAGGTGTCAATATGGCGACGGTATCGCTTCCTAAATTGGACTACGGCAAATTCTCGCGGCAGGGCGAAATCATGCTCGCCGCGGGCGTTGTCGTCATTTTGTTTGTGATGTTGGTGCCTCTGCCGACATTTTTCCTGGACATCATGCTGTGCGTGAGCATCTCGATTTCGCTGCTGGTGCTCGTGACGACGATGTTCATGAATTCGCCGCTGGAATTTACGATTTTCCCGTCGTTGCTGCTGGTGACGACCTTGCTTCGACTGGCGTTGAACGTGGCTTCGACCCGTCTGATCCTGCTGAACGGCGATCAGGGCGTCGAGGCGGCCGGTACGGTCATCCGGGCATTCGGCGAGTTCGTTGTCGGCGGCAGTTATGTGGTCGGCGGCGTTATCTTCCTGATTCTGTTCATCCTCAACAAAGTGGTTATCACGGCCGGTACGTCGCGTATCGCCGAAGTGGCGGCCCGCTTCACCCTGGACGCCATGCCCGGCAAGCAGATGGCCATTGAAGCCGACCTGAACGCCGGTCTCATCGGCGAAGAGGAAGCCAACGAGCGCCGGCAGGCGCTGCGGAAGGAAGCCGACTTCTACGGGGCCATGGACGGCGCGTGCAAGTTCGTGTCCGGGGACGTGAACGCGGGCATGTTCATTACTCTCGTCAACCTTATCGGCGGTTTGATCATCGGCGTCGTGCTGAAGGACATGGACTGGAACACGGCGTTGATGACGTACTCCCTGCTGACCATCGGCGACGGTCTGGTGTCCACCATTCCTTCCATCATCGTTTCCACGGGCACGGGTCTTCTGGTGTCGCGCGCCGCGTCCGAAGCGAAGATGGGCGAAGAGTTCATGGCGCAGCTGACGCTCAACAGCCGCGCGCTGAAGCTGGTTTCCGTGGTGCTGGTGATTTTCGCCATGGTGCCCGGTCTGCCCACGATTCCCTTCCTTGTGCTGGCCACCGCGGTTTATCTGGCCTCCCGCTTTGCGGAACATCAGGATGCGGAAGAAGAAGCCGCCAAGGGCGGCGCCTCCGCCAAGAGCGGCAAGGGCTCCAAGAGCGGCAAGCGCAGCCCCACGGCCGACACGCCCGAGGAAGTGCAGGCCCTGCTGCCGCTCGACATGCTGGAACTGGAAGTTGGTTATGGTCTCATTCCTCTGGTGGACGAAGAACAGAGCGGCAATATTCTGGCGCGTATCCGCTCCATTCGCCGGCAGTTTGCGCTTGACATGGGCGTCATTATTCCGTCGCTCCACCTGCGCGACAACCTGCAGCTCAAGCCCGGCCAGTACGCCCTGCTGATCAAGGGCAATCAGGTGGCCTCCGCCGAAATCCTGGTGGATCACTTCCTGGCCATGGACCCCGGCAACGTAACGACCCAGATCAAGGGCATCGAGACCCGCGAACCGGCCTTCAACCTGCCCGCCCTCTGGATCCCCGACGCCCAGCGCGAAGAAGCCATGATGGCCGGTTACACGGTGGTCGACCCGGCGACGGTTATCGCCACCCACCTTACGGAAGTCTTCAAGCGGCATCTGTCCGAATTCCTCGACCGTCAGGCGGTTCAGGGGCTGCTGGACACGCTGGCCCGCACGGCTCCCAAGGCTGTGGAAGACCTTGTTCCCGGCGTGGTTTCCCTTGGCGTGGTGCAGAAGGTCCTGCAAAATCTGGTTCGGGAAAACGTCAGCATCCGCGACATGCTGACCATCGTGGAAACCCTTGGCGACTACGGTTCCAACATCAAGAACCCCGACATGCTGTCGGAATTCGTGCGGGAAAAACTGTCGCGCTCCATCGTGCGGCCCTACCTTGACAGTCAGAGCGCCCTGCCGGTGCTGACGCTCGGCCCGGCGGCGGAAAAGATGGTGCAGGAAGGCCTCCGCCAGAGCGACAACGGCGCGACGTTCCTCTCGCTCAATCCCGCGGTTGCCCAGCGCCTGATTCAGAACATCAACAGCGCCGTGGAAAACGCCGTGATGACCGACGGTCAGCCCGTGGTTCTGACCAGCCCCATGGTCCGTCCCCATCTGGCGCAGCTCCTCAGCCGTTTCCTGCCGACGGTTCCGGTGATTTCCCAGGCGGAAATTCCGTCGGACATTCGCCTGCAGTCCGTGGGCGTGGTCAACGCCGAATAAGGGCGAAAAGCGCAAACAACGGCGGGGCCTGTCCATGCAGGGGTCCCGCCGTTCAGGAAATCCGGCGGGGCGGCGCGGGATATTCCTCCCCTCCCGCACCGCCCTTGTCCTGGGCCGCTTTCATCGGGAAAGCGGCCCTTTTCTTGCGTCTTCCCCGGCCCCGCAAAACTTCCTTCTTGCCCCCGCCGAACCATCCCCACCCATCCCCCTCCCCGCGCTGCCGGGGGACGGTTGCCGCCGCGTCAGCCTTCCGGCGCCGCGCGATTGCCGGTTGACCTGAAGAAAAGTTTTCGGGAGGGTGAGGGGGGAGTTTGAGGGGTGAGAGGGAACCCCTTTTCCAAAAGGGGTTCCCTC
>CALUWU010000028.1 GCA_944324555.1 uncultured Desulfovibrio sp.
TTTGCTGCGGAAAGGCTGGGCCCTCTCGCGCTGGCAGCGACCGGATGGCGGCCGCAGGCCGTGCCCGTTGCGACGAAGGAAGCTACGGGCATCGACAGCAGCGCTGAGGGGTTTCCCTTCCCCCCAACAATTTGCGAATAATAGTAACGCGCCCTACTTGAAGGGAGCCGGATGCGTAAAGACCCAGTCGCGCTTGCGGACGGGGGCGTGGCATTCGATGCATTCCTTTTCAAAGGAGGCGTCCTTGCCGTAGGGGACGCGATCGGGGCCGAGCCAGCGCGCCCAGCCCCAGCCGGTGCCGTTGGCGGCGAACTTCTTGCTGTCCTTGATCATGAATTCCGCGTTCAGCAGCTTTCCGGGCACGACGGCGGCGGGCCAGTCCTCTTCGTTGGTTTCGGTCCAGGCCACCTTGGCGATGATGGCGCCGTCGGGCCAGGGCGAGGTCTGGCCGCTGCGGGCGGCCTTCACGGCAATGTCGTTGCCGAGGATGACGCGCATGCTTTCCCGATCCAGACGATGCGAAACCGAAATGACGGCCCAGTTTTCAAAGCCTTCGGGAATTTCCAGACCGTTGGGCGCGGGGGCCGTCTTCTGCTCTTCGGCGACGGCCGGCGCGACGCACAGGCCGAAAAGACACAGGGCTGACAGCAGGGGGGCGCATTTCATGACAAACCTCCGGGGCTGGGCGCACGCCTTGCGCGGGCCGTTCCCTGCGCAAGGGGGAGTCGCCGTTTATAATAATGGTAATTTATACTATTAACAAACGCGCCCTCTTGTCAAGCCGCCGGCGTTTCCCGCGCGGACGGGGAAAACGGACGCGACGGAACGGAAAGGGCCGGGAAAGCGACGCGGCGGCGACGGGGGGAAACATCTTTCCGGGGGAACAGGTCTTCCGCTTGACATACGCTCAATGGACAGGGAGAATAGTCGCCATTACATGAGCTGGAGGGAGCGATGAAGGTTGTACGCGCCGAGACGGCGGGGTTTTGCATGGGCGTCAGTCTGGCGTTGCAGCGGCTGGACAGGGCGCTGGACGAGCAGCCCGCGCGCCCCACGCGCACGCTGGGCCCCATCATTCACAACCCCCAGGTGCTGGCCGATTACGAGCAGCGGGGCGTTTTCTGCATTGACGGCGCGGAGGATGTGCGGGAGGGCGACAGGGTCGTCATCCGGGCGCACGGGATTCCGCGCGAGCTGGAAGAGGCCGTGCGCTCCCGGGGGGCCGTCGTGGAAGACGCCACCTGCCCGAGAGTGAAGCGGGCGCAGCTCGCCATCGCGCGGGCCACCCGGGACGGCGCGACGCTGCTGCTTTTCGGCGAGGCGGCGCATCCCGAGGTGCGGGGGCTGGTTTCCTACGCCCGGGGGTCGGCGCACGTCTTTGGCGACGAGGCCGCGCTTGAGCGGCTGGCGCCCGAGCCGACCATGCCCTATGTGCTGGCGTCGCAGACGACGCAGCACCGGGGGACGTTCGAGCGCATCGAGGCGCGTCTGCGGGAGCGCCTGCCGCATCTTGAGGTGCTTTCCACCATCTGCGACGCCACGCGCGAACGGCAGGACGAGGCGCGCCGCATCGCCGCCGCCGTGGACGCCATGGTCGTCGTGGGCGGCAGGAGCAGCGGCAACACGCGCCGGCTGGCCGAGCTTGCGGCGGAATGCGGCATACCCGCCTATCATGTGGAAAGCGCCGCCGAGCTTGAGCGGAAAAATTTTGCGGAAAAACAGATTGTGGGCCTAACGGCGGGCGCGTCCACGCCGAAAAGGCTTATTGATGAAGCCCAAGCCTGGCTTGAGGCGATATAGCGCCGGTTCCTGCTGGATACGCGGCGGTTACCGACGTTTTTCTCGGAGGCGTTATGGCCCAGACCAATATTTTGCTTGAAGCGGGCACCAACGAGCTGGAGGTCGTCGAGTTCTATCTCGACGAAATTCCGCAGGGCGGCAACGTGCCGGTCGGCTTGCAGCCGGCGCAGGAGCTGGCCGACGCCTACGCGGCGAAAGAAGCGGAGGAAAAGGGCGACAAGCCCGCCGTCTACCGCGGCTATTACGGCGTCAACGTGGCCAAGGTGCTGGAAATCATCCGCATGCCCAAGGTCACGGAACTGCCGGAAGTGCAGCACCCCAGCGTCATGGGCGCGTTCAATCTGCGTTCGCGCATCATTCCGCTGGTGGACCTTACCATGTGGCTGGGCAAGGTCGGCGCGCCCACGCAGGACGCCAAGACCATCGTGACCGAGTTCAACAACGTCACGACCGCCTTCATGGTCTCGGGCGTGAACCGCATTCACCGCATCAGCTGGGAAGAGGTCGAGCCGCCGAACAAGTACGTCGCCGCCGTGACGCAAAGCACCATCGTCGGGGTTGTCAAGCTGGAAGGGCGTATCGTCTTCCTGCTCGATCTGGAAAAGATCGTGGCCAACCTCAATCCCAAGCTGGGCCTCAACCTCAACAGCCTCGGCGAGGACTGGGACGCCAGCAAGGGCTATCGCGCCCTCATTTCCGACGACTCGGCCCTCGTGCGCGAAATGCAGCGCGACCTGCTCGAAAAGGCCGGCTTCAAGGTCGTTTCCACCACCAACGGGCGCGAGGCCTGGGAGCAGCTCCTCGACTACAAGCGCCGCGTGGAGGAGGAAGGGCGGCCGCTGGCGGACTTCGTGCAGGTGGTCGTTTCCGACATCGAAATGCCGGTCATGGACGGCCTCAACCTCACGCTGCGCATCAAGGAAGACCCGCTTCTCAAGCATCTTCCCGTTCTGCTCTTCTCTTCGCTCATTACCGACAAGCTGCGCCACAAGGGCGAGAGCGTCGGCGCGGACGGGCAGATTTCCAAGCCCGAAGTGGGCAGCCTCGCCCGCCGGGCCGTCGCGCTCATCGAGGCGCGTTTTGACGAGCTTCAGCATACCTACGCCTCGCCGGCCGCGCAGGCCGAGGCCGAGGCGCGCAGACGGCCCTAGGGTCAGGACGCATTATCAGGAACTGTCTCTTCGCGCGGAATAATATGTAAAAAATAAAATATCACTGCATGTTATACCCCCATCTTTACCTGCCGTATATTATGCGCGGGTTTTGGGGAAGATGGGGGAGTTTGAGGGGGAAGAAACCCCTTTTTGCCGCGAGCAAAAGGGGTTTCTTCCCCCTCAAAAAAACGTAATGAGTCCTG
>CALUWU010000029.1 GCA_944324555.1 uncultured Desulfovibrio sp.
GAAGGGATGGGGGCTTGGGGGAAGGGAAACACCTCCCGCGCTAGCGGAGGGGTTTCCCTTCCCCCAAGACTCCACACAGAAACAGCCGCCTCTATCGGGAGACGGCCGCGGAGGGGAAGGCCTGCGCGCTACCGCGCTGCCGGAACGACCAGAAAAAAGCGCGCTGGGGGAAGGGAGGGGGCTTGGGGGAGGGGAACACCCTCTCGCGTCAGCAGAGGGGGTTCCCCTCCCCCAATAACCAACAACCTACAAACGACGAACTTCAAGCGACAAACAGCCAGCCGTGCAAATAGCGGACTGTTTGCGGGATTGTCAGCGGCGCAGGAATTGCATATAACCACCCTGCGACGCGGCCCGGCGGCCCCGGGCAGGGCGTGCAGCAAGTTTTTAGCGATACCGTGGAGCTGCGGTGTCATGGAGGTTATACGATGGAACAAGGCACCCTTCGCCTGAAGACCGGCTTGGCTGAAATGTTGAAAGGCGGCGTGATCATGGACGTGACCACGCCCGAACAGGCGAAGATCGCCCAGGATGCGGGCGCCTGCGCCGTCATGGCGCTGGAGCGCGTGCCCGCCGACATCCGCGCCGCGGGGGGCGTGGCCCGCATGGCCGATCCTACCATTGTGGAACGCATCATGAAGTCCGTGACGATTCCTGTCATGGCCAAGGCGCGCATCGGGCATTTTGTGGAAGCCCGCATTCTTGAAGCCATGGGCGTGGACTACATTGATGAAAGCGAAGTTTTGACGCCCGCGGATGACAAGTATCATATCAACAAGCGTGAATTTACGGTTCCGTTTGTGTGCGGGTGCCGCAATCTGGGCGAGGCGCTGCGCCGTATTGCCGAAGGCGCGGCCATGATTCGCACCAAGGGCGAGCCCGGAACGGGCAACGTCATCGAGGCCGTGCGCCATTGCCGCCAGGTGCTGGACGATATCCGCCGCCTGTGCTGCCTGCCGGAAGACGAAGTGGCGAATTACGCCAAGGAAATTGGCGCGCCTCTGGAAGTGTGCATGCTGGTTCGCAAGGAAGGCCGCCTGCCTGTCGTGAACTTTGCCGCCGGCGGCATTGCGACGCCCGCCGACGCGGCCATGATGATGCAGCTTGGCTGCGACGGCGTGTTTGTGGGATCGGGCATCTTCAAGTCCGGCGACCCCGCCAAGCGCGCCCGCGCCATTGTGCAGGCCGTGACCAACTACAACGATTACAAGCTGCTGGCCGAAATCTCCAAGGATCTGGGCGAGCCGATGGTCGGCATTGACATTTCGACCATTCCGGCTGCCGAGCGTATGCAGGAACGGGGCTGGTAGCGATGGCGCTCATTGGCGTTCTGGCGTTGCAGGGGGCCTTTCGCGAACATGAGAAGGCCTTGAGGTCTCTGGGCGCGGAGGTGCGCGAACTGCGTCAGCCGCAGCACCTGGAAGGCATCGACGGGCTGGTGATTCCCGGCGGGGAAAGCACCACCATCGGCAAGCTGCTGGTGGAACTGAACATGATGGAGCCTCTGAAGCGACGTCTTCTGGACGGTATGCCGGCGTACGGCAGTTGCGCCGGACTGATACTGCTGTGTCGCGATATCGAGGATTCCGAGCAACCGCGTCTGGGCGTTCTGGACGCCACGGTGCGCCGTAACGCCTTTGGCCGTCAGGTGGACAGCTTTGAAACGTCCTTGCCGGTCAAGGGGCTGGATGAACCTGTTCAGGGCGTGTTCATTCGCGCGCCGCTGATTACGCGGGTAGGCTCCGGCGTGGACGTGCTGGCCCGCGTGGACATGGCGCCGCATGGCGGCGCGGGGGAAGAGATTGTCGCCGTCCGGCAGGATCGGATTCTGGCGACGTCCTTTCACCCTGAACTGACGCCGGATACGCGCCTGCATCAGTATTTTCTGGACATGCTCGCGTAGCGCGCCGCATTTGAAACGAAAGTCCGCCGGAAAGCATGTTTTTCCGCCGGACAGGAAAAAGGTCCGTCTTTCCGGGAGGAAGGACGGACCTTGCCGTTTTTTGCCGGGCGCCGCGCATATTATAAAAACACCATCTTTGCCTGCCGTATATTAGAGCAATTTTAGTTTGAAACGCTGCGCGTTCCAAACCGATGAAAGGCGCCTGCCGCATGGCCTGTGCCCCCTCTGAAAAAGCGCGTTGGGGGAAGGATGGGGGGTCTGGGGGGAAGGAAACGCCCCTTGCGCGCCAGCCGCGACCGAATGGCGGCGCAGGCCGTGCCCGTTGCGACGAAGAAAGCTACGGGCATCGACAGCAGAGATAAGGGGGTTTCCTTCCCCCCAGAAGAACGATTTAGTGTTAACACGTCCTAGAATTCAAGGCTTCCGGGCGTGCGGGGGAAGGGGATGACGTCGCGGATGTTGGCGATGCCGGTAAGCAGCATGAGCAGCCGTTCGAAACCGAGCCCAAAACCGGCATGGGGGACGCTGCCGAAGCGGCGCAGATCCAGATACCACCAGTAATCTTCGGGATTCTGTCCCAGTTCCCTGATGCGGGCGGTCAGCTTTTCCAGACTGTCTTCACGCTGCGAACCGCCGATGAGTTCGCCGATACGCGGAACCAGCATATCCGCTGCGGCGACGGTGCGGCCGTCGTCGTTGGCTTTCATGTAGAACGCCTTGATTTCCTTCGGATAATCGTAAACGAAGACGGGGCGCTTGAAGTGCTCTTCGGCAAGGTGCCGCTCGTGTTCCGTTTGCAGATCCGTGCCGAAGGCGACGGGATAGGCAAATTTCTTGCCGCATTTTTGCAGGATATCGACGGCTTCGGTATAGGAGACGCGGGCAAAGGGACGGTCGAGCATGTCGCGCAGCCGCTGATGGAGACCCTTGTCCACAAAGGCGTCGAAGAGCTTGATGTCGGCTTCGCAGCGCGTCAGGGCATGATCGAGGACATGGCGCGTCAGACTTTCGCCGAGCTCCATCATGTCTTCCAGATCGGCAAAGGCCATTTCCGGCTCAATCATCCAGAATTCGGCGGCATGGCGCGGCGTATTGGAGTTTTCGGCGCGGAAGGTGGGGCCGAAGGTGTAGACCCGCCCCAGACCGAGGGCCAGGGCCTCGGCTTCGAGCTGGCCGGAGACGGTCAGGTGCGCCGTGCGGCCGAAGAAATCCTCGGCGGCGTCGGCGGCTCCGGGGGGCAGGGTGGTGACGCGGAACATTTCCCCCGCGCCTTCGCAGTCGGAGCCGGTCAGGATGGGCGTATGCACCCAGGTGAAACGGCGCTGATGGAAAAAGTCGTGAACGGCCCGGGCGGCTTCGCCGCGCAGACGGAAGGCCGCGCCGTACTTGTTGGTGCGGGAGCGCAAGTGGGCGATGGTGCGGAGAAATTCGTCGGAATGACGTTTTTTCTGAAGCGGAAACGCTTCGGGATCGGCCTTGCCGAAGACGCGCAGTTCCGCGGCGCGGACTTCCCATGCCTGTCCCTTGCCGGGGGAGGGGACCAGTTCGCCGGTCACGGCGAGAGACGCCCCGGTGGAGGCGTCGCCAAGCGCGGCGTAAGCCGGGGTGCCTTCGTCAACGATGCATTGCAGGTTGGCGAGACAGGAGCCGTCGTTGAGTTCAACGAAACAGAAACCTTTGGCGTCGCGCCGGGTGCGTATCCAGCCGCAGACGGTAACGGAGGTCTGAGGCCGGTCGGAGGCCAGCGCCTCGACAATGAGCGTGCGTTGCATGGGGATTCCTTTTCTGGTGGGCGGAGCGTCGGCGCCCGCCCGGTTTTGACGTGTCCGTCAGCGTAAAGAGAAGACGGGTTCCTGTCCAGCGGCTTGCCTTGGCTTTTGCGGCGAAGTTATTTAGGCTGAAAAACCTGCTGCGGAGTCCCGCATTTTTTTCAGCACAAGGAGAACGAAATGAAAGCGATACGTCTTGCGGCCGCGGTTGCCCTGCTGCTTGGTCTGGCCGCGCCCGTGTGCGCGGCGGAAGCCGGCCGTCAGGCCGCGATACCGGACAAGCCGGTCAAGAGCGACGCCATTGTAACGCCGATCAATGTTGAGCTGGAAGGTACGGACAGCATCGGCGCGCGGCTCGGCATGCGCCTGAAGGAACGCTTCAATCAGAGCAATCTGTTCCGGCTGATGGAAGCCAACGAGCGCAAGATGCGCGTTCTGGTGAGCACGCGATCGGAGTTTCCCGAGCGGCCCAACGTGGGGTCGGTCTATTCGATCTGCTGGGTGTTCACGGAGCGCGACGATCTGCTGAGCTTCCTGCTGGCGCGCGAACTCGGGACCGTGAATTACGAGGATGTGGACGCGCTGGCCGACAAGATTGTGGAGCGTTCCGACGGTATTGCGGTCAAGTATCGCAATCTCTGGAAGTAGGGAGGAACGGACGTGCGCCTGACGTTCCGGGGGCCGGTACTGTTGCGCGGCGGCGGTTGCGAACTGGGTCGCCTGCTGGCGCTGGCTCTGAGGGAGGAAGGCGCGCAGACCTGTTCCGACTGCCGGAGCGAGGAGGGGCGGGCCGCGTGCGCGGCGGACGGGCTGACGGTTCTGCCGCCGGCGGAGGACGCCGCGCCCGAAGCGCTGCCGGAGCGCTGCCGGGCCGTTTGCGGCGCGTACCCCGCGCATTTTGTGGATTTGCGGCATTCGCGTCTGGAAACGCTGCTGGCCGGCGCCGCGCCGGACGAGCTGGAGGCCTGGGCCGCCGGGGATGTGGCGGAGCGGGCGCGGGCCCTGCGCGCCGTGACGCGCGCCATGCTGCGAACGCGCTTTGGGCGGTGCGTCTTTGTGTCTTCGGCGGCGACGGAGCGCCCCGCGCCGGGACAAACGCTGTATTCCGCCGCAAAGGCCGCGGGCGAAGCCCTGTTTCGCGGCGTTGGCATCGAGCTTGCGGGCAAGGGGATTACCGCCTGCGCCGCCCGCCTGCCATGGCTTGAGCTGGGGCGCGGCCGGGTCTTTCTGGAGCGTCGCGGCGAAGCGGCGCGGCGCGCCATGCCCGCGGGCAGACTGCCGGACCCCTCTGAAATCGTGCGGGCGCTGTGCTGGCTGACGTCGGCGGAGGCCGCCGTTGTCAACGCGGCGACGATTCCGCTGGACGGGGGGCTTTCCTCCCGCAAGGCCGGCGCCTGAGGAGGCGACCGGCGTCTTGAAGGAAAAGAGGTTCATATGGCGATGGAAGGGGAGAGCTGGCCGCGGGTGCGGGCCGTTCTCGCGGAGATATTTGATCGCGACGCTGAAGATATTCTGCCGGAAACGCTGATCATGGGCGATCTGGGCGGCGAGTCCGTGGACTTGCTGGAAATTGCGGTGCGCCTCAACGCGGATTTCGGCATTCCCGTGGATGAGGACGCGGCCTTTCTGAAAAGCCTGCGCTATCTGCTGGCCGAAAGCCGCGAGAAGGGGATCGAGCCGGAGGCGGCCCTGCGCGCCGCCTATCCGCATCTGTCGGCGGAGCGGTGCGCGACGCTGGCGCGGGAAGCGGCCCGGCCGCAGGCCGCGCCCCTGTTGTGCGCGGCGGACATTGCCGCCTATGCGGCCGCCGCCCGGAAATGACCGTCATGCGGGTTGCGGTGACAGGCGCGGGCATGTGTTCCGCGGCGGGACACAGCCGCGCCGAAGCGGCGGCGTTCTTTATGCGGAGCGCGTCGCCGTTTTGCGCCTCGGCGGCGTTCGGCGTGCCGGGCTATGCCGTCTGTCCGGCCGGCCCGCCGGGCGAGGACGGTCTCGGCGCCGATGCGGCGGCGGAGCGGCTGCGAAGCTGGCGGCGGCGCGTCTATCTGTCGCGCGGCGGGCGCTTTGCCGTTGCGGCGGCCCTGCGCGCCGCGGCGGACGCGGGCTTTTCCCCGGAGCGGCCGCTGCCGCCGGAAACGCCGCTGGTGGCGGCGCTGGGGCCGACGCTTGACGTGGCGGGGGAGCCGGGACTGGCCGCCGCGCCGCAGCCGGAAGCCGGGGGCGGCGGCGAACCGGCCGACGCCGTCGCGCCGGGGCTTGGGGCGTTGTGGCTCTTGCGCTGGCTGCCGAACACGGCGTGCGCGGCCCTGAACGAACTTTTGCGGCTGCACGGCGAAGCCCTGACCGTGAACGCGGCCTGCGCCTCGGCGACGCAGGCGCTGGGGCTGGCCTTTCGCCGCGTGGCCCTGGGCGAGGCGGAGCGCGTGCTTGTGATGGCGGGCGATTCGCGCCTTTCGGCGCACGGGCTGCTTGGCTACGGCAAGGCGCGCGCCCTGTGCCGGCGGGACGCCGCCACGGCGGAGCGGGGGCCGCTCCCCTTTGACGCCGGCGGCGACGGTTTTGCCCCGGGGGAAGGCGGGGCGGCCTTTGTGCTGGAGCGCCTTGACGCGGCGCGCGCTCGCGGCGCCCGCGTTCTTGCGGAAATAACGGGATACGGCGCGACCTGCGACGGCGGGGCGCTGACGGCTCCCGACGCCTCGGGCCGTTTTGCGGAACGCGCCGTGCGGGCGGCGCTGGCGCAGGCCGGATGGCGGCCCGGCGACGTGGACTGGATTGCGGCGCATGGAACGGGCACGCCCCTGAACGATCCGATGGAAGCGGCCCTGCTGGCGCGGATTTTCGGAGACGGACCGGCGGTCATGGCGCTCAAGTCGTGGCTCGGCCATACCTCCGCCGCCTGCGGCGCGCTGGAGCTGGCCTGCGTGCTGGCCGCCTGGGAGGCGGGGAGGATGCCGCCGCTTCGGAACGCGTCGGACGTTCTCCGGGACGACGTGCGTTTCGTGCGCGCGCCCGGACCGTTTCCCGGCCCTGCGGGGCTGGTGGAAAGTTTCGGTTTTGGCGGGCAGAATGCGGCGCTGGCGCTGCGTCTGGGCGAGGTCGCGGCATGAGCGGCGGGCCGGAGGACGTCGTTTGGGAAGCCCCCGGCGCTTTCGAGCTGCTGGACGGCGTGAGCCTTGTTGACGCGACGACGCTCCGGGCCTGGCGGGAAGACCGGAACATGGCTTTCTGGCTGGCGCTGGAGGCCGCGGCGCAGGCGGCGGCCCTGCATCAGCGGCAGCTTGCGGACTTTGGCCTCCATGCCTTTCTGCTGTCGTTCGGGGACTGCGTCTGGCCGGAGGGAACGCTTTCCGGCCGTCTGGAGATCGACGCGCGCCTGCTTGGCCGGACGAGCGGCGCCGCCGCCTATGAAGTCGCGCTTCGTATGCCGGGGCTGGAGACGCGCGTGCCGGCGCATATCGGCCTGACGCCCTATGACGCCGTTTTTCGCAAGGAACTGTTGCGGGAAAGCTACCGGGAGCGGTTCCGGCGCCTGTGCGCCCGGCGGTGAGGCGTGGACTCATTGCGTTTGTCTTGAGGGGGAAGGAACCCCTTTTGCTTGCGGCAAAAAGGTGTTCCTTCCCCCTCAAACTCCCCCATCCTCCCCAAAACCCGCGCACCGTATCTGAGGGACCAAATAGATAGTTTTTTGTAACATGTAAAAAAATTTCACTTTTCATGTTACTAGAACGTTTCA
>CALUWU010000030.1 GCA_944324555.1 uncultured Desulfovibrio sp.
TTCGCTTTGCAAAAGAAAAAGGAGCTGGACCTCGAAAGCCCGATGCTCCTTGACTGGTACGTCAAGGAAATAGACGACTGCACGCCGAGCTTCGACGCGCGCTACAACCTGTGTCATATCCGGCTGCAGGAATACCGGCCGGACATAAGCCGTAACAGGCCGGTGCTGCCGGGCGGCTTCTGGCTGCTGGCCCGGCTGGACGACAAGGGCGGCGTCACCCTCATTACCGACGATGACGAGTTTGCGGGACCGCTGGACGGGGCGGAGGACATCAGCGACAACGGCAGGATCGCCCTTTACAGTCAGGCGCGCGAAATGCGCGTCTGGAATGAGGACATCCCGACTCCCGCCGGGTACAGGTATAGCAACGCGTGGACGCTCCGGGACTATCTGGCCTCATTCGGGCTTGAACTTCCTCCGAATCGAAGAATCTGGGACGCTGTTATGAGCCCGGACGGACGCTGCTTTTTCGGCATGCTCTCTGCCAAAGACGGAGAAAAGCAGTTTCCTTATGAGAAGTTTCTCGCCTGCACGGGCGAGGGCATCGAGCCGCCGTTCTGGACCCTGAGAGACGAAAAGGCAACGCGCCCATAAGGCCGGATGACGACGGTGAAACGCCTTAACGAGACGCGAAAAAAGCCCCCCGGAATCCGGGGGGCTTTTTTCGTACCTGTCGCGGAAAGGTTACTTCCTGATATAGGGCAGATAGGAAGGATCCGTGCCCTGAATGTGCTTGATGAGCCAGTCCTTGAGGAAGGAAAGCAGATCCGGGCCCACGTCGCTCTTGCCGTTCTTGTAGTCCCGCTCGATATCTTCCAGACGCTGCACGAAGCGCTGATGGACGTCGATATGCTGCAACGTCTGGGGATAATTGGAATGCTTGAAGAACTGTTCTTCCGATGTAAAGTGGGCCACGGTGTAGCCCTTGAGCTGCTCGATGATCCTGCCGATGACGGCGCGATCGGCTCCCGAGCGCACGGCGCGGTACAGATCGTTGATATAGCTGCACAGCATGCGGTGCTGCTCGTCGATAATGGGCACGCCCAGCTTGAGGGAATCCGACCACTCGACGAATACGTCCTTGCGCTGGGTGACAAGATCAAAATCGCCCCGGGAAACGGCGTGCATGACAAGATCAAGCTCTTCCATGCCGCTCTTGATATTCAGCAGCTGCCCCGTGAAATCGGACATATGGGACGCCGTCCGTTCGGCGACCTCGTGAATTTCGTCAAGCGCGCTGGTCGTCTGCTGACTGCTGCCGGACTGCTCCTTGGCGGCGGAAAGGATGACGCGCAGGTGTTCGGCCGTTTCTTCCATCCGGCTAACGATTTCCACCATGAATTCGCCGGCGGCGCCGGCGCGCTCGGCCCCGGCCACGGAGAGTTCCGCGGCCTCTTCCACGGCGTCCATGTTGCGGCGGGTTTCTTCCTGAATGGCGAGAACGGCCTCTTCCACTTCCTTGGTGGCGCTCATGGTCTTTTCCGCCAGCTTGCGGACCTCGTCGGCCACGACGGCAAAGCCGCGCCCGGCCTCGCCCGCACGAGCCGCCTCGATGGCGGCGTTCAGAGCCAGCAGGTTTGTCTGATCGGCCACTTCGTTGATGACGCTCATGACCTGCCCGATGTCGCTGGCGCGCTGGCCGAGGGTATCCATCGCCCGCTTGAGGTGCAGAATCGTTTCCTTTGCCCTGTCGATGGAATCCACGGCGCCCTTGCCCTGCTCCTGGCCGGTAACGGCCTTTTCGCGGGAGGCTTCGGCGTTGTCGGAAAGGTCGCCCACGCGCTGCGAAACTTCGCGCGCGGCCTGGGCGATCTGGGTCATGGCCGACGATATTTCCGCAAGGCGGAAGCGCTGCACCTCCACCCCGTTGTCGACGTTGCCCACAAGGAGCGCCATGTTGCCGAGTTGGGAAACAAGCTGCATGCAGGCCTCATGCACCCGTTTGAAAATCGGCATGGCCTTGTCCTTTTCGGCCTTCAGCTCCGCGATGTTGCCATTGCAGGTTTCAAGCTGTTCCTTCAGGGAACGGACGGCGCTTTCATGCTCCTTGCGCGTCTGCGTCTCGTTGTTTTCCAGTTCGGCGCAGCGCTCGCGGAGTCTGGCGAGGCATTCATCCACAGAGTGGCACAGCATTCCCGATCCGGCCTGTTCGCCGAGGGACGAGCGAATACGCTCCAGCATCCGCCGCTGCTGAACGGCAAGAATCAGGGCGGCGACGGCGGCAAGCCCGGCCCCGACCAGCAGCCAGAAACCGACGGAGCCGGCGGCGCCCGCAACGGCCGCGCCGACGATAAGACACAAACAGATAATCAACGCTGCGATGCTGCCCATGAGGCACCTCTCAGGGGAGTTTCCGGTGGCGGTAAACAAGGAATAATACGCATTCTCAACAAGCCGGAACAGCTTCGCCTTGCAAAGGCGCCTATTGCGGCAACGGGCAAAAGTCTAGTCCACTTGCCGGAAAAAGAAAAGGGCTCCGGGGAGTGGCCTTTGGCCGTCGCATGTCGTACCCTGAGCCGACAGGACGCGTTTTTCCGGGAGGTTCGCATGGCGGCGTTGCGAAAAAGTCTGTTGCAACTGGTATTTTCCGGGGCCTATCTGCTGCGCTGGAACGACAAGCTGCGCCCCGTCGAACTGGTGGAGCTCGACAAGCAGGCGCACAAGATGCTGACGGCCTGCCTGCTGTGGCAGGAGAGCGCCGCCGGCCTTCCCCGCGCGCGCCGGGTCGCCGTCGCGCGGGAGATCGTCGAGGGCGGCATTTTCGATTATCTCTACCGCCTGATCATTACGGATATAAAGCCGCCGGTCTTCTATCGCATCAAGGAGAATCCCGAGCATTTCCGTCAGCTGACGGCGCATGTGCTGGAACGGCTCGAGCCGAGCGTCGGGCCGCTGGGAGAATTCTGGCTGCGGCTGCGGCGCTACCACGAAGGGACGGACGCGCCCGACGCGGACGGGACGCTGGCGCGACGCACCCTCGAAGCCGCGCACATGTACGCCTCTTCATGGGAGTTCTGCCTTATCCGGCCGCTCAATACCTTTGACGAGGAAATGGAGGAAATCGGCGAATCCTTCCGCAACCGCCTGAACGCCTTTCGCGATCTCGCCGGCATGGCGGCCATTCTGGACGAGTCCGACGCGCTGGCGCGCGTGGCGAACCTTTGCGGCAGGCTTCGCTTCCAGATTCGCTGGACGCAGGCGCCGCGTATTCCGGCGACCTCGGTGCTCGGGCACATGTTTCTGGTGGCGGTATACGCCTATTTCTTCAGCCTGAAGGTCGGGGCATGTCCGGCGCGGGCCTGCAACAATTTTTTCTGCGGGCTGCTCCACGACCTGCCGGAGCTGCTGACCCGCGACATCATCGCGCCGGTGAAGACCTCCGTGCCCAGCCTGCCGGACATCATCCGCCAGTACGAGCAGGAAGAGCTGCAACGGCGCATCTTTCAGCCGCTGCGGCGGGACGGCTACGGCGCCCTGGCGGATCGCCTGGGCTATTATCTTGGCATGGAAACCGGTTCCGAATTTGACGACGCCGTCATCCGCGACGGGCGCGCCGAAAAGGTAGCGGACTTTTTCGAGCTGCACGAGCGCTGCAACCGCGACGATCTCGATCCCAAGGACGGCATGCTGATCAAGGTCTGCGACCGGCTGGCGGCCTTCATGGAGGCCCACAGCTCCATCCGCAACGGGCTTTCCGCCTCTTCCATGCTCGAAGCCTGCATAGGTCTCGGGCAGGCGCTGCAATCCAGCCCGCTCGCCTCCTGCCTGGGGCTCGACGCGCTGCTGGCGGATTTCGACTGAGCCGGGGCGCGCCCTTTCCCAAAGCATTTTTGGAGCGTTTTGCCTTTTTTCAATGGCAACGCTTCAAAAAAGAAAACGCCCGAAACCGGGACCGCGGTTTCGGGCGTATCCGTTCGCTACGGATGATCCTTGAACTTGTTCATGAGGGCCGAACGGCCGTCGTGACAGGGGGTGCAGTCCATGACGCCCTTGGCCCAGTTGGCTTCGTTGCCCTTGGTCTGATGGCATTCGCCGCAGGCCTTCACGGCGTCCTGCTTGGCGAAGGCGCCCTTGAAGTTCTTGCCCTGATCAATCTTGGCGTTGAGAATTTCCACGGCCTTGCGGCACACGTCGGCGGTCAGACGGCCGCAACGCTCGTTGCGCGCCTTGCTGGTGGCTTCCGTCTGGCTGGCGTAGCACCATTTGGAGACGGAAATATGGCACAGCACGGAGCCGGAAGCGTTCTGATGCAGATTGCCCTTCACGCCCTGCGCCGCCTCGCCGGGATTGAAAATCGGCAGGGGCGTCTTTTCGTACCAGCGGTAGAGCTCGTTGACCATGGGCGTCCGCTCGTCGCGGCCCCAGAAGAGCGCGTAGGCCGCCGCGGCCCCGTAAAGCGCGCCGCAGATGGTGCCCCAGTCGGAAATGCCGCCCTTGTTGGCTTCCAGCATGGCAAAGGGGAACTGATTGTACGGCGCGCCGAACTTTTCGCCCATGACGCCGATAATGCCGTAGAACACGCCGTAGCCGCAGGCGTAGCCCTTGTGCCAGTAGCCGTCGTAGGCCACAAGGGAGCATTCTTCGGGATCAAGCTTGTGCGGCTTCCAGCCGAAATCGCCGTTCACCTGCTGGAAGCGCCCCGCCGGGGCCTTGTCGGCCGCGCCGGCTTCGCCGCCAAGAAGCGCCGTCGCTCCGCCGACAGCCATACACCCGCCAAGACCGCACAACATCTGCCGTCTGCTCAAATCCATGATTATCCTCCGCGATTGAATTCCCCGCCGCGCGGGCGGGAAAACAGCGTCGCAACATATTGTACATTCTTTCACTACGCCTCGCCGCCCCGCGGCGTCAATGCTCCCGCGCGGCGGAAAGGGACATTTTCCAAAAAAATCTTCTTTCCCCTCTGGACGAGCGGAGAGAACGACTTACTTACTAGCTCGAAGATGACAGATTTCCCCTTGAGGAGGGTTTTTCCATATGTCAAAGATTATCGGTATCGACCTTGGGACGACGAACTCCTGCGTTTACGTCATGGAGGGCAAGGATCCCAAGTGCATCACCAATCCCGAAGGCGGCCGCACCACGCCTTCCGTCGTCGCCTTTACCGACAAGGAACGCCTTGTGGGCGAAATCGCCAAGCGTCAGTCCGTCACCAACCCCAAACGCACCATTTTCGCCATCAAGCGCCTCATGGGCCGCAAGTTCGCGTCCCCGGAAGTGGATCGGTGGAAGGAACATTCCCCCTACGCCATCACCAAGGCCGCCAATGACGACGCCGGCGTGGAAGTCGACGGCCGCGTGTACAGCGCGCCCGAAATCTCGGCCATGATCCTGGCCAAGCTGAAGGCCGACGCCGAAGCCTACCTTGGCGAAACCGTGTCCGAAGCGGTCATCACCGTGCCCGCCTACTTCAACGACGCGCAGCGTCAGGCCACCAAGGACGCGGGCCGCATCGCCGGTCTGGAAGTGAAGCGCATCATCAACGAACCCACGGCCGCCTCGCTGGCCTACGGCTTCGACAAGAAGGCCAACGAAAAGATCGCGGTCTTCGACCTCGGCGGCGGCACGTTCGATATTTCCATCCTTGAAGTGGGCGACAACGTCGTGGAAGTGCGCGCCACCAACGGCGACACCTTCCTTGGCGGCGAAGACTTCGACCAGCGCGTCATCAACTACCTGGTGGAAGAATTCAAGAAGGACAACGCCGGCATCGACCTCTCCAAGGACAGCATGGCCCTGCAGCGCCTGAAGGAAGCGGCGGAAAAGGCCAAGAAGGACCTTTCCACCTCCATGGAAGCCGAAGTCAATCTGCCCTTCATCACGGCGGATCAGACCGGCCCCAAGCATCTGACCATGAAGATCAGCCGCGCCAAGCTGGAATCGCTGGTGAGCGATCTTGTGGATCGCACCATCGAGCCCTGCAAGAAGGCCCTTCAGGACGCCGGGCTGCAGGCCGGCCAGATCGACGAGGTCATCCTCGTGGGCGGCATGACCCGCATGCCCCTGGTGCAGAAGGTCGTGGGCGAATTCTTCGGCAAGGAACCCAACCGCTCCGTGAACCCCGACGAAGTGGTGGCCATGGGCGCGGCCATTCAGGGCGGCATCCTGACCGGCGACGTGAAGGACGTGCTGCTGCTTGACGTGACGCCTCTTTCGCTGGGCATCGAAACCATGGGCGGCGTGTTCACCAAGCTCATCGAGCGCAACACGACCATCCCGACGCGCAAGAGCAACGTGTTTACCACGGCGGCCGACAACCAGCCTTCGGTGACCATCCACGTCTTCCAGGGCGAACGTCCCATGGCGGCCGACAACATGCGCCTCGGCGCCTTCGACCTGACGGGCATTCCCCCGGCGCCCCGCGGCGTGCCCCAGATCGAAGTGACCTTCGACATCGACGCCAACGGCATCGTGAAGGTCTCCGCCAAGGACCTCGGCACGGGCAAGGAACAGTCCATCAAGATTCAGTCCTCGTCCGGCCTGTCTGAAGACGATATTCAGCGTCTGGTGCGCGAAGCCGAGCAGCACGCCAACGACGACAAGAAGAAGCAGGAGCTGATCGAGGCCCGCAACCATGCCGACAGCCTCATTTACAGCACCGAAAAGTCGCTCAAGGATCTCGGCGACAAGGCCGACGCGGGCCTCAAGAGCGAACTGGAAAGCAAGCTTGCGGCTCTGCGCAAGGAAATGGAAGGCGAAAACACCGACGCCATCAAGGCCGCGACCGACGACCTTGCCAAGACGTCGCACAGACTGGCCGAGCAGCTCTATCAGCAGCAGTCCCAGAGCGCCGGCGGCCAGCCCGGCGGAGCGGCCGGCGCCCAGCCCGGCGGCAATGCCGGCAACGGCGGCGACGACGTGGTGGACGCCGACTACGAAGTGAAGAAGTAACGCGCCCGCCCCGCAAGGGGCGCGGAACGACATGCGAAAGGCCCCCTGTCCGCGACAGGGGGCCTTTTCCTGTCTCCGGGCGCGCCCGCGCGGGCCTCCTCTTGCCTATCCCTGATGCCTGTACTACTGTCAGGAGCAGTCCGTTTCGGCAATCGGGCGGCCGGCAAATCCCCTCGCGCGACGCGGCGGGGAGCCCGGCGCCCGGAGAAAGACGTCGCCGGAACACGCCGCATCTCGACCCGCTTCCCACCCGGGGAAAGCGACAAGCCCGGAAGGAGTACGCCATGAAACGTTCTCTGATCCTGATTCTCTCCTGTCTGCTGCTGGCCGGCGGCGCGGCTCTCGGCAGCGGCTGCGCCCCGTACGATTCTTCCTATCACAGGGACAGATATCGCCCGGATCATCGCCCTCCGCCGCCGCATCGCGACCACCGGCCCGACCGACCGGATCGTCCCGACAGACCCGACAGGCCGGACAGACCCGACAGACCCGACCGGTATCCGGATCACCGGGCTCCCCACTACAGCCCGGACAGGCCGTAGCCCTCCGCCACGTCGACAACCGGCAGGGAACGCCGGAGAGGAGCGCACGCCCCCTTTCCGCCTCCCGTTCCCTGCCGCGCGCCCATCCCCGCCGCACGTTCAAGCTTATAAGGATGTCCCGATGAAACTGAGAATGGCCCATTTGTCCCTGCTGCTCGTCATGGCCTTCAGCCTTTCCGCCTGCCAGATGCCGGGCATGCAGAGGACGCCGATACCGCCTTCGGAACCGCAGATCGCGCTGGCCCTGCCGAAGAGCGGCCCCTACGCGCCCATTGCGGCAAAAATCATTCAGGGCGCCAACCTGGCCGTCAAGGAACTGCAAGGCAACGGCATCCATGTCAGCCTGAACGTCGTCAACACTTCCGCCGGAGACTGGATCAACAAGATCAACGCCCTGCCGGCCGGAAACGCCGTTATCGGCGGCCCCCTGTACAATTCCGCCTATGCCGCGGCCCGCAAGGCCGGCCTGCTGGAAAAGCGCGCCTTCTTCGCCTTCATGCCCGCGCTGGAAACCGGCGACGAAGGCTCGCGCGCCTGGCGCTTCTTCACCAGCCGGCGCGACCAGATCGACGCCATCGTCGACTTTTCCTCGGACACGCTGGGCATCAAGAGCTTCGGCGCGTTCTACCCCTCGGATCAGTACAGCCTCCGCATGGTCAGCCTGTTTGAGAGCGCCCTGCAGGAAAAGGGCCTGCCCCTCCAGAAGGCCGCCTACAACAGCGCCGACAGCGCTTCCTGGCCGACGGCGGCCGCCCAGCTCATCAAGCCCACGCAGCTTGAGGGAAGCAGCACGCCCGTTCCCAACACCCAGTTTGAAGCCCTCTTCCTGCCCGGCGTCTGGAAGGAGGTGCCCCAGATTACGACAAGCCTGCTGTACAACGGCGAGGATCGGCTCGTCCTGCTCGGCACCAGCTCCTGGGAGCAGAGCCTCTCGGGCAAGAGCACGCCCGACGCCGACAAGTACCTGCTGACGGTCTTCCCCGGCGCGTGGGACCCGGCGCGCGCGCCCAAGGCGCTGCGCGCTCCCGGCAACGACTTCTGGACGGCGCTGGGCTACGACTTCGTGCGCTTTGCCGCCAACGTCAACCTCTCGGCCCGCGAATCCTCCCAGACCGTCACGGCGCGCGTGCGCTCCCTCCGCATGCTCTGGAGCATGGCGCCCATCAGC
>CALUWU010000031.1 GCA_944324555.1 uncultured Desulfovibrio sp.
ACGATGACTAGCTACCGTTACCCCGCGCGAGGGGTGCAATTTCGCAAGGCGGCCGTGGCCCTCAAGGTCACGGCTATTTTTTTGTGCTATCTCGCCCCGATCATGGCTTGCTGGGGCCCGGAATGGAAGAATCGGATGCAGCGCATCGCCAGACGGCACGCGGAATGCGGCAAGGCCATTGTCGGATGGAAAGTTTCCGCCGGAGCGCGGAGAGAAATCGAGGCGCCGGCGGCGCAGCTCGACAGGCATCTGGAGAAATGCAGGACAATGGACAAGGCAGAAGCCCCGCGGATGATGGGCGCATTTGTCGTGGCCATCGGCGCTCTTGTGTGTGACGCGCTCTGCACCGCTCCTGCGGTCACGCACAAAACCGCGAATGGCGGCAATCCCAAACCGGACTGGCAGTGGCTCAACCGCCTGATGGACGAGCTTGCCGACGATATGACGCAGCTGTGTCCCGGCTGCGACGAGCTGGGGACGGCGATTTACATGGATGTATCAAGATGAGTTGCCGTGCCGCCCGTCAGGGGAAAGATTCTCTGTTACATGGTCAAAGGAGCATAGTATGTCGCAATATCCGTTATTTTTACGCACGCGAGAACTGAAAAATATTTTGGGGATATCTGAGACGCGCGCTCTGGAGCTTTTGCGGGAGCATGGCATCAAGCCTGTCGATATGGGCCGGGGAAGAGGCAACGGCTTGCGCTGGCGCACCACGTCCGTTATCCAGTTGGCGGACACATTGCACGCTGAGGCTCAGGCCATATCTCGGCAAATTGGACGCAAGGCTATGCCCGGTCCCATACGGGGCAAGTCCGCAGCTGATTTGTATGCCGAGTTCAACAGGGAACACCACACCCTGCAATAGGAGGCGTGCGGCATGGCAATCAGGGAAGTGAAGGGGCGGAAAAGTCCCTTCATTGTTTATTGGAATAATCCTTTTACGCAAAGACGTGAAAGCAAGGCATGCGCAACAAGGAAGGAAGCAGAGAAGCTCGACGCGCTCATGCTGTATCGGCTGAAATATGAGCGCGAGTTTTTTCTGCGACAGGAGGAGACAGCCGGGCAGACCCAGCCGCATACGCTGGAATCTGTGCTGTACCTGTATTTGAAGGAAAGGAATCTGGCGCTCTCCAATCTGGAGCGGACGCTTTTTGCCGTCAAGGGGCTTTTGGCTGCCTTTGGCTCGACGGAAGTGGAGCGCATCGACATGCCCCTGCTCAGACAGATGCAGGAACGGTTGTCCGCTTCGGGAAATAAGGGGACAACCGTTCGACGCAAGCTTGGCATTATTCGTGCCGCAATGGCATGGGCACACCGGCAGGGTTTGATTGAGCGTTTGCCGACATTTCCCAGCATAGCGCTGGAAGAGCATGCCAGATACGTTCCCCCGACGCAAGAAGAGGTTTCTCGCCTGTTTGCGGTCGCTCCGGATCATATCAGACGAGTCATTGTGCTGGGGTTCAATTTCGGTATGCGCGTGGGGCAGAGCGAGCTGCTCAGACTGCTCTGGTCAGACGTCGATATTCCTGCGGGCATTATCCGCGTGCCGAATGCCAGAAAGGGGGCGCGGCAGCTGTGGCGGGAGATTCCCATTCAGCATGCGCTGTTTTCTCTCCTGCAGGAGTGGCGGGAAACTGATCGGCTGGCTGGGATGGAGTATGTCATCCACTATCGGGGCAAGCCCGTGCAGCGCATTATGACGGCCTGGAAAGCCGCGTTGCGGCGCGCCGGCATCACAAGGCATATCAGACCTTATGATCTGCGCCACGCCTTTGCCACGGAAGCCATTCGCGCAGGTGCGGATTACGGCACTGTCGCCGTGCTTATGGGACACAGCTCTCCGGTTATGGTGATGCGCCATTACCAGCACGTCTGTAATGAGCAGAAAATGGAGGCCATCGAAGCCATCCCGTCTGCAACGGGTCAGGCGCGCGTGTGCGCGGATGTGTACGCCGCCATGTGTACAAATAAAAAAGGGTTATGATCGAAGTCATAACCCTTTGATTTCATTGGTGGGCAGTACAGGACTTGAACCTGTGGCCCCCGCCTTGTAAGGGCGGTGCTCAACCAGCTGAGCTAACTGCCCGATAACGTGACGCTGCTTTTATCCTGTATCGTCTTCGTCGTCAATGCTTTGAACCCGCTTTTTTACGTCTGCTTCCCGCAGGAATCAGGCGTTGCGGAGTTCATGCACCAGCGCATTGAGGGTTCCGGCCTGGCTGACCAGCTGTTCGACGGCCTGGGCGGCCTGATTCATGGCGCTGAGACTCTGCTTGGACATCGCGTCCACCTCGGCGATGCTGTGGTTGATTTCCTCGCTGGCGGCGGACTGTTCTTCACTGGCAGTGGCTATGGCGTGCACCTGCATGGCGGCGTCCTCGACCGTCGCCACTATTTCCTTCAGCGCCTGCCCGGATTCTCCCGCGTACTGATTGGCTTCGCCCACTTTCTGCGCCGCGGCGTCCATGGCGCGCACGCTTTGTTCCGTGCTGCCCTGAATGGCGCGAATGGCGGTCGCCACATCCTGTGTGGACGACATGGTTTTTTCCGCCAGCTTTCTGACTTCGTCAGCCACGACGGCAAAGCCGCGCCCGGCCTCGCCGGCGCGCGCCGCTTCGATGGCGGCGTTCAGAGCCAGAAGATTTGTCTGATCCGCGATATCCGAGATGACGACCATGATGTCGTTGATTGCCTGAGCGTGCGAACTCAGTTGCCCCATATCCTTTTTCAGCGCGAGGCTCACCTGATGCACTTCTTCTATGCTGCGTACGACCTTTTCCACTATCTGGGCCCCGGCCTCGGCCTTTTCCTTTGTCGCGCTCGACGCCTGCGCCGCGGCGGAAGCATTGGCGGCGACTTCGCTCACGGAGGCGTTCATCTGGCTTATGGCGGCGGCCGCTTCGCTCAACCGGGTGGAAGATTCCTGCGATCCCGTGTCGGCCTGACTTATTTGCGCGGCCAGCTGCGACGATGCGGAGGCCATGACGTCGCTCATTGAAGCAAGACGGTCCGCAATGGACATCATGGCGGCGCTCTTGTTTTGCGCCTGATACTGCGCTTCTTCCGCCTGGGCTACAGCCGCCTCGGCCTTGAGCGTCTGCTGGCGGGCGTTTTCAGATTCGCGTCTGGCGGCGTCGATATTGTTTTTCAGTGCGTCGACCATGCTGATAATGGCTGCATAGACGCCGATCTTGGCTTTGCCGTCGTCAATATTGTAATCGCCGTTGACGACTTTCTGGGCAATTTCTCGCAATTCCACGGGTTCCTTGCCCAATTGCTTGCGAACATGTCTGACGATGAGAATGGTCAGCGTCGCCGAGGCAAGCAGCGCGACAAGAACGAGCAGGATGCCGCTCAAACGGGACATATGATAAAGATTGGCGGCTTCGTCGGCCAGAGCATGAGAAACGTTCTGTACGGAAGCAATGCTGCTGTCGATTGAACTGCAAAGATTTTCAAAGTATTTCTTTGTTTCTCCGAAGAGCAGGGCGCGCGCTTCCTCAGAGCGATCGGCGTCCGCCGCGGCTTGAAGACGCTCGCTTCCCTCAAAGAATATCTGGCTGTTCTTTATGACCTTTTCAAAAATGGCTCTTCCTTCAGGAGTTTGCAGGCGTACCTTTACATGTTCTATCGTGCCTTCTATCTTGGCGCGTTCCTGCTTGAGAAGTTTGTTAATTCGTTGTTGTTGAGCTTTATCTGTAGATGTAATCCTTACAAACTGCAAGCGACGATAGTTGGCGACAGCAGTATTTACTATCCCCATATCCGTGACGATAGGAAGACGGGATGTAGAGATGACGTTCGTCGCATCATTCAACTTATCCATTTGATAAAGAGGAAAGCATCCCATGATGATGACAAGTATGGCAAGAGCGCTCATGCTTGTCCCGATTTGTGTGGATAGTTTCACAGAAAAATCCTTTTGCTGGAATTCAAAGAAGCGCGGCCTCGCGCGTCAGAAACGCGTAAAAAAGAGCGCCATTGCCTCTCTTTTACTAGCTTATCGGTAATATTGTGCTTTTTTATAGGCAGATTGCCGGGATTCAGCTGCGGGGGCGAGCCGCCGGCAGAATGCAGCATCCGTCGGCGTCGCATGCCGCGCCCTGCGCGAAGGTTTCCGGCATGTCGCGCAGGGCAGCCGCAAACGTTGCCTCCACTTCTTCATAGGAAACGTATCCGCGCGCAAGAAGCTTTCTTTCTCCTTCCAGTTCCAGATACAGGGTAGGGTAGAGGCAAAACTCTCCCATAATTTGTTCAGCTTCCGCGGCGTCCTGCTCGGCGCGCGCTCGAATATCCTGATCTTCCAGGGCGGCATGGAATGCCGTTCGGGAGACGTTCCAGCGATCCGCCATGAGATCCCAGAAGGACGGATTCATGACATCCTGCGCCTCGGCGTAAAAACCTTCTTCAAAGGCTTCCATCTGGGCAAGCTCGTCGCCCGGCGCCAGACTGCGGAGCGCCGCCAGCGGAAGATTCATGGCGGGAGAGTGCATGAGCCAGTCGGGAGCTCCTTCGCGTCCCGCATGCTCCAGCAGCTGTCGGAAACGTTCCGTCGCTTGTCCTGTCACATGTTCAAGGCGTTCAAAAAAAGCAAGAATTGTCGGGTGTTCCTGTAGCATTTCTGAAATCCGCCGGGGAGTTTCGACAAGATTTCCTCCCAGAACCCTAACGGGGAGCGCATGACGCTTTTGGAGTTTTTGCATGACGGGAATAAAGCCATAGCACCAGGGGCAGAAAACGTCCGTGATGTATAAGAGCTTCATGAGAATATCCTTTTTTCGTTTGTCACGAAGGCTTGCCGCGGGCATGACGCAGTGTCCGCGAAAGAGAGCGGCTTTAACGAAAAAACGCAGCTTTTGCAAGATCCGAAGAGCGATAAAAAACGCATTTCAGCTTTTACCCAAAGAAAAAGAACAATCTATTCTCCTTCAAAATGCAAGAACGATGGAGCATATAGCTTATTGATGCGCACTATTTTTTATTAATTACAAGAATAAGGGCCTTTTTCTCAATAGAGTGACAGGAGCGTTAGCGCGCGTTGAGTTTTTTGATCGTGGGGATTGTGTGTAAAAAAAATATCTCATAATCAAAATTATGACAACTTTTAACCAAAACCACAAAACTCTCCTCAAAATCAACACACACACAAAAACCATCAACAAAAAACGCTACTCATCGTTTTGAGCATAGGAAGAGACGCAAAACGAAGTAAATGGACAATATGCGCAATGCCGATCCGGATTGGGGCTGAACTGTTCCGCATAGCGCATGTGCCAGACCACAAAGGACAAGATATCTTCGCAGCGATCGACGACGCTTTCCATATCCGCATCGGCAGCGGCCTCGGGCAGCAGGAGCGGGCGCTCCTTGCCGCTGTCGCGCAAGTCGAGGCAGGCGGCATTGCCAAGAGGCCCGAATCCCTGGGCGCGCGCAAGGGCCAGATAGCAGAGAAGCTGGACGCTGGGAACGAGCGCGCGCACTTCTCCGAGAAGGCTGTCGGCTCCGGCCGCGTCGTCGCTTTCCTCCTGGACAAGCAGACGATCAAAAAGGTCTCTCTCCAGCCAGAAGGTACTGCTTTCCAGTGCGATGGAACCGGTCTTGTAATCCAGAATATGCACCTTGCCATCGCGGCGATCCAGCCGGTCCATGACGCCGCAAAATTTTTGTTCGCCGCTTCGAAATACCAGCGACGCATCGATATCCTGTTCCACCCCGACAAGGACGGAGGATTCCGGCAGCGCTTCCACGAATTTTTGGAAACGCAGGGGTACGGCCGCCGACAGCATGGCCATGCTGTCGGGCGGCAACGTCCGCGATGTTCCCCGCGTCCCGCACTCTTCATGAAACAAGGCTGTCAAGCTATGCAGCAGCGTTCGCCTTTCTTCTTCCGTTTCAGGCAGGCACCTGCCGGCATACGGCGCAAGCCCCTTTTGCAGCACTTCGTGCAGCAGGATGCCAACCTCGGCGGGGTCGTCGCCTTCATTGACCGTATCCATTTCCCGCAAGCCGCAAAGATGCGTCCAGGCAAAGCGAAGAGGGCAATGCAGATAGGCGTCAAGATGCGTCGGCGACAAGGGACGATTGTCCAGAAAGTTTTCCATTGCCGCTGCCAGCGCAGCGGTCCGGTGCAGCTGCGGAAACGCCGGAGGCGCGGGGCGAACGTCGCAGACGGCCGCGCGCAGGGGCGCTTCCCCGGGTTGCAGCAGCCGCCCCCGGCGGACTTCTTCCTGCCAGATGATCTGTTCCACAAAACGACTGCGGCATTTCTTGCCGTCAAAGAGCGTCGATTGCGTGGCGCCTTCCTGCCAGTAGAAGAAGACCTGCCGGGCGGAGGCGCAAAGCCGGTACAGATTGTGCGCGGCGACAAGTTCCCGGCGACGGCTGTCGGGAAGTCCGAGCAGGGTCCGCAGGGCGTCCGGCAGCAGCGCGTCCTGCGGGGACTGTCCCGGCATCCGGTCGTCCGTCGCTTCCAGAATATGCACGCGTTCAAAATGCAGAAGACGCGTTTCCAGCATGCCCAGAATCTGCACGCCGCTCAGCGGGTCCGCTTCAAAGGGGATGCGCTCCTGCGTCAGAATTTCGCGGGTTATGCTCCGCAGCTGCGCGGCGGTAAGGGCCTGCCCCGCCAGCGCGTTGTCATGCAGGACCGGCGTCACCTTCTGCATGACGCGATAGAGCGCCTCGGCATCCAGAGGATAGCGCGACCAGATATCCTCCCCATATTCCAGCAGCAGAGTACAGACGCCCTCGATGGCCGCCGCCATGTCCGCCGTCGTTGAAAGACTGGCAAAGGAGGTAATCAGGCGATCCAGCAGCAGCGCAAGCAGGGACTGCGAATTTTCGTCGCCGGCGCTGATTGCGGCAAGGAGGTCCTGCGGCCGGACAAAACGCCGGCGCTCCTTCCTGAGCTGCCGGTCCAGCGCAAACAGGACGGAGCGCAGATTTTCGTCCTCGCCGGCGTCGGCGGGACGCAGCAACGCAAGATAGGGATGGGACAAGACGGCTTGCAGGGCCTTCCAGTAATAAAGACCGCCCCCGGCGGCATTTTCCCGCTCCTGCAAGCGCAGCAGGCTATCCAGAAGCTGGTAGAGCGGCGTGCGCTCAAGAGGATAGCCCATTGAGATATTTACATTCTTTTCAGGAAGTTCATGAAGCAGCGGCATGAGCAGCGCGCCGTCGCCAAGCACGACGGCGGTGGAATCGCGCCGCGCCGCCTCCTTCAGGCTGTCGCAGGCTTCCTTGATCTGCGAATGGGCGTCATACCCCGCAAAGAAATGCCATTCCGGCGCCGCGCCTTCCTCATACGGCGAAACAAGGCTGGCCGTGGCGTCCCATCGGCGCAGCCATTCGGCATGTCCGCGACAGGCCCAGTGGCTGCGTTGCTCCCTCTCCTGCGCCGGCGCCCCAGCCAGAAGCGGATCCGTATGCAGGCAGATATCCGCGCCCTGCTCGTAAAGGGCCCGGACGACGGTTTCCTCGGCCGTTGTCAGCTGGAAAAAACCGGCAATGACAACGGCGCGATCTTCGGAAGGGCGGAGCAGCGGCGGAATCTGCCCGGCATGACGCGCGGCAGTCAGGGCGTCCAGTCCCGGCGTGGTCCAGCGGCGTTTTTCCAGCGCGTCGACATAGGCCGCGCCGATGCGCCCGAGCGCCCCGAGCAGGGCCGCCGCCGTGGGGGAAACATCCTCCTCGGTATAGGGCATGTCGCGGACATCCACGCACTGACTGAACATTTCTTCCAGCACCCCCGCCAGACGCGCCCCCCACGGGAAAAAACGCTCCATCGGCATGGAGGAAAAACGCCGTTCCAGTTCCGCGTCTTCAGAAGCAATCCCGAAAACGCATTCGTGCAGAACGGCCACGCAATCCAGAAGATTCGCATTTCGCAGCGGCGCCGGCGGCACGGCGCCGCGCCATGCCGCAAAGACTTCCGTCATGGTCATCATCTTCGGCAGAATACGCCCCCGGGGAGCGGCGGCATAGAGGTCCTGCAGATAACGCCAGGGCCGTCGATGCGGCGCCACCAGCACGGTATGGAGGCGGCGACGTTCCGGGGCGTCCATGAATGACAGGAGGTCCGGCAGGAAGGGACGCTGCCAGGGAAAGACAAGAATATTTCCGCTCATGCTTCCACTCCGCGCGCGGACGTTTCCCGCGCCGCAACGGCGCGCAGCGCCGAAAGATAGTCCGTTTCCAGCCCCGAAGAGGCCTGCGGGCCGACAGCCCGGAACCGCCGCATGTCGACATATACCAGCAGGGCGCGCGCCGAGGCCTGCTCCGCCGGCGGCAGGCAGGACAGATAGCGGCGCATCTGCGCTTCGTATGCGTCCCGATCCTCGCCGGTCTTGTAATCGACAATCAGCAGCCCCCAGTCCTCGCGCACGAGCAGATCCGCCCGCAACAATTCGCCGTCGGCGCTCATCAGGGGTTGTTCCGGCATGCCGCGCTCCAGCCAGCGCGCCAGATCGCTGTGCTCAAGGCACCAGATCACGGATTCCTTCAGCTCTTCGCCCAGTCCGGCGTCCATGGCGGCCCGCGCCGCCGGAGCGGCCGTCGCCCGTACTGCGGCCACCGTGCGCGCGGCATCCTCCGCGGCATTGCCCGAACACACCAGACGCTCAAGGCAGGCATGAAAGACAGTTCCCCTGTCCTTGGGACGGAACTTCAATTCTTCAAGAGGATTACGGAAAACCTTGAGTTGCGGCAGCCATTGCATGGGGCGCCAGCTTCCCGCCGGCGGCAGATTCTCCGCCGGAACAGGGGGCCGGACGGCATTCTCCCCGGCGGGCGGTCGCGACAGGGAGGAATCGCTCTTGCCGCGCGTATAGGGGGGCGTCATTCCCGCCGCGGCCCAAAGCGCGTCAAGTCCTCCGCAGATGGTCGGTCTCCTGCCCGAAGCCGCGACGGTCCGAAAGATATGCAGTTCTTCCCGCGCCCGGGTAAAGGCGACGTATATCTGATTGAGACTTTCGCAGCACTGCCGGATTTTCTCCTCATGATAGGGAGCGCCCAGCGCCTTGATATTGCCCAGAGCCACCTTTTTCCCGGCGACGGTTGCCCGCACGTCGTTGGAAACCAGCGCCGAACTTGTCAGCCAGGGCACGATGACCGCGGGCGCTTCGAGCCCCTTGGACTTGTGAATGGTCATGACGCGCACGGCGTCCATGCCTTCCGGCATGGGAATCTTTTCCAAGACGCCGTCCGTCTGCCAGTGGCGCAGGAAAAGAGGCAGGCAGGCGGCCCCGCGGCCTTCGGCGGCATGAACGACTTCCAGAAAACGACGGATAAAGACGTTCTCCCCGGGATAGCGGCGCTCCACCTGACAGAGCGCGTACCACTCGCGCACGGTATCGTAAGGCGTCATCAGCCCGGCCCGGGAGAGGAACGGTTCAAAAAGTCTCTTCCAGACGTCCGGCCAGCGACTCTCGAACTGTTCCGCCAGCGACAGTTCCCGGGAACGCCCGGCGCACCAGTCATGCAGGGACTGCCAGTCAAAGGGGATATCGGGCAGATCCAGCACGACGGACCCGGAGATCACTGTCCAGAACGCCACGTCGTCGGCCGGCGCCGTCAGGAAGGAAAGCAGGGCCGCGCTCTGACGCACAAGAGAATGCGTCGCAAGCAGCAGACTGTTCTCCGTCACCACGGGAATGCCGGCCTCCGCCAGCACCCGCGCCAGCATGGCGGCTTCCCTGTTGGCCCGCACAAGGACAAGCATGTCTCCCCAGCGGCGCCGCGTTCCCAGCTCCCGCAGCAGCGCCGTAACCTCCGAGGCCACAAGGGCGTCGAGTTCCGCCTTGCAGCCGGCCTCCAGGCAGCGAACCTCCACAAGACCGCCTTCCCGATCCGCGCCCTCGGGGACGCGCTGCGCCGCCCCGGCAAAGGCAGCGCTGACCCGGCGCGCGGCGTCTTCCAGAAATTCCGGGGGAACATCCTTGCCGAGCAGGGCGGACATGACGTTACGGGCGATCTCTTCCTTTTCAAGAAGCGAGAACAGACTGTTGTTGTGTTCGACGATTTCCCGCCGGCTGCGCCAGTTGCAGGGGAGGACCGTCCGTTCCGGGCGGGATTCCAGCGCATTCAGGGCCGGATCCGTCAGCACCTCGTCAAAGAGGGTCGCGTCCCCGCCCCGCCAGCCGTAAATGGCCTGCTTCACATCGCCGACCCACGTCAGGGAACCGCCCCGCGACAGCGCCTCGATGATCAGGGGCTTCAGGGCTTGCCACTGTTCCCGGCTGGTATCCTGAAACTCGTCAATAAAGAAATGAGACAGACGCGCGCCCAGACGGCAGAGGGCGGCGGGCACGCCGTCCTGACTGTCGAGGACCCGCGCCGCCATGTCCGGCACAAGCACGGCCGGGAGCAGCCCCTCCGCCTGAATATTATCCCGATAGGCCGCCGCCAGAGGCCGCGCCAGATCCACGAAGGGGGCGCGCGCCAAGGCCGCTTCGGCGATGATCCTGTCGACGAGGGCGCGTCGCAGAAGCGCGTAGGCGCTTTCAAGGGAAGGGTCCGGCGCGGCCCCCTTCTTGCGGGCGGCCGCGCTCATCAGCTCGCTCAGACTGTCCTTGAGGAGATAGGCCGAGGGTTTCTTGCCAGCGATCAAGGGGTCCTGAACGGCCTTGATGGCGCTTGCGAGGTAGATATCGGCGGACATGCCGCGCCGCAGCGTTTCTGCCGACGTCAGAATCCGCGCCTTGCAGTCCTCCAGGAGCTCGATGATTTCCCCGGTGTCGCAGACGTCCTCGTACTGTCCTCTCAGGGCGTCGTCCAGCAGGGAAAAGAGACTTTCCGACAGGGTGTCCCCCGCCAGAAAGCCCTTCTTATCCTTGTATCTGACCAGCGTGGAAAAGATGGAGCGCAGGAGTTCCCGCCGATTTTCATAGGCGGGGTCCTCGTTCCATGCCTGTTGCAACAGAAGATCCAGATAGGGTTCCAGCGCCTCGCGCGAAGAAAACGCCGGCTCGAAATCCGGCGGCAGATCCAGTTCCAGGGCTGCGGAGCGGACAATCAGATGGAGCAGGCTGTCGATGGTGCGGATATTGAGCCGCCCCAGATCGCGCAGAATGGCGTCGACGCGGTGCCGGGCCTCTTCGGGCGTCAGCGGCACGTCCTTTTCCACGTTGCCCAGCGCGATCCGCTTGAGCGTCGCAACGACGCGATCCCGCATCTCGCGGGCCGCGGCGTTGGTAAAGGTGACGGCCATGATCTCGCCCCAGCCGACGCCGCTTTCCGAAACCGGCGCCCGCCAGGCGCATGCCGGCGCCCCGACGGGTTCCGGCGAGGCGGCGGCCAGCCGTTGCAGGAAACGACGCGTCAGCGCGTAGGTCTTGCCGGAACCGGCCGACGCCTTGATCTGCGAGAGGCGCGCCATACGGCTACTCCTGCGGCAGCATGCCGTAGACCATGCCCTGACCGGTCGATTCCAGCACGGCCCGCCACAGTTCGGAATGGACGTCCAGCTTGCGCCGACGGCGCGTGACCAGCTCCAGCGGCAGGTGGACGAAACGCTCCTGAATCTTTCCGACAACCATGTCGGTGCGTCCGGCCATGGCGGCGTGCACGGCGTGCTGGCCGAGGAAGCCGCAATAGACCTTGTCTGTCGACGTCGCGGGCACGGAGCGGATGATATAGCTCGGATCGATATATTTAAGGTTGCAGGCTATGCCGCGTTGTTTCATGTAGCTGTTGATGGACCGGCGCAGCAGGGAGGCCACGTCTCCAAGAACCCTGTTCCCGGAGGCGTCCGTGGCGTCGCTGCGATCCATCAGATGCTGCCCCGCGCCTTCGGCCGCGACAATGACCGCATGCCCCCGTTCCTTCAGGCGCCGTTCAAGCGCGGGCAGAAGGCCGGTTTCGCCCTCCAGCTCAAAGGGGGCCTCGGGCACCAGCGTAAAGTTGACCTGCTTGAGCGCCAGCGTGGCCTGAGCGGCGATGAAGCCGGATTCCCTGCCCATCAGCTTGACGAGGCCGATGCCGTTGGGCATGCCGCTGGCTTCGGTATGCGCGCATTCAATGGCTTCCGTCGCCTTGCAGACGGCGGTATCGAAGCCGAAGGACTGGGGAATGAAATTGATGTCGTTGTCGATGGTCTTGGGAATGCCGATGACGGAGATGCGCAGGCCGCGATTACGGATTTCCTGATTGATGGAAAGCGCCGCCTTCATGGAGCCGTCGCCGCCGATGACGAACAGCACGCTTATGTTGCTGCGTTCCAGGCTGTCCACGATTTCCTCGGCGGATTGCGGCCCGCGCGACGAACCAAGGATCGTGCCGCCGAAGCGGTGAATGTCCGAGACGTTGGACGGCGTCAGCTCCACGGGAAGATGCCCGCAGCGCTGAATGAAACCTTCCAGACCGTAGCGGATGCCCATGACGGCCGGAACCCTGTAGGCGTGAAAGGCTTCCATGACGATGGCGCGGATGACGTCGTTGATGCCGGGGCAGAGGCCCCCGCACGTCACGATGGCGCATTTGGCCCGGGTGGGATCAAAGTACAGGTTCCGCCGGGGGCCGGCCGCCTCCAGTTCAACGATGCCGCCGGGCGCGTCTTCGCTGACTTCCGCGTCAAGATAGAGCGGGATGATCGGGTTGTCGTCGGCCCATGTACGATAGGGCAGGTGGGACGGAATCTTCTGCGGGCCAAGAATGGAAATACTCGTATCCAGCGTTGTTGTGCTCATCGACTCTTTCCCCTGTTTTCAGACTGCGCCGCTCCGCGCGGAAAGGACGCCGCCCCTTGCGGCGCGCGCGGAACGGCTGTCCGCCTCAGTTTTCCCTGGCCGCGGCCATGGCGGCAATGGCCAGCGCGAGAAACGCGTCCAGTTCCAGACCGGCCTGGGCGCATTCCCTGATGGTATCGCGGTTGACGCTGGCGGCAAAGGCCTTGTCCTTCATCTTCTTCTTGATGCTTTTGGGTTCCATGCCGTCATAGCCGGAAGGACGCAGCAGGGCCGCGGCCGAAATGATGCCGGTGACGGTTTCGCCGCAGCGCAGCGCGTAATCGAAACGAGACTGGGGAAGACGTCCCGTGCATTCGCCGTTGTGCGCCTCGATGGCGTTGCAGGCTTCTTCGGGCAGCCTGCCGGCCAGCAGGGCGGCGCCGTCCCTGCCGTGTCGTTCGGGGGCGTTTTCCGTCGCCGGGTAATCCACGTCATGCAGAAGGCCCGTCAGCCCCCAGAGTTCCGCATCTTCGCCGAAATGCGTCGCCAGCGCCCGCATGACGGCTTCCGACGCCAGAGAATGCTGCAACAGTCCGCCCTGTACGCCATGCTCCGCAAGGAGCGCCAGCGCCTCGTCTCGAGAAATCATATTTCAGTCCTTGGTTGATATTCGGCGGCCAAAGCCGTCCCGACGACGACCGGCCGCCATGATCAGGGTAGGGCAGAGCGTCAAGGAAGGCAAGACGTCGAACGCTCCGACATTGACAGCAGGGACGATATGGCCCAAGAATAGACGTCCCCCGTACGTACGGACAGGATGGACAGGCGTCCGCCGTTCCGCGCGTCCGGCAACGTCCTTACCTGCCGCCGCGGGCGGCGTCATCAATAATCATACCAATACCATGCCCATATACGGTCTTCGTTTCCATTCGCTCGACCAGACAAGCTATTATACCGGCCCCGAACACCTGCAACGGGGCGACATGGTCTTTGCGCCGCTCGATCAGGGGGAGGCCCTCGGCGAAATCGTCTGCCTCTGCCCGACGCCGCCTCCCGGCGTGACGGAGGAGGAACTCCCCGCCATCATCCGCTGCGCCGCCGACGAGGACAAGGCGCAGCTTCAGGCCAACAGGGAAATCTCGCGCGAGGCCGCGGAATTCTGCCGCCGCTGCATCCGCAACCGCCGGCTGGACATGAAGCTGGTCGACGTCGAAGTCTTCTTTGATCGCAGCAAGTTCATCTTCTACTTCACGGCTCCGGCGCGCATCGATTTCCGGGAACTGGTCAAGGATCTTGTCCATCAGTACCGCGCCCGCATCGAGCTGCGCCAGATCGGCGTGCGGCACGAGACGCAGATGATCGGCGCCGTGGGCAATTGCGGCATGGTCTGCTGCTGCCGCCGCTACCTTCGCAAGTTCGCTCCCGTCACCATCCGCATGGCCAAGGAGCAGAATCTTTTCCTCAATCCCGCAAAGATCTCCGGCATCTGCGGGCGGCTGCTCTGCTGCCTGTCCTACGAACAGGAGAACTACGATCAGTTCCATCGCTCCTGCCCGCGTCTGGGCAAGAAATACCAGACGAAAAAGGGCGGCATGAAGGTGCTGCGCGCCAACATGTTCCGCAACAGCATTTCCGTCATTACGGAAAACAATGAAGAAATGGAGCTGACCCTCGACGAATGGCAGGCGCTGGAATCCTACCGGCCCGAAGCGCCGCGACAGCCCCAGAACAAGGCCGCTCCCAAACAGCCGCAGGGCGACGGCCTGCTGGTCGTGTCCGTCACGCCGGACAGCGTCGACGACCCGGCCCTCTTTGCCGACATGCTGCCCGTCGAGGAAGAGAAGGAAAGCGCCCCGCCGGCGCCTCCGGCGGAAGAAGGCCAGAGCCGCAAACGCAAGCGCAAGCGCAAGCCCCGGCAGGACGGCGAGGCGCAGGCCGCGCCGGCGACGTCCGCCGCCGGCATGCCGGAACCGCCCGAGGACGCCTCGTAGCCGCGCGTCGTCCCTTGTCCAGTCTCCCCGCCGGGGAAAGAGACTTTCCAGAAAAAAGGAAATCTTGATGCAATCCTATTTCGTCACAACGCCCATTTACTACGTCAATGCCAAGCCCCATCTGGGCCACGCCTATACGACCGTCGTGGCCGACGCGCTGGCCCGCTACCACAAGCTTTCGGGGGAGGATACGCTCTTTCTGACCGGAACGGACGAGCACGGCGACAAGATCGTGCAGGCCGCGGAGAAGGAAGGCAAGACGCCCAAGGAATTCGTGGACGGCATCAGCGCTCGCTTTCAGAGCCTCTGGCCGCAGCTGGGCGTCGCCAACGATCGCTTTGTCCGCACCACGGACGAACAGCACGTTAGGGCCGTGCAGAAATTCCTGCAAAAGGTGTACGACGCCGGCGATATCTATTTCGGCGAGTTCGGCGGCCACTACTGCTACGGCTGCGAACGCTTCTATACGGAAAAGGAGCTGGAAAACGGCCTGTGCCCGCAGCATCAGACAAAGCCGGAATTCATCAGCGAGAAGAATTACTTCTTCAAGATGTCCAAATATCTTCCCTGGCTGCGCGAGCATATCGAACGGAATCCCGATTTCATCCGTCCCGAGCGCTACCGCAACGAACTGCTTGGAATGATCGATTCCGGCGGACTGGAAGACCTGTGCATCTCGCGTCCCAAGTCGCGCCTTTCCTGGGGCATCGAACTGCCCTTCGACAAGGACTACGTCTGCTACGTCTGGTTTGACGCCCTGCTCAATTACATCAGCGCTCTCGGCTGGCCCGAGGGCGACTACGCCCGCTACTGGCCCGGCGAGCATCTTGTGGCCAAGGATATTCTCAAGCCGCACGGCATCTTCTGGCCGACCATGCTCAAGGCGGCCGGCATGCCGCTCTACAAGCGCCTGAACGTGCACGGCTACTGGCTTGTGCGCGATACCAAGATGTCGAAATCGCTGGGGAACGTCGTTGATCCCGTCGATATGTGCCAGCGTTACGGGCAGGACGCCTTCCGCTATTTCCTGTTGCGGGAAATGCACTTCGGCTCCGATGCGAGCTTCAGCGAGGAAGCCTTTGTCGGCCGCGTCAACGCCGATCTTGCCAACGACCTCGGCAACCTCTTCAGCCGCGTTCTTTCCATGTGCGCCAAGTACTGCGACAGCAAGGCGCCCGAAGCCGGACCGCTGAACGACGACGACAAGGCCATAGCGGAACTTTCCGCCGGGGCTCTCCGCAACTTCCGGCAGCTGTTCGGCAACGTGCAGTTCTCCCAGGCGCTGGAATCCCTCTGGGAGCTGGTGCGCGCGCTCAACAAGTATGTGGACGCGCAGGCGCCCTGGGCGCTGTTCAAGCAGGGCGATCAGCTCCGCCTCGGAACCGTCATGCAGGTTCTGCTGACGGCCATGCGCAAGATTGCCCTTTGCGTCTGGCCCGTCATGCCGCAGGCGTCCGTCACGCTGCTGCGCCAGCTCGGCCAGGAAACGCCCGACGGCGCGGCTCCCGCCGTCTCGCTGGAGGCGGAAACGGAAGAGTTCGCCCTGCTGACGCCGGGCACGGCGCTGGCTTCCTCCTCCAATCTTTTCCCGCGCCGCGACATGCCCGCGCCGGCGGAAGCTCCCGCCGCGGAAAAGAAGAAGGAAAAAAAGGAAAAGAAGGAAAAGGCGCCCGCCGCCCCCGCCGAAGGCGAAATAACCTTCGATCATTTCAAGGCGGCAGTCCTGCGCGTCGGCACGGTACGGCGCGCCGAAAAGCACCCCGACGCGGATCGCATCCTGCGCCTTGAGATCGATTTCGGCGAAGGGCAGTTACGCCAGATCCTTTCCGGCCTTGCCGAACATTACGCCCCCGAGGATCTTGTCGGCAAGCAGGTCTGCGCGGTTCTCAACCTCGCGCCCCGCAAGATTCGCGGACTCATGTCCTGCGGCATGGTGCTGACCGCAGAAAAGGACGGCAAGCTCTGCCTGCTGCAACCCGCCGACGTCATGCCCGACGGCAGCGTCATCGCCTGACGGCGCCGGCGCGAAAACGAGCTTGCGCGGGAGGACTCCCTTGCCCTGACGGGCGCGGCCGGCGCCGGAAGGGGGTCCCCCCGTGTTCCTGAATCGCGCGAAACTTCCTTCTCCCCGGCCGGGGCGTCGGCCCTCCGGCCGGAAGAGGGGAGGGGAGTTCTTTCCGGCCCCGGTCTCCTTCCGGGGATCAGCGCCCTTCCTCCCGAAAAATACGCTCCAGCGCGGCCGCGTCCAGCGGCGTGAGATTGAAGCGCATTCCCGCCTCATCCAGCAGGGAAGACAGGTCTTTTTCAGGGTGCGCGGCGCGCTCCCCGGTAATATAGGCGGCCGCGCGCCGGACAAGCTCGCTCCTGGAAATCAGGGTTTCAGACATGAAATCCTCCTTTTTTCTTGTTCCATCAAGGTAGGCGAAGCCCTTTCCTTTGGCAATCGCCGCCGCAGACGCAAGGATTTTCTATGGATTCATGGATGACTACCGTCATTCTCAGCATTGTGGAAGGACTGACGGAATTCCTGCCTGTCTCCTCGTCGGGCCATCTCATTCTCGCGGGCGATCTGCTGGGATTTTCCGGCGAGAAGGCCGCGACCTTTCAGGTCGTCATTCAGCTCGGGGCCATCATGGCCGTCGTCGTGCTTTACTGGAAACGCTTCTGGGGTCTGCTCCGGCCGACGCCCGGCGTCGCCTTTTCCGGCATGCGCGGCATCGGCCTGCTGCTGCTGACCTCTCTCCCGGCCTGCGTTCTCGGGCTGCTGCTGCATTCAACCATCAAGCACCTGTTCACCCCTTTTTCCGTACTCTGCGCCCTGGCAGCGGGCGCCGTCGTCATGATTATCGTGGAAAAGCGACCCCACGCGCCGCGATACGCAACCCTTGACGAAATAACGCCAAAGCTCGCGCTGGGCATCGGCTGCTTTCAGTGCCTCGCCCTCTGGCCCGGCTTTTCCCGTTCGGCCTCGACCATCATGGGCGGCATGCTTCTGGGCGCCAGGCGCTCGCTGGCCGCGGAATATTCCTTTATCGCCGCCGTGCCCATCATGGTCGCGGCCACGGGATACGACCTGCTGAAGAGCTGGCACTTTCTTGAGGCTTCGGACGCGTCCTTCTTTGCCGTGGGCATGATCGGCTCGTTTCTTTCGGCGCTGGTGGCGATCAAGGTCTTCATCGCCCTTGTAAGCCGCATGACGCTGATTCCCTTTGCCGTCTACCGCCTTATCCTCGCGCCTCTGGTCTATCTGTTCATGGTCAACTAGGGCTGTTAGGGGCTGTTAACACTGTTGTCCGGGGGGAAGGGAAACCCCTCAGCGCTGCTGTCGATGCCCGTAGCTTCCTTCGTCGCAACGGGCACGGCCTGCGGCCGCCATCCGGTCGCTGCTAGCGCGAGAGGAGTTTCCCTTCCCCCCGGGCCCCCTATCCCTTCCCCAGCGCGCTTTTTCAGAAAGGCGTGCAAAAGATTCCGCGACGATAATATTTTTCTTGACGGCGCGACGCTTTCAGCATAAAGTCTCTTTTCGTTGCTGGAAAGCGCACATGGCAAGGTAGCTCAGTTGGTCAGAGCATGCGGTTCATACCCGCAGTGTCGGGGGTTCAAATCCCTCCCTTGCTACCAGAAAAAACACGCCCCGAAATCGAAAGGTTTCGGGGCTTTTTCTTTCCCCGGCGGCGCCCGTCCCGGAACTTCCCGGAACGCCTGTTTTTTTCTTGACAATAACGGGCGCTGGACGTAAAGTCCGTTTTCGTTGCTGGAAAGCGCGCATGGCAAGGTAGCTCAGTTGGTCAGAGCATGCGGTTCATACCCGCAGTGTCGGGGGTTCAAATCCCTCCCTTGCTACCAGAAAAAACACGCCCCGGAATCGCAAGATTTCGGGGCTTTTCGCATCAAAGCCATTCAGGGCGCCTCCCCGGAAAGCGCGACAGGCCCGCGCCCGTTTCGGGAGGATGCCGGTTCCCCGCATACGCCCCCGTCAGCGACTGCCGGGCCGTGACTTCAGGAGTTTCATCCTTTGCAACGCGGCCGCCTTTTTACGTCTGTCGTGGGGCGGAAGGGCATACGAGAAAAGGCGGCTACGTTTCCGTAACCGCCTGTATTTTCTGGTACCGGGAGCGAGACTTGAACTCGCAAGGGTGTGAACCCGGCGGATTTTGAGTCCGCTGCGTCTACCAATTCCACCATCCCGGCGAAAGCAACAGAGCGAACTTACAGAAAAGCACCCATCCCGTCAAGAAAAAAGAACCTCGGAGGGGAAGCCCTCCGGCGCTTCTTTCAAAGAAAACGGGACGCGGCCGGGAAAAGGAAAGAGCTTCAGCGCCGTTTACGGCACATCAGGTAAATTGCGTAAATGCATACGATAATGCCGATCCCGGAATAGAGGATAGCGTCTATCGCCACATGGCCTCCTTTACACCGCGCGCGCCGCGCGAGCGGTGTTCATGCAGAAAAGAAACATGGAGCAGGGTCTTCTGAACGACCTTCCGCTCCAGCGGGACGGGCGCCAGCCCGCGCCGTGAAGAAAAAAACCGCGCTCTTTCCGCGGCAGCCGGCCCCCGGCGGAATTCCCGGGAACAGTTTCCGGCTACGGCACTGCGAGGCGCGGTTCAGCGTGCGATGGAAGAGTATAATGCTTTTTCTTCCATTCGTCCATCAGGCGTCGCCGCCTTGCTGCCGGTCCGCCCGGCCGGAGGACGGCATTTCCGCCGCCAGCCGGAGGGCAAGTTCCGCCTGTTCGGACGATGAGCCAACTTCGCCGTCGAGCTTGGCGCGGCGGATGCGTCGCAGGATTTCTCCGAATTGCGGCCCGGGGCGCAGCCCCAGCGCGATAAGATCCCGCCCGGTGATATCGGCCTTTTCGCGCCGCCATTGCGTAATATAGAGCGACATGATCCGCCGCTGCGGATCGTCGGCGGCGCTCTGCGCCATGAGGGCGAGCAGGCCCTCGATGCCGACCGGCGCCAGACGTTCGTCCAGAGCGCTGACGGACGGGGCGTCGCCGTCTTCCTGCGCCCGCAGCCAGCGGGACAGGGCCGTCCCGGCGCCGCGCATGACCTCGCGCCCGTGCATTATTTCCTGCTTGCGCTGCGGGGGCAGCCCCAGCGCCGTGTAGCAGGTCGACGCCTCCCGAAAGTTGAAATTGTTGCACATGCCGAGAAAGAAGACGATCCAGCCCTCGGCCTTTTCTTCAAAGTACAGCATCCTGTACCAGGCAAAGATCTCGCCAAGGCGGCGCAGGAAGGCCCGCCGCGTCGGATTGAGCTGCAACAGGGGATTGATTGCGGCGAGAATGCCCAGCGAATCAAGCATGAAGAGACATTCCGCCACGGTGGGTTCTTCGCAGATGATCGCGAATTCGTGAAAGAGGCGGGCAGGGGAAAGCCGTTCAAAGAGATTCAGGGAAAGCGCGTTCTTGATCAGCTTTTCCGAAGCCTGGGCGATGCGAAAGCCGTAGCGCTGGGCAAAGCGCACGGCCCGCAGGCAGCGCGTCGGATCTTCCACAAAGCTGAGCGTATGCAGGACGCGGATAACGCCGTCGCGCAGATCGCGCTGCCCGCCGAAGAAATCGACCAGCTGCCCGAAGGGCGTGGAGTCGAGGCGCACCGCCAGCGCGTTCATGGAAAAGTCGCGCCGCACCAGATCCATCTTGATGGAAGAGGCTTCCACCGTGGGCAGCGCCGCCGGATGCTCATAATATTCCAGGCGCGCCGTGGCCACGTCCACGCGGCATTCCCTGTCGTCTTCCTTGTAGATGACGACGCAGGTCAGAAACTTGGGATGCTCGCGCACGCGGCCGCCCAGTGCCTCGGCCAGACGATGCGCCAGCCGCCTGCCGATATCGTCCCCGCGTCCCTCGGCCACGAGATCCACGTCGTTGTTGGGCCTTCCCAGCAGCAAATCCCGGACGAAGCCGCCCGCCACATAGACGCGCATGTCCAGCGCGCGGCCGATTTCCCCGGCCAGTTCCAGCAGGCGCAGCACGTTGCGCGGCAGGCGATCGCGCATGATCTTGGCAAGACTGCGCGTCTTGGCGGAGGTCGCGCGCAGGCTGTCCGGCTCGCTGGCAAAGAGGTTGATGAGGTCCGTCCGCGTCACGACGCCGACGACGGCGTCGTTTTCCACAATGGGCACAAGGCGCTGCCGCCCGTCCACGATGATGGAGGCAAGCTCGCTCAACGGCGCGTCGGGGGGAAGGGTGCTGACGCGCCGCATCATGTATTCTTCCACCAGCCTGTCGCCAAGACCGTGCACGCCGGCGCGGGAGGCCGTCTGCGCGTCGAGCAGGCCCACGCAGCGCCGCGTCCCCGGCGCGAAGACCGGCACGGCCTTGAGGCCGAAATGCAGCATGAGCATGTCGGCGTCGCTGATGCTGCGGCTGGCCTCTATGCCCACGGCCGGCGACGACATGTAGTCGCGCGCGGCCTTGTCCCGTTCCGTCTGCGAATAGAGCGCGCGCACGATGGCGTCGCGAACTTCGGCCAGCGTCATGGAACGCACCGAGGCCGACGCCGCATAGGCGTGCCCGCCGCCGCCGATGGCCGCGCAGACAGCGCCCACGTCGACCGCCTTGCTGCGGCTGCGCGCCACCACCTGAATGCGATCGTCCATGCGCCCGATGGCAAAGAGAATCTCGAACTTTTCCATCTCCATGACCTGCTGGGCCAGATAGGCGAAATCGCCAAGATAGTGTTCAAGATCCACTTCGGCCACAACGACGGACTCCCCGCTGATGGCGTAAGTCTGGGCCGACTCCAGCAGGGCGTTCAGGGCGCGCACATGCAGGCTGGTCAGCTCGTGCGCCGCCAGCTCGTCGATGCGGTTGACGTCCATGTTCTGCGACAGCAGCCAGGCCGCGGCCATGAAATCCCTTTCCGACGTGGAACTGTAGGTGAAGGACCCCGTATCGCCGTAGATGCCGAGTCCGAGCAGGGTGGCTTCTTCCGCCTCCAGCCGGATATTTTCCCGCTTCAGGCGCAGGACAAGCAGCGAAGTGACCGAACCGACGATTTCCACGCAGGCCGCGTCGCACCGGATGTCGTTGGGCGTGTCGGGATGATGATCCCAGACTTCCACGAGAACATCCTCGCGATCCAGCAGCGGCGCCACATGGCTCAGGCGCTCGCGCTGCCGCGTATCCACGGCCACAAGGCGCCCTATGGCGGCAAAGTCCACATCGGTCAGTTCGATCAGATCGTAGGTCCGCTGAATGCGCGTATCCTGCACAATGGCCTGAAGGCCGCGATCCTGCGTGCCGGGAAAGAGCAGGCGGCAGCCGGGATAAAGCCGCCGCGCGGCAATCATGGCCGCGAAGGCGTCAAAGTCCGCATTGGCATGGCAGGTGACAAGCGTGGGAACGGCTTCGACCTTGTTCACTCGTGACTCCGGGGATGATATTTTCTGTGGATTGCCCGCAGGCGATCCGCCTGCACATGCGTATAGATTTCCGTGGCGCTGATATCGGCGTGCCCCAGCAGGGTCTGCACGGAACGCAGATCCGCGCCGCCCTCCAGAAGATGCGTCGCAAAGGAATGGCGGAACGTATGCGGCGACACGCTCCGGCGTATGCCCGCCTTTTCCACATACTTCTTGACCATCTTCCAGACATACTGGCGCGTCAGGGCGCGCCCCGAGCGATTGACGAACAGGGCGTCGCCCGCCGGATGAAAGAGCGGGCGCCAGTGCGCTGCATACTGCTCCAGCAGGCCGAGCATCATCCCGTGCAGGGGAACAAGACGCTCCTTCGCCCCCTTGCCCCAGACGCGGATCAGCCCGCGCTGCCGGTCCACGTCGCCCACCGCAAGCCCGCACAGCTCGGAAACGCGCACGCCGCAGGCGTAAAGAAGTTCCAGCATGCAGCGATCGCGCACGCCGCTCTTCTCGTCGGCGCGCGGCGCCGCCAGCACGCGCTCCATTTCTTCCCGGCTCAGCACTTCCGGCAGGCGCTGGGGGAGCTTTGGGTTTTCCATGAGTTCCGTGGGATTACGCGAAACGACGCCTTCCTCCTGCGCGAAAAGAAAGAAGGAGCGCAGCGAGGAGAGGCGACGCGCCAGCGTGCGCCCCGTGCAGCCGCGTGCCCGGAGCCATGCCAGATACAGAAAGATCGTGCGCTCTTCCGGCGGGGCTTCGTCGCCCAGTTCCGCCAGAAACAGCAGGAAGTCGTCCAGATCCTGCGCGTAGGCCTGCACCGTATTGGCGGAAAGACCCCGCTGCGCCAGCAGGGCGTCGGTCCAGCGTTCGGACAGGGCGCGCAGGACGTCGCGCCGCATGGGGGTTGCCGATGATTTTTCTTCTGCCATAGCGCCAATGTATGTTCTTTTTTCTCATGCGGCAACCGACGGCGGCAGGCGGCGGATCGTTTGACAGGCCGCAAGCGGGCGGCCTATGCTCAGGCGGCGCAGATTCCTGCGCCGCCATCTCAGGAGAAGGTCATGTCCACGCACGCCTATGTCTGCCTGGGGTCCAACGCCGGGGATGCCGCCGCCCGCATGGACGCGGCCCTGAAGGGGCTGCGCGGGCTGCCCCGGGCGACGGTGGACCTTGTATCGCCGCGTTACGAAACCGAACCGCAGGACTATGCGGATCAACCCTGGTTTCTCAACCAGATAGTCCGCCTTGACGTTGACGCCGCCGCATGGATGCCGGAGCGATTTCTGGAGGAGCTGCTGGCGCTGGAGCGCTCCCTCGGGCGCGTCCGCAGTTCCGACCCGGCCCTGCGCTACGGGCCGCGCGCCATAGATATCGATCTGCTGCTGTTCGGCGGGGAGCGGCGTTCGTCGTCCTTCTGTACGCTGCCGCACCCGCGCATGACGCAACGGGCCTTTGTGCTGCTTCCCCTGAGGGATCTGGCGCCGGACCTGCTGATCGAGGGCAGGACCGTCGCCCGCCATCTGGAGGCGCTGCGCTGGCGTTGCGAAGGCCGCAGAATTTTCCAGTGACGGGCGGTTTCCCTTGTGCTAGCCTGTTTTCAGAACCCGGGGGAACGCGACCTGTTCCTCCAGCCGCACGAAAGGAGTGCTCATGATCAAATGGATAGTTCTGGCCATTGCGGCCTATCTGCTGTACCGCATGTTCGCCAATGATTTTCTCAGAAAAAAGAAGGCGGACGCGAAGGAAAATGCCGCCGACATGGAGCGCAAGATTGCCGCCGGAGAAATGGTCAAGGACCCGGAATGCGGCGCCTATGTCTCGACGGACAGCGGCATTTCCGTGCGGGACGGCGAAACCGTATATCGCTTTTGCAGCTACGAATGTCGCGACAACTTTCTGAAACGCCTTGAGCAGAAGGGCAGGGAGATCCCGGCCCGGCAGCGGGACGAGGAATAGCCTTCCCTCCGGAAGGCCCGCATAAAGGCAGGGCGGCGCGCTCCCCGGGGAGCGCGCCGCCCTGCCTTTAAAGCATTTTCAGTTTGAAACGCGTTGCGTTTCAAACCATGCGGCCTGTCGCTTCGCGGAAAAAGCGCGGCTTTTCCGCTCGCTCCGGGCCGTTTGCGAACGCCGGCTACTGCGCCAGGCGATCCGTGATATTATCCTTGATCCACTTGGGATCGAGCCATTCCAGGGGCGTCACTTCAACGCCGCCGACGAGAACGCCGAAATGCAGGTGGTCGCCGAAGGCAAGGCCGGTGCTGCCCGTCTTGGCGATGACGTCGCCTTTCTTGACGACGTCGCCGACCTTGGCGGAGAACTCGCTCAGGTGTGCGTAGAGGGTCATCAGCCCGAGCCCGTGATCCACGACGATCAGGCCGCCGTAGATGCCCAGATCGCCGACGAAAATCACGCGGCCGTTATTGGCCGCCGGCACGTTGTCGTGCTTGACGGAAGCCAGGTCGAAACCGAGGTGATAATATTCCCCCACGTCCTTGTTCTGATAGAGGCAGGTGCGCCGGTCGGCAAAGTTGGCCACGGACATGGCGCGGGGCATTCTCTTGAAGGCGCCTTCCCAGAGCATGGCCGAAGCCGTCTGATCGCGCATCTTTCGCAGCGTTTCGGCATTGGAGGCGCGCAGGTTCATGTTAATGTAAAGGTACCGCTCCAGCGGGTTCAGGTTGGCCGGGGCGTGCGAACCGAGCTTGTCGCCCACGCGCTGCAGGAAGGCGTCCGAAAGCTTGAGCACGTCGCTCTTGAACTTGCGCTCGAAGGCCATGACGGTCAGACCGCTGCGCGTCACGTTGCCCGCGAGGTCGGTCGCCGTCAGTTCGACGGATTTCTTGAACTCCGGCGCCGTCATCGTGTAGGGGAAGGGGAAAAAGCAGATATAGCTGCCGTCCTTCTGCCGGAAGCCGGGCACGAAATAGCCGGCGACCAGCACGCCGCTGTTGACGATTTCCTCGTCGGCCGTATAGCGCACCACGGCGGAGCCCCCGCGCCGCACGTTGGGGGGCAGGGTCTTGACGGAGAGGCGCGGCGGCTGGGTGTCGAGCCGCATGGGCAGGGTCAGGGTGCGGGTATTGCCCTGACCGAAACCGGCGAGAGAGCCGTCGGAAGCCTTTACCTCCAGCTCGAAGGCGCCTTCCCGCAAGTCGGCCTTGGCCAGCGGCACCCGGACCTCGCGCCGCGCGTCGTAGGTATCGAAATGCTTGCGATAGATTTCATTGACCACGTTGTTCTTGCGGATACCCACCGACAGGGAACGGATGCCGGAGGGGTCCTCCATGACGACGGTCAGCTCCGTGGCCGGAGAAACGCGATCGGTCCTGGGCAGGACCGTCACGGCGGGGCCGTCGAGATCCTTGAAGAAAACATAGCCCCCATAGCCGAGAGCGCCGACAATGATCAGCCCTATGAGCGTGGGTAAAAAACTTCTTCTTTGCTGTCTGCGCATGAGCGTCTCCTTTCTCGCGGCGTCTCTGCGGAAAACGCCGCAGGGGGCAGCTTCGCATACTCCCCGCCTTCCCGCAAGAGCGGCCGGCTCTTCCGCGGGCGCGCGCCGTTGACTTGAAGTAAAAAATTTGTTTTGTCTTGCTGCTATGCGGCCGACTCAAAAAACATCTCTGTCTCCGCGGATGCTGGACCCCCGGCGTTCCCGGCAACGCATGGTGCAGGAACTCAGGCGATCCGGAATCACGGATGAGGCCGTTCTTCAGGCCATGGCCGGCGTTCCCCGGCATCTTTTCGTGGAAGAAGCCCTGCGCGTGCAGGCCTACGAGGATATCCGGCTTCCCATCGGTTACGGCCAGACGATTTCGCAGCCCTCCACCGTCGCGCTCATGACGCAGAATCTGGAAGTCCGCCCGGGCATGCGCGTGCTGGAAATCGGCACCGGCTCCGGCTATCAGGCGGCCGTGCTGGCCGTCATGGGCTGCCGCGTCTATACCGTCGAGCGCATTGCCGAATTGTACCACGCCACACGGAACCTCTTGCAGCAACTTTCCCTTCGCGCTATTTATATGGTGCGCGGCGACGGCACGCTGGGGCTTCCCGCGGCCGCGCCCTTCGAGCGCATCATCGTGACGGCGGGGGGGCCGGAAGTGCCGCAGCCTCTTCTGCAGCAGCTTGCCGAAGGCGGCATTCTGCTCATTCCCGTCGGCGACAAGCCGCGCACGCAGCGCCTGCTGCGGGTTCACCGGCGCGCCGGAAGGTTTCTCACCGAGAACCTCGGCCCGGCCAATTTTGTCGATCTCGTGGGCAGCCACGGCTGGTAGCCCACAGTTCAAGGAGTAATTATGTCTTCCTGCTCTTCCTGTTCCTCGGCTTCTTCCTGTTCCTCGGCGGGCAATCCCGGCGGCGGCAACTGCGTTGAAGCCATGCTGGCCCAACAGGACGCTCTGATTGCCGAGCGCCTGAAACACATCAAGCACAAGATTTTCGTCATGAGCGGCAAGGGCGGCGTGGGCAAGAGCTCCGTGACGGTCAACCTCGCCGCGGCGCTGGCCGAAAAGGGCTACCGCGTGGGCATTCTCGACGTGGACATGCACGGGCCGAGCGTGCCGAATCTGCTGGGGCTTGCCTCCGGCATTGAAGTGGACGACACAAACTCCATGATTCCTTCGGCCTACAACGAACGTCTTTCCGTCGTCTCCATGGATTCGTTCCTGCAGGATCGGGATCAGGCCATTCTCTGGCGCGGGCCGAAGAAATCTTCCGCAATCCGGCAGTTCCTGTCCGACGTCGGCTGGGGCGAACTCGACTTTCTGGTCATCGACTCGCCTCCCGGCACCGGCGACGAACACATGACCGTTCTCAAGACCATTCCCGACGCCGAATGCGTCGTCGTGACCACGCCGCAGGAAATCTCCCTTGCCGACGTCCGCAAGGCCGTCAACTTCCTGCAGCACGCCGAAGCCACGGCCCTGGGCGTCGTCGAGAACATGAGCGGTCTGGAATGCCCGCACTGCCACAAGGAAATCGATCTGTTCAAGAAGGGCGGGGGCGAAGAGCTCGCGCGTCATTACGGTCTGGCCTTCCTCGGCGCCATTCCCCTCGACCCGGCGACGGTCGTGGCCGCGGATCAGGGCAAGCCCGTCGTCCTGCTGGATCACGACGGCCCCGCGAAGCGCGCCTTCCTCGCGCTGGCCGAAGCCGTTGCCGACGCCGCCAACAACGGCAAGGGCAAGAAATTGTCCACATAGGAAATTCACGGGGAAGGCGGAAGCCCCGCCTTCCTTTCCGCCCATACCCTGAACAGCCGAGGCGGCCATGCTCAACCTAGCCAACAAGATCACCCTTGCACGGATCCTCATGACGCCGATTGTGGTGATCCTTCTTTATTTTGAAGGCCCCGTCACCTGCCTGATCGCCGCAGCCGCCTTCGCGCTGGCCTCGCTGACGGACTGGGCCGACGGCTACATAGCCCGACGCGACAACCTTGTGACCAGCATGGGCAAGTTCCTTGACCCCCTGGCAGACAAGGTGCTGATCTGCTCCGTGCTGATCATGTTTGTCGAGCTGGAGTGGGCGCCGGCATGGGTGACCATCGTCATGATCTGCCGCGAACTGGTCGTTACCGGCCTGCGCGCCATGGCCATCGACGAAGGCATCGTGCTTGCGGCGGACAAGTTCGGCAAGGCCAAGACCGTCATGCAGATCGCGGCCATCATTCCCCTGATGCTGCACCATCCGTATGCCGGCGTCGAGCTGTGGCACATCGGCGAAGCTCTGTTGTACGTGGCGCTGGCGCTCTCTCTCTTTTCCGGCGCCAATTACTGCTACGGCTTCTATCGCACTACCGCCAACAAGTGAGCATGACGTTCCGCATGAGCAATCTGCAAATTCGCCTCAAGAACTGCCTTCAGACCATTCTGGAGCTGGAACCGGCCATAGGCGCCAACGAGGAAGGACATATCTTCTTCCGGGAATTTCATACTCTCAAGGCCTTTCTGGATCGCGTCGACGGCATGGACCTTGTAGAGGACGATGTTGCCCGGCTGGAGTCGGCGACCGCCAATTTCCTTGCGGAATTGCGTAACGTCGCCGACAAGGCGACCGATAAACGTCTGTTGCAGTAATCGGTCATGGTCTGGCGCGTTGTTATCCTCGTAGGCCTTGGCATCGTCAATCTGGTTCTTTTTGTTCATATGATGTGGGGCGGCACTGGCCTGATGGAGTACGCCGCCCTGCGCCGCCAGCTGCGCGAAGCACAGGAACAGGTCGCGGAACTGGACAGGAAAAACGCCGAACTGAGCAACGAAATCCGCTGGCTTCAGTCCGACTCAAACTACCTGGAGAAGATGATCCGTCAGCGTCTGCACTATGTGCGCGACAACGAGATTCTCTATCTTTTCAGTGAAAAACATCAGTGAAAAATTCGCCGACATCGGGGGCAAGCAAAAAATGACTGAAAAAATCGAGTGGTACAAAGAAGTTCTGGAGCTGGAGCCCAACTCCAAGGTCTTTTTCCCTCTTGCCCGGATGCTGGCTGACGAGGGGTCTGTAGAAGAAGCCGTAGAAATTATTGAAAAAGGTCTGATTCGGCACCCTGAATACCTCGAAGCCCGGCTGTACTGCATCGAACTTCTGCACAAGTGCGGCAGGGTCGAGGACTGCCAGGCGCACGTCGAACGCCTGAGCAAGATGCTTTCCGCCTACGGCGAATTCTGGCGGGCATGGGCAAGCTGCATAGCAAGCATGAAGGAGTCCGGAGCCGAAGACACGGCTTCGGCCCTGCGTTTTCTGGCAGCCAACTTCCTGCACGGCCCCATTTCCCTGAGCAAGATTATCGAAGAAGGTCTGGCCGCCGTTCTGGGCGAAGACAGACCCGCCGCGCAGCCCGCGCGAGCCTCCATGCCGTCCGCGCAGTTCGCGCCGGAAGAGCAGATCGAAACGACGACCGCCCAGTCCGGCAATGTGGAACTTGACAGCGAAGGGCTTTTGCCCGCAGCAGCTCTGGGCGCGGCGGCTCTTGGCGCCGGAATGGCCGTAGCCGGCGCCGATGACGAAGCGCCCGCGACCGACGATCTCGACGACATGCTGGCCGCCGACGCTCCCGCCGAAAAGGCGGCGCCCGTCGACGACGACCTCCTTGATCTTGGCGGCGCGGCCCCCGCGCCCGCGACCGACGATCTCGACGATCTGCTGGGCGCCGACGCGCCCGCCGCAAAGGCGGCGCCCGTCGACGACGACCTCCTTGATCTCGGCGACGCGGCTCCCGCGCCCGCGACCGATGAACTCGACGACATGCTGGC
>CALUWU010000032.1 GCA_944324555.1 uncultured Desulfovibrio sp.
CAAACGCCTTTCCGGCATCCCAAGTGTCAGAAAAATCTTTGTCGCAGCACATACTACACTTGTCGTCAAAGCTCCTGCCGTGCATCCGCATGGCGGGCTGCTTTCGCATATTGGCAGGGTACAACGTCCGCATGTCCGCGAGGCTGCGGCGGCTTCACTGAGCCGGGGAGCGTTGTATCCTGCCTTCTTTTTTTCTCCCAAATCAGTGAGGCTCTCATGACTCCCACTATTACCGCCACGCTGCGGCCCGCCGTTACGGCCCTTCCCTGCAACCTCATTCCTGCCGGGGAGGTGCGTCATGGCTAAGCGCAAAACCGCCAAGATTTCCCGCTTCTCTGCCAAAACTGATTGCAGACGGATACAATACATGCGCTTCATCGCGCATCTTGAGGAGACGCGCCGCCTGATTAACGAGGAAACCAGTGCGCTGTGTGAAGAGGCCATGCAACTTCTTCCGCAGGAACGGTTAGCGATGGAAAATCAGCTTGGCAACGCCTGCGGCCTGATCGTGCGCTGGCTTATGGATGAGGTGACAAGCCCCCTTCCCTACGACGACAACCGCAGCCCGCTCAAACTGCTGATGCTGCTCGACAGATAAGGGGCGACTATGAGTAGCGATATTTTGCCCCTGTTTACGGCCGTGCTGCGTGATGCCGGTCTTGAGGTTGAGACCGTGGAAGCGGATGGACGACTGCACCGCTGCCGCGTTGCGGGCTATCCGAGGGGAGATGCCGGGGCCTACAAGGCGCACCTCGACGCCCCGGCCTGCATCTGGTGGATGAACTGGCTTACAGGCGACAGCGGCACACGGACGACAACCCCGGAAAAGGACATGGACAGGGCCGAACGCAAGGCCTTGCGGGAACGCATTGCCGCAGCAAGAGCGGAGGCGGAAAAGGAGCAGGCCGCACGCCGGGCGGCCGCCGCAAAGGCCGCTGCATCCATCTGGGAACGGTCTGTCCCTCTGCCGGAAGGCAGAACCGACGCCCACGCCTATCTTGCCCGCAAGGGCGTCTATGCCTTCGGCCTGCGCGTGGCCGCCGACGGTCGGCTTGTGGTTCCCGTTATGGAGGAATCCGGCAAGCTGCAGAGCATCCAGTTCATCATGCCGAAAAAGCCCGCCGACGGAGACGACAAGCGTTTCCTGCAGGGAGGGAAGACAAAAGGCGGCTATTTCCCCATCCCGGCAAAGGACGGCCTCAAGGACGGGCCTCTGCTTATTGCGGAAGGCTACGCCACTGCCGCAAGTCTGCGTATGGCCACAGGGCACGCCGTGCTTGCGGCCTTCAATGCCGGGAACCTCGAAACCGTGGCGCGGCTGGCGCGGGACAAGTACCCGGAGCGGGAAATCGTCGTATGCGCCGACAATGACGAAGGGAGACGGAAGCCGGACGGCACGCCGTTCAATCCGGGCGTCGAGGCGGCCACAGGGGCGGCGCAGGCCGTCGGCGGCAAGCTGGCCGTCTGTCCGCTCATTGCCGGAGAAAAGGCCGACTTCAACGATCTGCATCTCGCCCTGGGCGTTTCCGCCGTGCGCGACGCAGTAGAGGCGGCGCGCCGGGAAAATCCGCATCATGCCGTGCCGGAAGGCTTTCAGGTTGTGGAAAGCGGCAGGGCGGCGGGCTTGTACAAGGTTAACGACGAGGGAGAACGCATCTACCTCGGCCCGCCGCTCAAGGTCTTGGCGCGTTCCCGCGACGAGGCGTCCCAGAGCTGGGGGCGTCTGCTGGAATGGACGGACGAAGACGGAACCCTGCGGCGCTGGGCCATGCCCGACCGCATTCTTTACCGGCAACAGGGGGAATGGTTAAGCGCCCTTGCCGACGCCGGCTGGCCGGGCGTGCCATCCATGCGGAGCAAGATCGCCGCTTACCTGTCATCCGCCAGACCGGCGCGGCGCGTCCGGTGCGTGGAGCGCGTGGGCTGGTTCGGAAATGTCTTTGTGCTGCCGGATGACACGTCGGGACAGGCCGCCGGGGAAGAACTGCTCTTTCAGTCGGCGGCGGTGACAACCGGCCTTTACGGCACAGCGGGCACGCTGGACGGCTGGAAGGAAGCCGCGGCGCTGGCTGCGGGCAACTCCCGCCTGACCTTCGCCCTCTGCCTTGCCTTTGCCGGGCCGCTGCTGCGTCTGACGGGAACCGAGGGCGGCGGGTTCAGTCTGGAGGGTGACAGCTCCTGCGGCAAGACGACGGCCCTGCATCTGGCGGCTTCCGTCTGGGGCGGGCCTGCCCATGTTCGCACATGGCGGGCAACAGACAACGGCCTCGAAGGCGTGGCGGCCCTGCACAATGACGGTCTGCTCATTCTGGACGAGATCGGACAGGTGGGCGGCAAGGTGCTTGCGGAAGCCGCCTACATGCTGGCCAACGGCTCCGGCAAGACGCGGGCAGGAAAGGAAAGCGCCCTGCGACGGTCCCAGACATGGCGGTTGCTGTTCCTTTCCAGCGGCGAAGTGGGTCTTGCCGACAAGCTCAATGAATGCGGCCTGCGTTCCCGCGCCGGGCAGGAGGTGCGTCTTGCGGGCGTGCCTGTCCATAAGGAACATACGGCAAACCTCCACGGCATGAGAGATGCCGCGACTCTTTCCGACAGGCTCAAGGCCATTGCCGCCGCCCATTACGGCCATGCCGGCCGCGCCTTTCTCGATTGCCTGACGCGGGATGTGGAAGCGTCCGGACGTGAAGCTCTCGCCCTGGTCGAAAGGTGGACGGGTTCGCTGCTGACGGCCTGCCCTGATGCCGACGGGCAGGTGAAGCGCGTGGCGCGTCGTTTCGCCCTGGGCGCTGCGGCTGGCATTCTGGCACGCGACCGGGCCGGAGTCCTGCCGGAAAATATGGATGTGGGCATGGCCGTCAATGCCTGCTTCAAGGCGTGGCTTGAGGAGCGCGGCGGGGCCGGAGCCTCGGAAGATGCCGCCATTCTGGCGCAGGTGCGGCTTTTCATTGAGCAGCACGGGGCAAGCCGCTTTCAGGATATGGATACGGAACAGACTCACGGCGTCATTAACCGAGTCGGCTTCCGGCGGAAGGCAGACGGCATGACGGAATACATCATACTGTCCGAGGCATTCCGCTCCGAGGTCGTAAAGAGCTTTTCCCATAGACGCGCCGCCGCCGTGCTGCGTGCCGCCGGATGGTTGCGCGTAAGCGAGGCCAAAAACACGACGAAACGCGACCTGCCGGAACTGGGGCGCGTGCGCTGCTATGTGGTTGTCTTACCGCCCGACGAATAATTTTCATGTTTTCAGGGTGGGCAACGTGGGCAGAGGGGCGAAGCCTTGAGCTTCAAGGCTTTGCGGCCCGCCCACTTCAAAAAACGGCCTGTTTCAAAAGTGGGCAGGTGGGCAAGGTCGGATTTTTCCGCCCACCTGCCCACTTTTCAAAAAGATGAAAAAACATGGTGGGCGGACTGGAAACCGTTGTGGCTGTAGGGCTCGCCCCTCTGCCCACATTGCCCACCATGAAAAAGCAAATATTTTCAAAAGAGGTCGCATGAAAATCATTGTGGACAATCGGGAACAGCGGCCCTTTTCCTTCCGGGGCGCTCCCTATGACGGCGTAACGGTTGAGGCCGGGACGCTGGCGGTCGGGGACTATTCTCTTGCCGGTCTGACGGACAAGGTTGCTGTAGAGCGCAAGGAGCTTGCCGACCTTGTGACCTGCCTTGGCCGGGAGCGGGACAGGTTCGAGCGGGAACTTGCCCGCGGGGCGGCACTGGACGCCTTCGCCGTGGCGGTAGAGGCGTCATGGGCCGATCTGGCGTCGGGGAATTATCGAAGCCGTATCAATCCGCACGCCGCGTGCCAGTCTGTGCTGGCCTTTGCCGGGCGGTATCGCGTGCCCTTCCTCTTTGCCGGAAGCCGTGCGGCGGCGGAGTACATGGCGTGGGGATTCCTCCGGCAATATCTGGAAGGAGCGCGGCGGCGGTGGGCTGCCATTGTGAAGGCGCATGACGACGCGGCATAGCTGCGGGGAGGATATATGATAGTTATTTTCGCGCTCATACTCTTGGTTCTGGTCTTTATCTCCGGGTATCTCCTGGGCGCAGGGCGTTACCGCGTCGCTGCGGCACATCGTGCATCGAAGAAAGACGTTGTGCCCTGTCGTGGTCGCCGTGCCGTATTCCGGCGGCCTCCGACATGTTAGGGGCGTTGCATGGCTTCACGACGTGGAGAAAATCTGATGCCGCCCACCAGTGACGCAGCACGAGAACGCGGCACGAAAGGCGGCAAGGCTTCCGCCGTAGCGCGACGCAAGAAACGGGATATGAGGGAACGGCTGGAAGCCCTCCTTGCCGGGACGCGGGACGGGATGTCTGGAGCCGATGCGCTGGCCCTCGCCCTGTTTGAAAAGGCGTTGGCCGGAGATGTGAAGGCTTTTGAAACCATCATGGCTACCGTGGGGGATGCGCCCCGGCAAACGGTATGCCTTCCCGAACTGCCGGAGATGAAGACCGCCGCCGATTTGCCCAGGCTGACGGCGGCAATAGTGAGGGCAGTTGCGGAAGGACGCCTTTCTCCTGACGAAGGAAAGAAGCTGGCAGAACTCGCCGGAGTCCATGTAAAGGCGGTTGAGGTCGCGGAATTGGAAAAACGGCTCTCGGAGATAGAAAAGAAAATGGAGGGTAAAAAATGACAGGTTTGGAAAAACGCGTCGAGAAGCTGGAGCGCGTCACGAATGCAGGTGCACGAGTTCTCCTTATCTCATGGGAGATGCCGGAGGGCGCAACTGTGGCCACATGTGAAGGCTATACGATATCGAAGCAGGGCGGAGAATCAGCAACAGCGTTCAAGAAACGCGCCTTTGCCGAAATCAGAGAGCAGGGGCTTTCTGCTGGCACGCACTGGGTAAACTGGCAATAGTGAAGCACGATTGAAGCACGGTCGAAGCATGGAGCCGGGGGATTCCCCGGCTTTTTCCCTTTGCAGCCGGTGCTGGACGCTGCTAAAGAATGTGTGGGGCAGCCCTCCGGTAAAGGAGGATGCCCATATGGAGCAGTTCCTGCTGGACGTTGCCGCGCAAGTCGTGGCCAGCGTCATCGTGGCTCTGTTTGTCTACCTGATGAAACGTAGATAACAAGCGGCCCCGGCAGGAGGTGCGAACTCTTGCCGGGGCAAAAACTTGATCGTGTCTCGCTGATGCGATGATACCGTCGGGGGACTGTCCCGCCGGGCGGGGGTGTTGCTGCACTCCCTGCCCTTTTTTGTATCCACTGCCGGAAGCATTGGCAAGACTCCTCACGGGTCTTTTCATGCGAGAAGCGCAGCGCCGAGCATGAGGGAGTCCAGAGGGATTTCCCTCTGGCAGGGGGTAGTTGTGTAGCACAACTACCATCCTGCCACGAAGAACCCCTAACGCAACGCCGGGCAGAAAAGGCCGGGCTGTGTCTGTTCTCTCTGCTCAAGGTTGCGGAGGGACAGGGCGTAATCCGCAAAAAAAATCCTTTGCCGGAAGCGTCGTGTGGCGGCGTTCCATGCGCCGGATTTTTTTCAAGCTGTCAAAATTTGTGCCAATGAGACAGACGGACAGGGCAAAAATGGGGCAGCAAAAAAATTTGGGGGCAACTTTGGGGGCAGCTAATTTTTTATAATTTTGATTTTTATTTATGTTCAATATGTTATTGCGCTAGCTTGTATTCCTTCTTCACCAAAATGTATTCAAGAGAAAGTCCGCATGGTTCAGGCCATGCGGACTTTCTTCGTTTTCAAGTTCTTTTCCGCCGCCCGTCAGGCGCAGCCCGAAAGGCGGCGTCCCCGGCGCAGGAAAACGGGATGCCGCCGCATGCTCGCGGCGTCCCGTTTATACTGAATGAAGCGCGCGAGAGAGAACCCGATTTTCCCGGTATCGCCCGGGATGCAATCCGCCGGTAGGCAGGCGCCTGACTTCAGCCTGAATACGTACTGTTCTTTCCGTTCGTTATGATGGGAACAAGTATTATGGCTATCGCTTGTTTTTCTGTAAAATGGAATTCTTGATCCCTTCTATTCCCTTGCCAACAAGATTTGACGCCAGCTCTATCATCTGCTCCAGCGGTATTTTCTTTCCTGAAATGATCCAGTGTCTGTAAAGACCTGCTCCCGAGTTATATATAAAACAGAGTAAAATATTTTGCTCTTCTTCCCGCAGGGAACGGAACCACGGCGAGTCGTTCCACGTATCCTGTACGAAACGCATCAGAAGATGATAACCTATGGCCTGATAGCTTTCACTGCAAACAAGATTGTCATAGAATTTTCCTTTTTCAAGTGAAAAGAGATAGAATTGCCGTGTTATTTCAAATATGTCTTCAGGCTTTCTATACTCTCTGATGCGTTCGATATACTCCTTTGTTATGTTTTCAATCATTTCTTTCAAGAGTTCATCAAGAGACTCATAGTAAGTATAAAAAGTTTTGCGACCAATTTTCGCCTCAAGGCACAAGGCGGAAACAGTCAGGCTTGAATAGTCTTCCTTTTCAACAAGATTGCGAAAAGCGTTATGAATGCGCTCAAGCGTTTTCTGCACGCGCATATCGTTGCTGATTTCCTTGCGGCTCATGGCAGCTCCGTAACACATGGCGGCGACTTGTTTCTTTGGAAACACGTTCGCGGAATCTGGCGTTGCCCGCTTCGGGACGCCTGTGTTAGGAAACAGGCGTTTCTGTCGGTTGTCAATCTTCAGGGGGCGGCATGTGCATAATTGCATGAACGGCGCGCCATCTGGAACTGGCGGGGCGCGCAATGCTGATTGCAGCATTGATGAAGCGAGGGGAGCGGTATGCCCGCGGGCGGTAACAAAACTCGCGTTGTACATCGGCGCGCGTCAAGGCAATTCGTCCTTATTTTGTGGAGCATCAAGAACGACAGGGAGAAATAACGATGAACGCAAGGCGAATTTTTATTTTTATGCTTTCAATGGCTTTGTCGCTGATTTTTTCCCCGGCCAGCGCGGAAAGTATGGACAGGGTGCTGTTCCATAACGGACCGGTTGCGCTGGCAGGCAACCTTTTCTTTCCACCCGATTTTGACAGGACAAAAAAATACCCGGCGATTATAAGCGTGCACCCGGCGGGAGCCGTCAAGGAACAGACTTCCGGTCTGTACGCCGAGCGGCTGGCGCAAAAAGGTTTTGTAACTCTGGCTTTCGACGCTTCAAACGTGGGGGAAAGCGGAGGCGAACCTCGCTATGCGGAGGATCCTTTTACAAGGATGGAGGACATTCATTGCGCGGTGGATTACCTGACAACCTTGCCTTTTGTGGATGAGGAAAAAATAGGCGCGCTGGGGTTATGCGCCGGCGGCGGCTATGTCATGGGCGTGACGCCTACAGAGCGGCGTATAAAGGCGGCCGCCGGCGTCAGCACCGCCGACATAGGTTCCACGAACCGGGATGGATGGGCAGGCGGCGCAAGCAGGGAGTCGCAGATAAAGAAACTTGAAGCGGTGGCCGCGCAGCGCACAAGGGAGGCCAGGGGCGGAGAAAGGCTTTACCACCCCATAGCCCCGGACAGCATTGACGGCGTGGATCCCTCCGCTTTTTCCAACCCCGCGCTGCGGGATCTCAAAAAAGGTGCAGACGCTCAAAGCACTTTTCCGCAATCCTTTGTGGAAGCATGGGAATATTATCGCACGCCTCGCGGGGCGCACCCGCGTTCCGTAAACAGGATGCTTTTTGTGAGCGGCGACAAGAAAATGCTTTTTTCGGCGGTCAACGCCAGCACCCCGCTTTTTACCCAGCCCGCGCTTTTCATCGTGGGAGAAAAGGCTGATTCCCGCCGCCACAGTCAGAATATTTATGACGCCATTCCGGGAAGCGGCAAGGAAATCTTCATTATTCCCGGCGCGACGCATGTGGATCTGTACGACCGGGAGCCATATGTGAGTCAGGCTGTGGAAAAACTCGCCGATTTTTATCGAAAAGCGTTCGCGGGGCAAAAGCATTAGCCTGTTTCAGAGGGAGAATCGTATCATGAAGGACGTACTGCTGTTAACCGGCGCGGGCCAGATAGGCATGGCCATTGCCCGCCGGGTGGGCGCCGGTATGAAAATCGTCGTTGGCGACAGGAAGATTGAAAACGCCAGGAGGACGGCAAAAATAATGATGGACGCGGGTTTTGACGTTGCGTCCATGGAAATGGACATTTCTTCGCGCGACGCCGTCAGGAAATTCATAGCCGAAGGCCAGAGGCACGGCGAGATTGCCATGCTTGTCAACGCCGCGGGCGTCTCCCCCAGCCAGGCTTCGACAGAGGACATTCTCCGCGTTGATCTCTATGGCACGGCGGTCCTTTTGGAGGAGGTCGGCAAGGTCGTCAAGAAAGGCGGCGCGGGCGTGACGATCTCCAGTCAGTCCGGCCACAGGATGGAAGCGCTGGGCGCGGAAAAGGATGAGCTGCTGGCCTGCGCCCCTTGCGAAAAACTGCTGGAACTGGATTTTCTGCGCCCCTGCAACATTCCTGATACCCTGCGGGCGTATCAGCTCGCCAAGCGCTGCAACGTCAGGCGCGTGATGGCCGAGGCCGTGAAATGGGGGGAACGGGGCGCGCGCATCAACTCGATTTCGCCCGGCATCATAGTAACGCCTCTGGCGCTTGACGAGTTCAACGGTCCGCGCGGCGATTTTTACAAAAATATGTTTGCCAGATGTCCGGCCGGCAGGCCGGGAACCGCCGACGAAGTCGCCAATGTCGCGGAGCTTTTGCTTGGCCCGCAGGGTGCTTTCATCACCGGCGCGGATTTTCTGATTGACGGAGGCGCGACGGCGTCTTTCTTTTACGGACCCCTGCGGCCGGAGAGCAAGTAACGGAACTGCCGGATACTCCTGTCATTTCGGGGCATGTTCAAGACCTTCCTCCCTTCAGCGCGGCCGCTGTCCGCCAGGCGGGAAATCCGCCTGCGGGCAGCGGCCGCAGAGCGAAGTTTTTTTTCAACACGTCCTTATCGCAGCAGGTCGCCAAGGAAGGCGTAGGCGAAGGCGAAATAGATGAAAACGCCCGCCATGTCCATGATGGATGTGATCAGCGGCGAGGAGAGGGTCGCCGGATCGGCGCCGATTCGACGGGCCATGAAGGGCAGGAGCGCGCCGATCAAGCCGCCCATTACGGTGCAGACGAGCATGCTCAGCCCCACGACCAGCAGCACGTCGGTTGCGAGCCCCTTGGAAAAATAGGCCAGCGCGCTTTCCAGCAGGGCGACAACCAGACCCAGCGCGGCCGCCACGGGCAGTTCGCGGCAAAGGACGCGCTGCACGTCGCGCCGCCGGAGCGTCACGTCCCCAAGCGCCATCGCGCGAATGACAAGCGTTGCCGACTGGCTGCCCGCATTGCCGCCCATGTCCACTATGGGCGCGATGAAGGCGGCCAGCACGATAACCTGCGACAGGATTTCTTCCTGCGCGGCCACGAAGGAACTTGTGACGACGCCGAACAGCGTCAGCAGCACCAGCCAGAAGGCGCGTACGCCAAACATCTTGCGGAAGGGCGTGGCCAGCATATCCAGATCGGCGTCGTCGCCGCCGACGGCGCCGCCGAAGCGCGCCAGCCGTCCGGCGTCTTCCTTCTTTTCAATATCCAGCGCGTCGTCGACGGTCACGATGCCGATCATGCGTTCGCCGCCGTTGACGACGGGAATCGCCAGCAGGTCGTAACGTCCGATGAGCTCGGCGGCCGTGCGCATGGGCCACTGGGCTCGCGCGAAGACCGGATTGCGGCGCATGATTTCGGCAATGGGACGATCGTCCGGCGCCAGCAGCAGCTCGCGCAGCGAAAGGGTCCCGCAAAGACGTCCTTCCGCATCCTGCGCGTAGAGGACATAGACGGTTTCCCGATCGGCGGCGATGCCGCGTACATGCGCCAGCGCTTCGGCGACGCTCATGTCGGGGCGTACGGACACATAGTCGGAGGTCGTCACCGAGCCGACGCTCCCCTCGGGATAGGAGGAAAGCCGGAGGATGTCGTCCCTTTCCCCCTGGGCCAGCGCCGCCAGCAGCCGGTCGCGGGCGGCCGTGTCCAGTCTGTTGAAGAGGTCGGCGCGATCGTCGGCCGCCATGAATTCAAACAGGGCGATAACGGCGTCGTACGGCAGCGCGCGCAGCAGGGCGTTTTGTTCTTCCGTGGAAAAGTAGACGAAAATTCGGGACAGCAGCTCGGTGGGCAGCGCCGTCAGCAGCGGCGCAATCGCGCCCGGCTCCAGCGCGGCAAGGGCTTCGGCAAGATCGGAGGGGTGGCGTTCGGCGGCAAGGGCCGCAAAGGCGGCGTTATCCCGCAGGCGGACGATTTCGGCGACGGAACGCAGCAGTTCTTCACGATGCATCATGGCAAATTCTCCTCTTTTTCAGGCATGGGATGGACGGACGCGGCGTGCGGCGACGGCCTCGCGCGGGGTCGCTCCGGGGTCGTGAGGGCGCGCGCGAAAGAGGAGAAAGCCGGCCCCTGCTTCAGGGGCGGAAACGGCGGGCCGCCGGAGGGCGGCGACGGATTCAGGCCGGAGAACCCGGCGGAGCGACGGGCGCTTTTCGAGCGTCATGGGCGGTCTCCCGGAAAAGAAGGGCGGATACGGCGCGGGACAGAACCCGTGCGACAGGCGAAAAAACGGCGATACAGCGACTACTGTGCATGCGGACAGACTCCTTTCTGCGAGGTTCTCGCAGGGGCGTTATCAGATTCTGGACTCATTGTGCTTGCGGCAGGAAGGGGCCCGGCCTTTCCACAGGAAAGGCGTTCCCGTAGTTCTCCCTCAGACTCCCCCATCTTTCCCAAAAGCCGCGCGCTGTCGTCTGACGTGGGGCGGACTCGGGACGCGGAAGCGCAATCGTTCCATATGAAACGACTTGCGCGATACGAAGGTCTTGGGGGCGCGACGATGAACGGCGCGTTTCCCGTAATGGGAATCAGACGCGCGCGAAGACCGGTCGCGGGCATTGTTCCGAACAGGCGGAACGCCGGGGCCGGATCGAAGAGCGGCGATCGGAGATGAAAGGACGAAGAGACGCGCGAACGTCCCCCGGACGGGAACGCTCGCCGGAGCGGCAAGAGAAAGAAAAAGGCATGGGATTCCTCCTCGCAAGACTGCCTTGCGGGAGGCGCAAGGGCAGTCAGTTCAGAAAGCGCGGCGACGAATGGCTACTGTGACTGTCGGAAGGCATGAGAGCTCCTTGCATGTATCGGGAACGGCTTCGGGCTGAAGCGTCCGGCGGACGCCGCCGGTCGCGGCAAAGCGCGATCTGAAGGGCGACAAGGGAGTTATGCGTGCAAAAAGAGCGAATGTCAAATCGAATCGCCGGCCTTCTGGCGCGGAAGGCAAGGGGGATTTCCCGCCCGCGTCTTGCCTGCCGTCGGGGAAAGGCGTAGGCTGCGACCCTTGTCGTCGTCCTGTGACAGGGCGACGCCGTCTTGTGATCCTGCTTTGCCGGAGGCCTTCCATGTCCTGCCCTGCCGAAACCGGGAACGACGCGCAGACCGCGTCCGCCTCTCTCTTCTGGGAGGGGGCGAGGCGCGCCTTGCCGATTGTGCTCGGCTATGTCCCTGTCGCCTTCGCGTTTGGCGTGCTGGCCGTCAAGAGCCATATCCCGCCTTCGCTGGCCATTGCCATGTCCATGCTTATCTTTGCCGGTTCGGGACAGTTTGTTCTGGCCGGTCTCTGGGGCGCGGGCGCGGGCGCGCTGTCCGTCATCGTGGCCGTTTTCGTGGTCAATCTGCGTCACCTGCTCATGTCCGCGGCCATTGCGCCCCATCTGGCGCCGCTTCCCCGCTGGCAGCGGGCGCTTTTCGGCTTTGAAATGACGGACGAGACGTTCGGCGTTCATATCACGGCCTTTCAGCATGGATGGAAGCTGGCGGCGACCACGCTCTTTACCTGCAACGTCACGGCGCAGCTTTCCTGGATTGGCGGCACGGCCCTGGGGGCCTTTTTCGGCGGCCTGATTACCGACGTGAAGCCGCTGGGGCTGGATTACGCGCTGACGGCCATGTTTCTGGCGCTGGTCGTGCCGCAGTGCTCCAGCCGCCTGCATCTGCTGACGGGCATCTTTGCCGCCGTGCTTTCTCTGGGCTTCAAGATGGCGGGCATGGGACAATGGAACGTCGTCGCCGCGACCATCGTCGCCGCCACGGCGGGAACGGCCCTTTTCCTGCGGCGGGCGCGCCGCGAGGGGCGGGATATAACCTCGGGAGGGGCGGCATGAGCTGGCTTGCCCAACACGCGGAGCTGATTGTCTGCATTCTTGGCTGCATGCTGGTCACGGCCGTGCCCCGCATGGGGCCGGTCATGTATCTTCGGGCCGACAGCCTGCCGCCCGCGCTGCGGCACTGGCTTTCCTTTGTGCCCGTGTCCGTCATGGCGGCCCTGCTGGGGCAGGATATCTTTTTTTACAACGGCGCGTTCAGTCTTTCCTGGACAAATCTCTATCTTGTGGCCGCCGTTCCTTCCCTGCTGGTGGCCTGGCGCACCCGGAGCTTTTTCGGCACCATCGCCGTGGCCATGGGCTGCGTCGCCGCCGGACGCGCGCTGGGAGTGTGGCAATGAAGACAGTGGACGAAAACATTCCTCCGGCCCTGCGGCAGCGGCGGCCGCGCCCCGTGCGGGCGCTGCCCGCGCCGCGGGCCTGCGGCTGTCTGCTGGTGCGTCTTGAGCCGCGGCATACGGCCATGTTCCGCTTTCTGCTGGAAGCGGCCGGGCATACGGCCGCCTTTTCCGTGCTGGAGCCGAAGACGGCCCTGCTGAAGGTGTTCTTTTCGCCGCATTGCGAGGATCGGGCGCGGCGGACGCTGGAAGAGATCGGACAGACGCTGCCCCTGCGGGTGCTGGAATGGCCCGCAAGGCGGCGGAGCGACGCCTCCTGAACAGGCGCGTTTTTTGGAAGGGGGGCCGGAATCCGGCCCCCTCTGTTTTCAGAAGCACGGCCGTCGCGAGGCCTTATGCATCCCGGTTCGCGGGCTTCTTGACGATTTTCATGATCGAGGCAAGGTGAGGCGAAATGGCGGAAAAGGGGAGCGTCTCCCGACGGCGCCGCACGACTTCGGAAAACAGCTTGAGGCCCAGACCAAAGGCGAGCGCCTCGTCGGGCGGGAGGTCGTTCCGGGCGCAGATTTTATCGATAATGCCGAAAATATCCTCGTGCGTTTCAAGCGCGATGCGAAGCGATCTCGTCGGGACGCCGCCGTCGTCCAGTTCTTCCGCCGTAAAGCGGTAGTTGTATTTTTTCATGGGAAAAACTCCTCCTGTTCGCGGTGCGCTGGGCGGGACGGGGGTCGAGCCGGGCGTCGGCGACGCCCGGGCAAGGAGGGGCTTGCCGAAGGACGCGGCGTCGACGCGTAATCCCCCGTCCCATGGGAGAGGTCTGCCCGGCGCGCTCTTCCGGTTTCTGGAGCGGCGCGCCGGCCGGAGTAAATAACCGTACAGTACGGTTTATTTGTAATGACTGTACCGTACGGTTTAGTTTTCGTCAATACCTTTCGCCGCCATGGCCCGGAAGGGGCCGGCCGGGATCGAGCGCGTCCGTCGCGCCGGGCCGGTTAGGGAGACGCCGCGGGCAGTCTCCCTTTCCCGGGCGGATCTCAGCAGGAATCGCCCTGATTCCGGGGCCGGGCATAGGCGGCAAGAAAGGTGGACACCGCGGCCCGGACAACGGTTTCGCCTTCTTCCGGCGAAATTTGCCGACGGACGCAGAGCATGAGCTCCATGGAAATTTTCGCCTGACACAGGGCCAGAAACTGCTCCGCGGCCAGCTCCGGGTCCGGCAGCCGCAGCGCGCCTTCATTTTCCAGGCGTCTCAGGTATTCCGTCAGACGCTTTCGGCCGTTCAGCAGGCAAAGCTCGTAAAAGATTTTGCCCAGTTCGGGGAAACGAGGGGATTCGGCATAGAGCAGGCGCAACAGGGCGCGGGAATCATCCCGGGTCGCGGCTTCCAGAAATCTGACGCCGAAACGCGTCAGCGTCGCGGCGGGGGATTCTTCCGTCTCCGGGAAGACGAAAAGCTCGGCGGCTTCCTGCCGCACGCGCATTTCCATGTAACTTCTGAACAACTCTTCCTTGCCGCTGAAATAGGCGTAAAGGGTGGCCTTTGAACCGCCGACGGCGGAGGCTATGCGGGACATGGAGGCGCCCGCGTAGCCTTCACTGAGGAAAAGTTCCCCTACGGTTTTCAGAATTTCCGTTCGTCTGTCGCGTCCATTGCGCTCTGCCATGCAGCTCTCCCCCATGAAAATCGCCTTTGTGCGCGAAAGGCGAGCCCGCCTCGGGGCTGGGCCCCGGCAGCGGATTGAAATTTTTCAGCGGAACGCGCCGCCGCGACAGGAACTCCCGTGCGCCCCAGCGGCCGCAAGCCCTGATGGTAGCGCAGGAAAGGCTTTCCCGCAAACAAGTCCTTTTCGCATGCGGACATTCGCGGCGGCGCGTTTGAACCTCCTTTCTCTGGCCCGCCTCCAGATGCGGAGAAAAACGGCGGCGTTCGCGATCGGGAATTGTCCGCAAGGAACGAGGATTTTCAGACCGGCCGTCGTCTGTACCCTGCGGGGTATGCGAAGAGCGGCGCGCGGCGTGACGATGCCGTTTGGGCATCGCAGCCGATGAAAAAAAACTATTTTGTGTTGTTTTCGGTTTGTGGCATCTTTTTTGAAAGAAATAGAATTTGAATTTCAAATATTGTTACGGAGGTCTCATGCACGCGTCCCGCCGCAATCGAAAACCGCTGTCCTTGCGCGCCCTTTTTCTTGTCTGCTTCATGGCCGCCGGCGGCGCCCTGCTGCCGGCGTGGGGCGGAAACGCCGCCGCGCAGGACGCCGACACCCTGCGCTTTGTCAATTACCGCGACGTGCGCGACCTGAATCCCCATCTGTACGCCGGCGAAATGTACGCGCAGGAAATGATTTATGAAACGCTGGTGGATATCGGCCCCGACGGCTACAGGCCCTGCCTTGCCGAAAGCTGGGAAATATCTCCCGACGGCCGGGTCTATACCTTCAAGATCAGAAAGGGCGTGACCTTTACCGACGGCGCGCCGTGCGACGCCTATGCCGTCAAGGCCAATTTCGACGCCATTCTTGAAAACCGCGAACGCCATACCTGGCTGGAAATGATGCGGCTGCTGGAAAGGGTGGAAGCCCCGGACGCCGAAACCTTTCGGATTGTCATGTCCCGGGCCTATTATCCCATGCTGACGGAACTGGGCGTGACGCGGCCCTTTGCCATGATTTCCCCCCGGGCCATGAAGAACGGTTCCACCCGGGACGGCGTGAACGCCTATATCGGAACCGGCCCCTACAAGCTGACAAAGGTGGTCACCGACGAATACGCCGTCTTTGAGGCCAACGAAAATTACTGGGGCGAAAAGCCGAAGATCAAGCGCGTGGTGGTCAAGGTCATTCCCGACAATCAGACGCGCATTCTGGCTCTGGAAAAGGGCGAAATTGATCTCATCTGGGGCAAGAACATGCTCGATGCCGACGCCCTGAACAAATACAGGGACAGCGGGGAATTCGGCGTGGCCCTGTCCAGCCCGACCTCCACCCGCCAGATTGTGCTCAACGGCCAGAACCCGGTGCTGGCCGACGTCAGCGTCCGCAGGGCCCTCCAGCACGCCACAAACCGCGAGGCCATTTCCCGGGGCGTCTTTCACGGCGTCGAGCCGCCGGCCGACACGCTCTACGCCCGTTCCGTGCCGTACTGCGACATCGATCTCAAGCCGTACGAGTACGACATGAAGAAGGCCGCCGCGCTGCTGGACAAGGCCGGCTGGAAAATGGGCGAGGACGGCGTCCGCGCGAAGGACGGCCTTCGCATGGAGCTGGGGCTGCTCTACAACAGCAACAGCGTTACGGAAAAGACCATTGCCGAATACCTGCAGCACGAATACGGCAAGCTCGGCGTACGGGTCAGCCTGCGCGGCGAGGAAGAACAGTCGTATCGCGACAATATGAAAAACGGCCTGTTCGACATGATTTTTAATATCTGCTGGGGAACGCCCTATGATCCGCAGTCGTCCATGGCGGCCATGCGCCAGCGCGTCTACGGGGATTACGCCGCGCAGCTCGCCCTGCCGGACAAGAAGGAAATCGACGCCGCCATTACGGAAATCCTCTCTTCCACGGACGAGAAGCGGCGGCGGGAACTGTTCGCCTTCGCGCTCTCGCATCTGCATGAGGACGCCATTTACATTCCGCTGACCTACGAAACCAACAAGGCGCTTTTTTCCTCCCGTCTCAAGGGAGTGGGCTTTACCCAGACGCAATACGAAGTGCCGTTCTCCAAAATGTACTTTGAAGGCAGGTAGCCCCCGAACCGATACGCGGCCCGCTCCTCTCGCGGCGGGCCGCGCGTCGGCGGGGCGCCGTAACCGCAACGGAGTCCGGCATGAAAAATTACGTCATCATGCGCCTGCTGGCGACGATTCCCCTGCTGCTGGGAATATCCTTTCTCTGTTTCGTCTTCATCAACCTGATACCTTCCGATCCGGCGGAAGTGGCCCTTCGTATCCGTCAGACGCCCGTCATCACCGAGGAACTTATCGCCCGGACGCGCGCGGAGCTCGGGCTCGATCAGCCCTTTCTCGCGCGGTATTTCCACTGGCTCTGGGACTGCCTGCATTTTGATCTGGGCGTGAGCTATACCAATCCCGCCCGTACCGTGCTGGGCGAGATAGGCCGCTGCCTGCCCGCCACCCTGGAACTGGCCGGCCTGTCCCTCGTCTACGTGATTGCGCTGAGCCTGCCGATCGGTTTCCTGAGCGCCGTCTACAAGGACAGCTGGTTCGATCGCCTCATGCGCGGCTTCGTCTTTGCCGCCACGGCCATGCCCGTCTACTGGGTCGGGCTGCTGCTTATCTGGATAGTGAGCATCAGGCTCGATCTTCTGCCCACCAGCGGCTACGGCGGCCTTTCCCACCTGATTCTGCCGGCCTTCACCGTGGCGCTGAGCTATATTTCCACCTATATCCGCCTGATACGCAACAACATGCTTGAGAACATGCGCGAGGACTACGTCCTTTACGCGCAGGCTCGCGGTCTGAAGCGGCGCGCCATTCTCGTGCGGCATATCCTGAAGAATTCTCTCCAGTCCTGCGTGACGGCCATCGGCATGAGCATTCCGCAGCTGATTGCGGGGACCATCGTGGTGGAAAACGTCTTTGCCTGGCCGGGCGTGGGGCGCCTGTGCATCGCTTCCATCTTCAACCGCGACTATCCGGTCATACAGGCCTACGTGCTGCTGGTGGGCGTGCTCTTTGTCTTTTTCAATCTTGCCTTCGATATTCTCCAGTATGCGGCGGACCCCCGTCTGCGCGAAAGGAAAGCCTGATGTTGCGGCAACTTTTCAAGAATCCCATGGCCCTCCTGTGCATGGGCGTCCTGCTGTTCACGGCGCTGCTGGGAATTCTCGCGCCGTGGGCGGCCCCCAACGACCCCTATGCCAACGACATTCTCAACAAGTTTGCCGGGCCGTCGTGGCAATATCCCCTGGGAACGGATCACCTCGGGCGCTGCGTCTTCTCGCGCATGCTTTTCGGCATACGTCCCACGCTGTTCCTTTCCCTGCTGACCATGCTGGGGACCATAGGCCTCGGCGTGATCATGGGCGTCGCGGCCGGCTATTTTCGCGGCGTCGTGGACGAGATCATCATGCGCGTCGTGGACGTGATGCTCTCCTTTCCCAGCCAGATCATCATTCTGGCCGTGGTGGCCCTGCTGGGCGTGGACATCCGGAATGTGGTCGTCGCCAGCATCTTCATCAAGTGGGCCTGGTACGCGCGCATGATCCGCACGGCGACCATCAAGTATACCGGCATGAATTTCGTCCTGTTCTCGCGCAGCGTCGGCTCCGGCAACTTCTATATCCTGACGCGGCACATGCTGCCCTGCATCGCGGCGGAGCTGGCCGTGCTGGCCTCGCTCGATACCGGCTGGGCCATTCTCAACATCTCCACCCTGTCCTTCCTCGGTCTGGGCGTGCAGGCGCCCGTTCCCGAGTGGGGGGCCATGCTCAACGAGGCCAAGAACGTCATGGTTTCCAATCCTGAACAGATGATTGCGCCCGGCGTCGCCGTGGTCGCGCTTGTGGGGGCGTGCAACATGCTGGGCGACTGCCTGCGCGACGCCCTTGATCCAAGGACGGCGCGTCAATGAATACCGTGCTTGATGTTCGCAATCTTTCCGTGCGCTTTCGCTCGGGCGGGCGCCTGCTTTCTCTCGTGAAGGACGTTTCCTTTTCCGTGAGCCGGGGCGGCTGCCTCGGCATTCTCGGCGAGTCGGGCAGCGGCAAGAGCATGACGTGCAAGGCCGTTCTCGGCCTGCTGGACGACAACTTTCAGGCGGAGGGCGGCGTTTTCTTCGAGGGGCGGCAGCTGCTGGGCGAAAATCCCGAAACGCTCCGGCGGCTGCGCGGCGGCAGGATCGGCGTCGTCCTGCAAAATCCCATGTCCTGCTTTGATCCGCTCTACCGCATCGGCGAACAAATGGCCGAAACCCTCGGCGAGCATACGTCTCTCGGGCGGCGCCGGATTCGCGAAAGGTCGGCGGAGCTGCTTGAGCTGATGCGTATCCGGGAACCCGGGGAGGTGCTGAGAAAATACCCGCATCAGCTGAGCGGCGGCATGCTGCAGCGCGTCATGATTGGTCTTGCGCTCGCGCTGCGTCCCTCGCTGATCATTGCGGACGAGCCCACGACGGCCATTGATTCCATCAGCCGGCATTCCGTCATGCGGGAATTCCTGCGTATCAAGCGGACGGGCGAGACCGCCATCCTGTTCATCTCTCACGATCTCGGCGTGCTTTCCTGCATTGCCGATCAGGTGCTGGTCATGCGTCTGGGCGAGGCCGTGGAAAGCGGCCCCGCCGGGCGGATCTTCGACAACGCGCGGGATGCGTACACCCGCCGTCTTATCCGGCGGCACAAGGCCGTCATGAGCAAATTCCTTGCCGCCGTGCGGCAGGGGCCGGAGGCAGCGGCATGAAAGATCCCCTTCTTGTCGTCAGCGACGTCAGGGTTTCCTTCCTGAAGGAACATCAGAAACGGCTTTTCGGGCGGGAGCGGCAGCAGGTGCTGCGGGGCGTCTCCCTTGCGCTGGAGGAAGGCGAATGCCTTGGCGTCATCGGCGAATCGGGCAGCGGCAAGAGCACGCTGGGGCGCGTCCTTGCCGGACTGCTGCCGCCTGAAAGCGGCGCCGTCTTCATCAACGGCAGGAATCTCTACGGGCGCGGGAAGCGCGACGCCGCCGGTCCGCGCCACGGTCTTTCCGTTGTCTTTCAGGACTATACGTCCTCGGTAAATCCACGTTTCCGGGTCGAGCATGCCATCGGCGAATCGCTGCGGGCGCTGGAGCGTCTTGAGGGGCGCGTCGTGGACAAAAAGAGGCGCGTCGCCGAACTGCTGGAGCAGGTCGGTCTGCCCGCGAGCTGCGCCTCCCGCTATCCGCACGAGCTGAGCGGCGGACAGTTGCAGCGCGTCTGCATCGCCCGCGCCATCGCCGTCAATCCGCGCGTCGTGCTGCTTGACGAGGCCGTCAGCTCCCTGGACGCCTCGACGCAGACGCAGGTCATGGATTTGCTCATGGAGTTGCGCGCGCGGCGCGGGCTTTCCTATATCTTCATTACGCACGATTTGACCTGCGTCACCTATTTTTGCGACAGGGCGCTCTTCTTCAATGCCGGGCGGATCGTGGAACAGGTGGACGACATGAAGAACCTTTCCCGTGTTCGCGATCCCTATGCGCGGCGGCTTCTGGACGCCGTCATGGGCATTGGCGTTCAGCCCGGCGACCTCCGGCGGGAACGGGCGGACCTCCTTCCTGCCGGCGACGGCGACGTCATGGGCGCGGCGTCCTGAAAGAGGCGCGTCGCGGGGCTTCGCTTCCGGCATTGCGGAAGGCGGGCCGCGCGGAGGAGCGGCGGCGCGTCGGAGGACCCCTCAAGAGGTTGCGGAACAGGAGACGGCATGACGCAGCGGGAATACCTGCGGGTTTTGGGCCCCTTTGTACTGACGACCATGACCCAGCCGCTGCTGGGGGCCGTGGACACGGCGGTCATGGGGCGTCTGCCCGATCCGGCCTGCATTGCGGGCGTGGCCGTGGGCGCCGTCATTTTCAATACCGTCTACTGGCTGCTGGGCTTTCTGCGCGTGGGTTCCACCGGCTTCAGCGCCCAGGCGGGCGAGGACCCGGAGCGGCTGTGCAAGGCCCTCGCGCTGCCCGGCGTCATGGCGCTGGGGCTGAGCCTGCTTGTTCTGCTGCTGCAACGCCCCATTTTTGCCGGCGCCATGTTCGTGCTGGACCCGGACGAAGCCACGCGGCGCGTGGCGGCCGTCTATTACGACATCCTGATCTGGGGCGCGCCGCTGACCCTGTGCAATTACGTCCTGCTCGGCTGGCTCATGGGGCGTTCGCTCGTGGCGGCGGCGCTGCTCATGCAGATCGGCGGCAACGCGATCAACATGGCGCTGGACGTGCTGTTCGCGGCGGTACTGGACGGCGGCCCGGCGGGCGTGGCGGCCGCGACCCTCGTTGCCCAGAGCTTTTCCCTTGTCGCGGGCATCGTCGCCGTGCGCCGCGCCCTGCCGCGCGGCGACAGCCTGCGCGCCTGTCGGCCTGACGGCGCGGAAATGCTGCGTATGATGCGCGTGAACGGGCATTTGTTTTTGCGGACGATCTGTCTGCTTGTGCAAACCAACATGTTCATGGCCACGGCCGCGGGTTTCGGCACGGCGGCGCTTTCGGGCAACGCCGTGCTGATGCAGATAATGCTGCTTTTTTCCTACATGTTCGAGGGCGTCGCCAATGCGTCGAGCGTCTTCGCGGGCAGGGCCGCCGGGCTGGGATCGGCGCGTCTCATGGAGGAAGCGCGCCGGGCGACCCGTCTGTGGACGCTCGTCGCCATGCTGCTTCTTGCAGGCTGCTACGCGCTGTGGCGTCTGCCCCTGCTGCGCTTGTTTACAGATTTGCCGGAAGTGCTGGCGGAGGCCGAGCGCTACAGTTTGTGGGGCCTGCTGTTTCCCGTGGCCGGCGGTTTCGGCCTGAGTTATTACGGCCTGTTTACCGGCGCGGGCCGCACGCGGCCCGTGTTTGTGTCCACGCTGCTGGCCCTGTGCGTCTTCGCGCTGGTCTGGGCCGCGGCCGTGCCGCTCTGGGGCAATCACGGTCTGTGGCTGGCCTACATCGTCTTTTATGCGGGGCGCAGTCTCTTTCTTGCGCCGTGCCGGCCGCTGCCGGAATCCCCTTGCCGCGAGCCCGCGACGGCGCCCGGAGAGGGGCGGCCCTGAACGTCTGTCCGACGGAAACGCTGTATCAGGAGCCTTTATGCGCCATGAAGAATCCCTGTTTTCCCTGCTGGAAAGTTCTGTTGTTGGAGAAAAAAGAGCTTTCATTTTCAATGTCGATGATATCCGTTTTCCCGTGACCTTTCTTGCGGGCGCGCGTCCGGGCAAGACCGTCCTGCTGACGGCGGGCGTGCACGGCTGCGAGTATTGCGGCGTTCAGGCCGCCGTGGAGCTTGCCGAAAGCCTGCGGCCGGAGGAGACGGCCGGGCGGATAGTGATTGTTCACGCCGCCAACCTGTCCGGTTTCCGAGAGCGGCTGCCGGCCGTGGTGGCCGAGGACGGCAAGAATCTGAATCGCGTGTTTCCCGGCGACGCGTCGGGAACGCTGGCGGATCGTCTGGCCCACTGCCTTTCCAGATTGCAGCGGCACGCCGACTTTTATGTGGACATGCACGGCGGCGACCTCCACGAAGCCATGTTTCCTTTCGTCTTTTTTCCCGGCGTCGGCGCTCCCGAAGTGACGGAGGCCGCGCGTCAGGCGGCCCGGGCGCTGAACGTCAGCGTGCGCGCGCGTTCGTCGGCAACGTCCGGGGCCTACAATTCCGCCGCCCTGCGCGGCGTGCCGTCGCTGCTGGTGGAGCGCGGCGGGCTGGGCGTCTGGTCGCGGGAAGAAGTGGACGCCTACAAGGACGATATTCGCCGGCTTCTGGCCCATCTTGGCGTGCTGGAGGGGCCGGGCGGCGGCGCGGGCGAATCGCAGCGCGAAACGACGCCCACTTATCTTGAATCGCAGGAGGAAGGCTGCTGGTATCCCGCCGTGAAACCGGGGCTGGAAGTGGAACGGAACGCCGTTCTTGGCGAAGTGCGGGATCTGTTCGGGCGGCGCCTGCGCGTGCATTGCGCGGAGCGGCCCGGCACGATTCTGTACATGACCGTATCCCTGTCCGTGAAGGCGGGCACGCCGCTGGTGGCCTACGGTTAGGGCTGTCCGCAGTTTTCCGGGGGAGGAGAGCCCCCGGCGCTGGAGCGTGTTGCCTCTAAATGGTTCTTCTGGGGGGAAGGAAACCCCCTTATCTCTGCTGTCGATGCCCGTAGCTTCCTTCGTCGCAACGGGCACGGCCTGCGGCCGCCATTCGGTCGCGGCTGGCGCGAAAGGGGCGTTTTCTTCCCCCAACGCGCTTTTTCAAAGGGAGACGCAGGCCATTGCCCGCCCGTACATGACGGGCGGGTTTCGGGGAAGACGGGGAGAGGGAAAAAGCCGTGCGTCCCGTTACGGGAGATGGAGGGAGAGAGATGGAACTACGACAACTGGCCTGCTTTGTGGCGGCGGCGGATTTCGGAAGCACGCGCCGGGCGGCCGAGCATCTGCATACGTCGCAGTCCAGCGTCAGCAAGCATATCTCCATGCTGGAGCGGGAACTGGGCGTGACCCTGTTTTCGCGCAGCAACAGGGGGTTGCGCCTGTCCGAAGAGGGGCGCGAACTGTACGACTATGCGCACGGCATGTTGCAGAATGCCCGCCTCATGCAGGAGCTGGGAAAAAAGCGGCATGTACGGCGGATCAGCATCGCCTGTTACCCGTCCACGATGATTTCCCGTCTGTTCTGCCGTCTTTATGAGGAATTCGGCAACGAGAACGTCCGCATGGCCTTTCTGGAAGGCGCAGTGGAGGACATTGTCGATTATGTGCACGAAGGAACGGCGGATATGGGAATCGTCTATTTTTCCAAGGATCAGCAAGGCTGCTTTGAACATATTCTGTCGCACAGGGATTGTGAATACTGCGAGCTGTCGCAACATGCGCCGTGCGTTTACGTCGGCGCGAAAAGCCCGCTTTACAACAGGAAAAGCGTCGCTTTCGCCGATCTTGAAGGCCTGAACTTCATTCAGCCGCTGCACGACTTCTTTTCCATCGAGCACCATCTGGACAGGATCAGCGTCGGCATGGCGAAGGCGAGCCGCTTTGAGAGCCGCGTTTCCACCAACAGCGACAATCAGATTATAGAAATGCTGCTGCATACGGATGTGTGCAGTTTCGGCATCCGGCTCATGAATGACGAATATCGCAAATATGCCATTCGCGACGTTCCCATTGAAGATAGCGGCCGTTGTCTGAGCTTTGGCTTCATCAAGAAACGCAAGTATGAGCTTGCGGAAGAGTACCGGCGTTTCATCGCGCTTGTCGAGGAACGTCTGTGCAGGGTGCAGCAGGACAAGGACGAGAAGGAGGCGGGCGCCTGACGGGCGCCGCGCGGGCCCCGGCTCCGGGGGCGAGCCCGCGTTCCTGGAGCATCTTCAGTTTGAAACGCGTTGCGTTTCAAACCATACGGCCTGTCGCTTCGCGGAAAAAGCGCGGTTTTTCCGCTCGCTTTGGGCCGGGCGGCGCTGCGCCGCCGCCTCGCGTTTCACCTTTTTCAAAGGTGAAACGCCCTAGCACATACAGGGGGATTGCATGAAAAGGTTGTTGACGGTTCTTGTTCTCGCCGCGGGGCTGCTTCTGACGGCGTCCGAGGGGCGAGCCGTGGAATTCAGGGCCAGGGGCGTCTGGATATCCATGCTGGAATATGGCGACGGCGGCAGTTTCGTCAAAAGAGGGCGCGACGGCGGGAACGTCGTCGGCTGGGGGCGCTGGGGCGAGGACGAGTTCGAGGCCAAGTCGCGCGTGCGCCTGCAACTGGACGCCGTCGCTTCGGAATCCCTTTCCGGCTCGGTCTATTTTGAAATCGGCGCGACGCCCTGGGGCAACGCCAGAAAGGGCGGCGCGCTGGGCGCCGACGGCACCATAGTCAAGATCAAGCACAGCTATCTGGACTGGGCCGCGCCTGCCGCGCGCATCAGGGCCCGCATGGGGATTCAGCGCATTTTTCTGCCCGATTTCGTGACGGACGCCTCGCAGGTCTTCGATGCCGACACGGCGGGGATCACACTTTCCCTGACGCTGGGGGAACGGGCAGATCTGACGCTTTTCTGGGCGCGTCCCTTCAATGACAACTGGACGGGCGACGGCGTTGCCGGCGACTCGAACTTTCTGGACAACGCGGACGTTTTCGGGCTGGCCCTGCCCCTGAATTTTGACGGTTTCCGCGCGACGCCGTGGGTCGCGGCGGGCGCGTTCGGCGCCAATGCCTTTCGTTCCGGCGACGACTACTATGGAAGAAACGTCGATCTGACCGGAGGCCTCGGTCTGTCGCCTTCCTTCTATATGCTGCCGTCGGGACGGTCCGGCGTCGCCGGCGTCCATGCGTACGCGACGGCCTTCTGGGCCGGCCTGACCGGCGAAATTACCATCGCGGATCCTTTTCGGGTTGCCTGGAGCGCCAATTACGGCAGCCTTGATTCCGGCGTGGCGGCGCTCAACCGCAAGGGCTGGTACGCGTCCGCCCTGGCGGAATACAAGGCGGAGTGGGGCGCGCCCGGCGTCTATATCTGGTACGGCAGCGGCGACGACGGCAATCCGCGCAACGGCTCGGAGCGCATGCCCTCTTTTGAGGCCAACAACGAAAGCACCAGCGGCGTCGCCTCGTTCGGTTTCCTGGGCACATGGACCATCGGCCGCGACGCCCTGCTGGGCTATACGCTGACGGGAACCTGGGGCTTTGGCCTGCGGCTGGCAAACGTCAGCGTTTTCGACGGGCTGACCCACACCTTTCACGCCAATTTCTATCAGGGAACCAACGCCGCCGGCATGGCGGGCTATATCACGGGGCGCAAGAGTCCGGACGGCTATCGGGGCTATGCGCCCGCCGCCGGCGGGAGCGCGGCCGACTTCAATACCGTCAACGGTTACGGCCTTTATCTGACGGAAGGGGATTACGCCGCGGAATTCGGCGTCATGAGCGGCTATCAGATTTACGACAATCTGCGCCTGCTGGTGGAAGCGAATTACATAGCGCTCTGGCTGAATCAGTCGTCGTCCGTCTGGGGCGGCGGCACGCGCGCGGACGGATCCCGGCTGCGTTCCTGCTCCACCGAGGACGCCTGGAATGTCAACATGAGCCTGATTTACAAGTTTTAACCGGCGGACGCGCGCAATCCCAAAAATGGCGTTGGACAGGGCGCGGGTTTTGGGGAAGATGGGGGAGTTTGAGGGGGAAGGAGCCCCTTTTTGCCGCGAGCAAAAGGGGTTCCTTCCCCCTCAAGACAAAACGTAATGAGTTCTGAGCCTAGCGTTCAAAGTAGGTGTAGCCGCGCAGGCCGTCTTCAAAGGCCTGAAGGACGGAAAAGCGTTCGCTGGCGGTGATGCGGCCCGAACGCACGGCCTGCTCCGCCGTGGAGCGCAGATCCTCGACGATACGGCGCGGCTCGTATTCCACATAGGCAAGAATGTCGCTGACGGAGTCGCCGCGGATTTCGCGCACATACTCAAAGGAGCCGTCGGGGCTGGTGCGGATGGAAACCACGTTGGTGTCTCCCAGCAGGTTGTGCAGGTCGCCGAGGGTTTCCTGATAGGCGCCCACGAGGAAGACCCCGAGGTAATATTCTTCGCCTTCGCGCAGGGGATGCAGATCGAGCGTGGGTTTCATGCCCTGCGGATCGATGAACTGATCGATGCGGCCGTCGGAATCGCAGGTGATGTCCGATATGATGCCCTGCCGCGAGGGGAATTCCTGCAGCCGGTGCACGGGCATGATGGGAAACACCTGATCAATGGCCCAGGAGTCGGGCAGGGACTGGAAGACGCTGAAGTTTCCATAGTAGATATCGGCAAGGCTGATGTCGATATCCTGAAGATCGCGGGGCACGTTCTTGAGCTTGCGTTTCTCTTCGGCAATCCGCATGATGATCGCCCAGAAAAAGCGCTCGGCCAGCGTCCGCTCGCGCAGGCTGACGCGGCCCGCCGAAAAGAGCTGACGCATTTCGTCCCTGTAATAAATGGCGTCGTTGTAACATTCCTGCAAGTTGCGGAGGCTGATGGAGTTCAGCACTTCGCGCAGGTTCTGGACGGGTTCGGGCGTGCCTTCGGGCAGGCTTTCGGGCAGCTGCACCTCTTCGACCACGCTGACGTCGAGAATGTTGAACAGGAGGACGGAATAGTAGGCGACCGTCGCGCGTCCCGATTCGGTGATGATGTGGGGGTGATCCACATTCTCGGCGTCCAGAATGCTCATGACGGCTTCGACAACGTCCGTGCAGTATTCGCTGACGGAATAGTTGCGCGAGGAAACGTAGTTCGTATGGGTTCCGTCGTAGTCCACGGCGAGGCCGCCGCCCAGATCAAGGTAGCCCATGGGCGCGCCTTCCTTGACAAGGCCGCAGTAAAGCCGCGCCCCTTCCATGACGCCCTTGCGGATATCGCGGATATTGGAAATCTGCGAGCCGAGATGATAATGCAGCAGGCGGAAGCAGTCGAGCATGTCGTGGGCCTTGAGCGTGTCCACCACGTCCACGATCTGGGCGACGGAAAGCCCGAAGGTCGAGCGTTCGCCGCCGGAATCCGTCCAGTGGCCTCCGGCCTTGACGGCCAGCTTGGCGCGCGCGCCGATCTTGGGGCGTACGCCGAGGGCCTTGCTCCGCTCCAGCACGATTTGAAGCTCGCTCGGCATCTCCAGCACAAAGAACACATTGAAGCCGAGGCGCTGGGCCTGCAGGCCCAGATCGACAAATTCCTCGTCCTTGTAGCCGTTGCAGATAAGGCAGGCCTCGGTATCGCGCATCATGGCCACGGCGGCGATGAGCTCGGCCTTGGAACCCACTTCCAGCCCGTGATGATACTGCGCGCCGAACTGGGCGATCTTTTCCACGACCTGCTGCTGCTGGTTGACCTTGATGGGAAAGACGCCGCGGTACTGACCGCGGTAGTTCAGTTCGGAAATGGCCTTGCGGAACGCCTCGTGAAGGCTCGATATGCGGGAATCCAGAATATTCTCCACCCGCAGCAGCACCGGCATGTCGTAGCCGCGTTCCTGAAGCCCCGCAATGATTTCCGGGATGGAGATCTGCGGGCCTTCCGGGCCGTCGGGGCAAATGACGACGTCGCCCTTTTCATTTACGTTGAAATAGCCGGCGCCCCAGTTGCGGATGCCGTAAAGCTCGACGGAGTCCTCCGTCCGCCATTGCTGCAACGCGTGGTTCTTTACCAATGTTTCCCTCCTGTCCGCTCTGGGCGGGGTTCTCTCTGCGGCCTGCGCGGGCGGCGAGCCCTCCCGCGGCGACTGCCCCCTATGTACGTTCTCGCGGGCGCAGCGTCAATAATGACCGCAGGCTTGACGACGGCCCGCTCGTATGTTTGTGGTAGCGAAAAGGTAGGTATGCGATGCAAGAACAGACAAGACTGGGCCGTCTCGCGACCGGCGTTCTGCTGGCCCTGTGTCTGACGGCCTGTTCCGGAGACAAGAAGGCGCAGCAGCAGACGCAGGCCCCCCGCGTGCGGGTGGAGCAGGCCGTGCGTTCGGACGCCCGCCGCGTGCTGCAGGTCGTGGGCAACGTCAAGGCGTCCGCTTCCGTGGGCGTGGTGTCCCGCGTGACCGGGGAGATCGTCAAGGTTCATTTTGCCGAGGGGCAGGACGTCGAGGAAGGGCAGACCCTGATCAGCCTGGACGACCGTCCCTTTGTGGCGCAGTTGCGGGAAAAGAAGGCCCTGCTGGCCAAGTCCCGCGCGCAGCTGGCCAAGGCCAGCGAAGACATGCGGCGTTACGCCGAGCTGGTCAAGAACGGCTACGTGAGCCGCGAAGCCTACGAAGCCGCCTCGACGGAAGCGGCCGCGCTCAAGGGGACCGTGCAGTCTGACGCCGCGGCGGTGGAAAGCGCCGCCCTTCAGGTCAGCTACTGCACCCTGACGGCTCCCATCGGCGGGCGCGTGGGCTCCCTGTCCGTGGACAAGGGCAACATGGTCAAGGAAAACGCCGATACGCCCTTGCTGACCATTCACACGATCAGCCCCTGTTACGTCGTCTTTTCCGTACCGGAACATAATCTTTCAACTATTTTCGAGCGTCAGGCGGAAGGCCCTGTGACGGTGACGGCGACCCCCCTGGGCGGCGAGCCGGAACAGGGCGAGCTGACGCTTGTGGAAAACGAGGTGGATACCCGCACGGGCACCATCCGCCTGCGCGCGACCTTCGACAACGAGAAGCGCCGTCTCTGGCCCGGACAGTTCGTCAACGTGTCCCTGCCGCTGGGAATGGAGAAAGACGCGCTGGTGCTGCCGGCGGCGTCCATTCAGGCCGGCCGGGAAGGCGCCTACGTCTACAGGATCAACGCCGCCGGCAAGGCGGAGAGCGTTCCGGTCAAGGTGCTGTTCGAGTATGACGCCCGCTGCGTCGTGGACGCGAAGCTGGAGGCCGGAGACAGGATCGTCGTGGACGGCATGATTCGTCTTGCCCCCGGCGTGCCCGTGACCATCGTGGACTAGGGCTTGCCGGCCCCTTTGCGCGGGGCGCCTCTTCCCCTTCGCCGGGTCGTATCTATTATATAATGGTAGGGAGGCGATTCCGCCTCCCTCCTCAACTGATGAAAAGGACAGGACGATGAAAAAGGTTTTGCTGCTTGTGGGCGATTATGTGGAAGATTATGAGGCGATGGCGCCTTTCCAGATGTTGCAGATGCTGGGCTACGAAGTGCACGCCGTATGCCCCGGCAAGAAGGCCGGCGACTTCGTGCGGACGGCCATTCATGACTTTGAAGGCGATCAGACCTATTCCGAAAAGCGCGGGCATAACTTTGCCATCAACTATGATTTCGACAAGGTGAACGTTGCCGAGTACGCGGGGCTTTGCGTGCCCGGCGGGCGCGCTCCCGAATACCTTCGCCTCAACGCGCGCGTTCTCGAAATCGTGCGCGAATTCGACGCCGCCAGAAAACCCATCGCCGCCATCTGCCACGGGCCGCAGCTGCTGGTGACCGCGGGCGTCCTCAAGGGCCATACCTGCACCTGCTACACGGCCGTCAAGCCGGATGTGGAAGGCGCCGGCGCCACCTGGGCCGAACCCAACGCGACCATGAGCAACGCCGTCGTGCATGAACACTTCGTCACCGCTCCCGCCTGGCCGGCGCATCCCGCCTGGATCGCCGCTTTCGCCAAAATGATGGGAACCGTCATTACGCACTAAGCCTGTCGGCGCTATTGATGGATTATTCGGGGGGAAGGGAAACCCCTCAGCGCTGCTGTCGATGCCCGTAGCTTCCTTCGTCGCAACGGGCACGGCCTGCGGCCGCCATCCGGTCGCTGCTAGCGCGAGAGGGGGGTTCCCTTCCCCCAAGCCCCCCATCCCTTCCCTAGCGCGCTTTTTCAGAAGAACATGGGGCATGGCCTCCCCCTCTTCCCTTAAATTCGCGCCTTCTTTGCGGGCGGGCGAGGGCAGTCGCTATATTCAGGCTCGGGACTCATTATCAGAAGGCGTTGCGCGGGCCGGACAGGGGGCGCGGCGGAGCGAACATGCTCGCGTCGCGACCTTGCCGGAAGCGCGCGAAAGGCTTCCGATGCCGGAGACGGCGTCGGAGCTTTTTTATTTTCGGGGGGGGCGAAGGGGGCCGCGTCGCGCGTGAGAAAGAGATGGGAGGAGGAGAGAATTTGAGGGAGAGAGGGGCGTCCGTCTGCGGGAGGACGCCCCTCTCCACTATCAATTAATAGTCTTCATCCCGGGGTTCGGGAAGAACGGCGATGGCGTTGGTAATGACGCGGCGGCGCTTGGGGGCGGCGGGAGCGGCCTTTTCCGCCGGACGCTGCATGCGGGGCTCGGGCAGGCTGTTATAAAGCGCCCAGAATGCGGGATAGAGAGCGGTGATGACGCCGGGGTTGCCGAGCTTGAAGCCGATGCGCGCGCCGTGGGCGCAGGCGGCCACGGCCAGCGCCAGAGCCCAGACGGGCGTCGGGGCGTTCCAGGGGTGGCGCTCCACGCGGCGTTCTTCGCCGTCTTCCTCGCCTTCGGGCGCGGGCGCGGCCGCGCGGGGACGAATCTTGCCGTCGAGGGCGTCAAGGCCGAGATCCATGAGGAAGCCCTGGGCGTCGGCGCGCAGCTGCGAATCGCGCAACGCGGGCAGTTCGGCGTTGCCGTCGCGGAGGGCCGCCGCCGCCGCGAGAGCGATGGGCAGGGGCAGCCAGTCGGCGGGAAAGTTTTCGTCAAGAGCCGCAAGGGCGGCGGAGGTCAGCGTGGTAATGGGCGCGGCCGCCGCGCAGGAAACGGCGTCGTCGCCCTTGACGAGTTCAGCGCCGCAGGCCTGAAGCAGGGCAAGGCCGCTCTGCGCGCCGGGGCACCGGGGCCAGGTTCCCTTGAGAACGACCTTGCCGCCGAGAGCCGGAGCCAGAGCCAGCAGGAAGAGGGCCAGCTCCGCCTCCATGGGCAGGGCGGGACGCCGGGGAATGGTCAGGGCCGCGGGTTCGACGCGGATGACGTCGCCGTTTTCTTCCAGTCGCGCTTCCGCCTGCCGGAGAATGGGCAGCGTGCGTCCCTTGAGGGTTTCCTTGTCGGGGTGCGCGGAAATATCTATGGTCAGCGGATGCTCGTTGAAGGGGGCGGCGAGAAGCAGGGCCTCGGCCAGCTCGATGGGGGCCTCCGCAGGGAAGCGGATGCTGTCGGGCAGGGCTCCGGAACATTCAACGCGAATGGGGAAACCGTCGCTTTTGGGCACGACGTGAACAAGGCGCGCGCCGAGCGAGGGCATGAGGCGGCGCAGGGGAGAAAAATCGCCCAGCTTGAGGCTGGAGTCTCCGGTAAACTTGGTGCGCGAGGGGCGGCCCAGGTAGAAGGCCAGGGCAAGATAGAAGTTCCACGCGCTGTCGCCCACATGCAGAACCTTGTCCGGGGCCGTCATGGGCGCGGCGGCGGAAGCGGCGACGCTGCCGTCCTCGCGGGTGAGGGCCGCCCCCATCTGATTGAAGAGCTTGACGCAGTCCACGATGGGGTCGTTCATCAGACAGGGCCCCAGGGTCAGGGGCTGACCGGAAGCCGCGGCAAGGAAGAGCCAGGCGCGCGTCGCGCGACAGGCGAGCGGAGCTTCCATTTCCAGCTTGACGGGCGCGGCGGGGGGAGCAAGATTGAAGGCGACGCGGCGTTCCTCGCCGTCTTCTGGCCGGGGAAGGAATTCGACTTCCTGCATGAGAGAGAAAAAGCGGCTGGAGAGGCGGGCGTCGCGGCTGACGCGGGAGACGGCGGCCTCCCAGGCTTCGCGCAGGCCTTTTTCTTCGGCGGGTTCGAGGAAGCCCTTGGCGTTATGCATCTTGCGCAGCAGGTTGTGGCGGCGCATCAACAGACGCAGAATGTCACGGTCGATATCGCTCACGACGTCGCGCAGGGGGCGTCGGGCTTTGGGCTCGTGGAACTGATCACTCATAGATTGTCAATCCTGCATAGGTGGTGTGGGGCGCACTGCGCCGTGCAAGCCTGTAGCCCGAAAAGCCCGCGCTGGCAAGCCATTGGAAGGGGCTTTTGGGGGAAAGGGATCCGGCCGGGCGCGAACCTCAAAAGCGCAATGCGGAAGAAACTTTTTTTATTTTTATAAAAATGCTTGTTTTTTAGTAAGGTTAAGATGAAGTTCCAGAAAAGTTTCCACGTTTTTTGTGGAGAGGGGGTTGACGCAAATAGCAAACGCTTGTTAACAAATACACAAGCCAAGCGCCGGACGGTTTTGGACGGCCGGCGTCAGCGAACAAGACGGCACTCGGGCGGCCCGGGGGCTGCCCGCTAGAAGGGTCGTGTGACCCGCAACACTTTAAGAGTCGGAGGATACGTTATGCCTACGTTTGTGGATCCGTCCAAATGCGACGGTTGCAAGGGTGGCGAAAAGACGGCCTGCATGTACATCTGCCCCAATGACCTCATGATTCTCGATC
>CALUWU010000033.1 GCA_944324555.1 uncultured Desulfovibrio sp.
TGAAAAAGCGCGCTGGGGAAGGGATGGGGGGCTTGGGGGGAAGGGAAACCCCTCTCGCGCTAGCAGAGGGGTTTCCCTTCCCCCCAACAGTTTACAAATAAAAACGGACGACCCGCCGAAGATTGGGCTTCGGCGGGTCGTCCTGTCTCAGGAAGGTATGGGGAAAAACCCCAAAGGCCTACTTGTGGGCCTTGTCAGCCGCGGGTGCAGCATCGGCAGCGGGTTTCTTTGCGGGCGCCTTTTCTTCCGTCTTTTCTGCGGCGGGGGCCGTTTCGGCGGCGGGCTTTGCGGCCGGGGCGGCGTCCTGTTCCAGCGGGATAAAGGTCATCTTCTGCTTGTTCACTTCCGCCAGCACCGCGTCGGTCACGTCCACGCTGGCGTCAAAGGAAGCGACGACTTCGCGGCTGACAATAACCTGATAGCCGTGAGCCGTGCGGTATTCGCCCAGAACCTTTTGCAGCATGTCGTAAAGCTGTCCGGCGACGTTCTGCTGTTCCTTGCCCATCCGGGTCTGGAAGGTCATATAGGACATCTGGAGTTCGCGCTGGGCGTCTTCGTCCTTGTCGTTTTTCTCAAGACGTTCCTGAAGCGCGTTCAGCTTGTTCTGCATATCGCTCTGCAGGCCTTCAAGGAAGGTCATGCCGGCCTTGCCGGGTTCGCTTTCCGTCAGAAGACGGCTCATGTCAACCACGGCCACGGCGGGTTTGCCGGGAGCGGATTCCTGGCACCCTGCCACGGCCAGGGCGAAAAGAAGCAGCAGGGGCAGAGCGACGAAACGAATACGCATGAAAATTCTCCTGTAACGTGATTCGGAAAGCCGGACACGGTTAAGATGCGGCTTATGCCGGAAACCGAGGCATACCCCGTTTTCAAAAATCTCTCAAGTTTTTTTAACCTTGTCCGCCGCAAAGAACAAGCCCCGCCGGCCGGCCCGTCCTACCGGGTCTCGTTCCCGGCGTACACTTCCCGGTAATGGCTCACCTTCGCCACATACCGCCGGGTCTCGCGCACCGGCAGTTCCGTCGTCAGCACCCGGTAAAGTTCTTCGCTCGAAAGCGCGTTGACCGCCGCCACCGCCTCTTCCTGGGTTCTGCCAAAATAGCGCAACAGACGGTTCGGCCCCATGTTGTACGCGGCAAGCATGCACAGCTCGCGCGACAGCGCGTCCCGGACTCCGCCGAAATAGCGCGTCATGAGAATATGGATATACGCCGTGCCGTAACGAATGTTGATTTCCGGGCGGCGCAGCTCGTCAAAGGTCACGTTCCCCTTGCTGCCGTAAAGGAAGCGGTGAATTTCGTCTCCCGCCGTCGTGGGCAGGAGCTGCATGAGGCCCATGGCCGAGCGGTGACTCACAAGATCAATGGAGAACGTGCTTTCGCTGTGGATAATGGCAAAGACCAGCGCCGGGCTCAACCCGTACCGCCGGGCGCAGTTTTCCACCAGAGGCCGGTACAAGGACGCGCGCTCCTCCAGAGGACGTCCGGCAAACAGCGGCGCTTCCGCCTCGAACGTCAGTTCGCCCACGCGCGGCCCCGGCAGGCTGTAGCCCTCAAGCAGCGCTTCCGCCCCCTGCCAGCGCAGGGGACGCCCGCGCATGTCCAGCGCCTCGCCGTACCGGACGGGCTGCCCCGCCACAAGCGCCGGCACCGTCATGCCGTCCATGCTCACCAGCGGCGCAAGCGGCGCGAGCGGCGCGCTCGCCGCGAAACGCATCGACGCCGCCCCCAGATCAAGGCGCACGCCCATGCCGTCAAAACTCACCACCGCGTCCGCAGGCGCGACGACCTCGCCGGGACGGCGCACGACCTGCGTTGCGTTGCGGCGCACGGCCCACACGCGCTCTCCGTCTCCCATTCGTTCGATGGGACGGGGAATATCTTCCGGCCCGGGCACGGCCACGTACTGACTCGCCGGCCGCCTCAGGGAAACAAAGTCCTCCTGCGGCGGCGTAAACCCCGCCAGCAGGCCCACGGCGGCCGAGGCGCACGCCAGCGCGAATCCTGCCACGACAATTGTACGGCGCTTCATAGCTCTTTCCTTTGATCTTGTTTCGGCAATTTTTATGCAAGAAATATACCATAAAACTTTTCTCCTGATTTTGCGGCCGTTCCGCCGCCCATGCGCCCGCGTCGCCCGCCCGGACATCGCCGGGCCGCCCCCGCTCCCGCGTCCGCCCCGTCAAAATGCGGACGCGGCGTCCCGCCCCCCCTTGACCTGCCGCCGGAGAGGGTCTAGCCTTGCGAAACGCGACGCCTTTTTCCATTTCCCCTTTCGCGCCGCGCATACCCGAAAGAAGGCTTTTTTCCGTGTCCCGCAAACCCTGCACCCGTGAAAACATTGCCCAGCTGCTGAAACACGCTCCCCCGGAAATGCGACAGGCCGTGTACGCCCTCATGCTTTCCGCCAAGAAATCCCTGGACCTCGGCTATCATCCCGAGGTGCGCGCCACGCCCATCAAGGGCTGGCGCTGCCTCCTCCAGCTTCTGGCGTCGGTGGCCGCCATGCAGACGGAAACGGAATCCCTGCTGCGGGTCACAAGCGATCTCGTGGCCATTGCCGACCATATGGCCGTCCCCTCCGAAGTCCTGCGCCAGAGCGCGGAAATCCTGGTTCACGCCCTGCATGCCGATCTCTACGTCTGCCGCATGCGTACCGAGGACGGCGAATGGGTCGTGCAGGCCGCCGCGCGTTCCGACGGCGCCGCCATACCCATCGTCGCGCCCATGATGGAAGAAAGCCTTGTGCGCCACCCCGTCATGCGCGTCATTCAGGAGGGCCACGGCCGCTACGTCGTTTCCAACGACCTCCACGGCCTGGAGCGCGGCGGCGAGGCCTTCGACTGCGTCATCTACAAGTCCGGCTACCGCTCGCGTCTGGCCTTCATCCTGCGCGACCGCTTCGACAAGCCCGCCTTCGGGCTTGTCCTGCTCTATACGGAGCGCGACTACGGTTTCGACGGCTACGACGCCCGCTTTCTCTCCAAGTGCGCCCGCATCCTTTCCCTTACCGTGGGGCGCCGCCTTGCCGTCGCCCGCGACACCCTCGAAAAGGCCGCCGGCGCAATGGCCCATTACGGCAACAACGCCCTCAACATCATGCGGAATCAGGCCGAATACTGCGGCGAACTCGTCGAGGACATCGACGCCAACCGCGCCCGCGCCCTGCGTCTCTGCCGCGAGCTGCTCGGCGAATTCCCCGACGATACGCGGGGCAGGCGCCTGACCCTTGAACTGGAAAGCGTTCTTGCCCGCTCCGACCTGACCGAACTCGCCGGACACCTCGGCGGCGTTCTTGAAGGCAACCGCCGCATGACGCGCATCATCAAATCCCTGAAAAAATCCGTGGATCGCCCGCGGCTCATGCGTTACGCCCTCGGGCAGGACGTGCTGGAACTGGAAGACGGCAGCCAGCAGCAATCCGCCGCCCGCCGCTGACGCCCGCCGCCGCCCGCCGCTCCGGGCGCGCGCGGCGCCCCGCCGGCCAACGTCTTTCCCCCCAAACGCCTATGCTCGCACGCCTCTTTCCCTTTCTGCACGACTTTGCCGGCTACAGCCTCCGCGACTTCCGGGGCGACTTCATCGCCGCCCTCACCCTGACCCCCATGGCCGCCCCGCTCGCCATGGCCTACGCCGTCATCGCGGGCGTGCCGCCGCAGTACGGTATTTATACCTGCATGCTGCCCGTCATCGTGGCCGCCCTCTGGGGCTCTTCGCGCTTTCTTGCCGCCGGCCCCACCAACGCCACGTCGCTTGTCCTCTTTTCCGTGCTCGGCACGGTCTCCATCGCGGGAACGCCCCTGCTGCAACAGCCCGAGGCCGTCCGCATGAGCGTCATTTTCGGCATCGCCCTGTTCTGCGGCCTGCTTCAGGTGCTGATGGGCCTGCTGCGCCTCGGAGAAATCGCCAACTATATTTCCCATTCCGTCATGACGGCCTTTGGCGCAAGCATGGCCCTGCTCATCGCCTCCGGCCAGCTGGCGACCGTTCTCGGCATCGCCCCGCCGGAAAACGGGGGCTTCTTCTTTCAGGTGGCCAGCGCCGCCGCAAGGGTGGCGGAGCTGGCCGTCAACCCGTGGTGCATCCTTCCCGCCGCGATGACCGTCGTCCTTATTCTCTGGCTGCAACGCATTTCCCGGCTATTCCCGGCCGCCCTCGTCGCCCTCGCCATCGCGGCCGTCGTCTCCGACTTCCTCAACCTTGCGGATCGCGGCGTGCCCATGATTGCCGAAATCCCCGACATCGTGCCGCCGCTCTCGCTCCCCCCGGCCTTTGATTTCAAGCTCGTCCGGGAACTTTTCTCGCCCGCGCTGGCGCTGGCCATTCTCGGCGGCGTGCAGTCGCTCGCCATCGGCAAGCAGCTTGCCAGCGTCCGCAACGACGCCTTCGACGGCAGCCGCGAGCTTATCGCCCAGGGGCTCGGCAACATCGCCGCCGGCTTCACGTCCGGCCTGCCCGGCTGCGGCTCCTTCACCCGCAGCGCGCCCATGATCGCCCTCGGCGCGCGCACCCGGCTGGCCGCCGTCTTCTCCGGCCTGCTGACCCTTCCCCTGCTCTTCCTGCTCGCGCCCTTCATTTCCAGCGTGCCCATGCCCGCCCTCGGCGGCGTGCTCATGCTCATCGCCGTGCAGACGCTCAAGCCTGCGGATATCCGTTTCTGCCTTGTCGCCACCCGCGCGGACCGCATCGTCTTCATCGCGACCTTCTTCGCCACCCTGACGCTCGACCTCACGCAGGCGATCATGCTCGGCGTCCTGCTTTCCCTGACGCTCTTCATTTACAAGGCCGCCCACCCCCGCGTCCGCAAGCTCGACGCCCGCGATCCGCTTTTCCGCATGATTCCGGACGACATGCCCCCCGGCCTTGTCTCCTACATCATCGAGGGAACGCTCTTCTTCGGCGCCATCCATGAACTGGAGCGCCGCCTCCAGTCCGTCGAGGAAGCCCCGCCGCGCGTGCTTATCCTTCACCTTTCCCGCGTCTTCTGGCTCGACGCTTCCGGCGCGCACGCCCTGGAGCAGTTCGTGGAACGCTGCCACGCCCGCAGCGTGCCCGTGATTCTCGTCTGCGGCTGCCCGCAGGTGCGCGACATCCTGCGGCGCACGGGCCTGCTCGACTACCTTGGCGGCGGTTTTGCCGCCGACACCATTCAGGAAGCCCTCGCTTTCGCCCGCAAGCTCCTGCAACGCATCTCCTGCCACGGGGATCGCTGCTATTTCCGCCCCGCTCCCGAGCAAACCGCAACCGCCCTTCCCGAAAAGACAGACGCATGATCGCCGCTCCCGTCATTCCACCCTGCCCCGGAACCGCGCCCGACGTCCTGCCCATCGCGCCCGACGCCCCCTGGCTCGCGCCGCTGGCCGGCTACAGCGACCTCCCTTTCCGCCTGCTCTGCCGCCCCTACGGCGCGGCCGTCTGCGTTACGGAAATGGTCAGCGCCAAGGGGCTCGTCTACGGCAGCCCCGGAACCGGCGACCTGCTCCGCAGCGTGCCCGAAGATCAGCCCCTCGTCGTGCAGCTCTTCGGCGCCGAAGCCTCCTTCATCGGACGCGCCGCCGCCCTCCTGCGCGACGCCGGTTACGCCTGGTTTGACCTCAACATGGGCTGTTCGGTGCACAAGGTTGTCAAGCAGGGCGCGGGCGCGGCCATGCTTCGCGATCCCGACAACGCCCTCGACGTCGCCCGCGCCCTCGTCGCCGCCGCCGGACGCGGCCGCGCGGGCTTCAAGCTCCGCCTCGGCTTTGAAGAAAACCGCCCCGTCTACCGAACCCTTGCCCTGCGCCTTCAGGATATCGGCGCGGGCTGGATCGCCCTGCATCCGCGCACGGCCCGGCAGGGCTTCGGCGGCGCCGTCGTCCGCGACGCCCTCGCCGAACTCGCCGAAACGCTTTCCATTCCCGTCATTGCCAGCGGCGATCTTTTCACCGCGCGCGACGGCGTCGACTGCCTGAAGGAAACCGGCGTCAACGGCGTCATGTACGCGCGCGGCGCGCTCAACAATCCCGCCATATTCCGCGATCACGCCGATATCCTCGCCGGTCGCGAACCGGCGCCCGCCGACCCCGCGGCCCTCGCCGCCCTCATCGCCCGGCACATGGCCCTGCTTCGCCGCTTCGCCTCCCCCGGACACCCGGACGCCGCCGTCTGGAAAATGCGCTCCGTCGTCCCCCGTTACGTCAAGCATCTCCCCGGCGCGCGGGCGCTTCGCGTCGCCCTCTGCCGCTGCCGCTCCTGGGAAGACGTGCGCGAGGCCCTCGAACAGGCCCTCGGCCCCCTGCCCGAAGCGGAATAACGCACCGCATTTTTGGGGGAAGGGAAACCCCTCCGCTAGCGCGGGAGGGCCCAGCCTTTCCGACGGAAAGGCGTTCCCGCAGTACTTCCCCCCGGGCCCCCCATCCCTTCCCCAGCGCGCTTTTCTCTGGAGGATGCAGCGTCTCGGGAGCGCCGCCGCTTTCCTCGCGCCCCCGTCCCCCGAAAATTCGTCCGTACCTGACGGAAACAATGCCCCCTCGTCCTTGGGAAAACCGTTCGCGCCTGTCGGAAAGAATGCGCGGGTTTTGGGGAGGATGGGGGAGTTTGAGGGGGGACTACGGGAACGCCTTCCCTCGCTTCGCTGCGGAAAGGCTGGGGCCCTTTTTGCCGCAAGCAACGACCCGACGGGGGGGGCGCAGGCCGTGCCCGTTGCGACAAAGGAAGCTACGGGCATCGACAGCAGAGCAAAAGGGGTTCCTTCCCCCTCAAAAAATACCCCGCCGCCAAAAAAGCCGCCCGGAGAGTATCCCGGACGGCTTTTGCACATATCCATTGAAGAATGCTTGCCGCATGCTTCCGCGCTCTTTTGAAAAAGCGCGCTGAGGAAGGGATGGGGGGTCTGGGGGGAAGGGCCACGGGAACGCCTTTCCTCGCTTTGCTGCGGAAAGGCTGGGCCCTCTCGCGCTGGCAGCGACCGGATGGCGGCCGCAGGCCGTGCCCGTTGCGACGAAGGAAGCTACGGGCATCGACAGCAGCGCTGA